>CAIKMY010000238.1 GCA_903828635.1 uncultured Acidobacteriota bacterium
ATGCCATCCGGCAGGCCCTTCTCTTTGAGCTGGCTCCAGGTCGTCCCGCCGTCGCGGCTGACATAGAGGCCACTCCCCGGCCCGCCACTCTGCAGATCCCACGGATATCGCCGCGCCTGCCAGAGACCAGCAAAGACGATATTCGGGTTTGAGGGGTCGATCGCCACATCTGACGCGCCCGTTACCTCGTCTTTCTTCAGCACCTGCTGCCAGGTTCGGCCTCCATCGACTGTCCGGTAGACTCCGCGTTCCGGATTCGGACCGAAGGCATGCCCGAGCACCGCGGCGAAGGCGATCTCCGGATTGCCCGGGTGTACGGCCATGGTCCCGATCTGCCCTTCCTGCTTCCAGACATGTTGCCAGGTCCTGCCCGCATCAGTCGATTTATAGATCCCGTTTCCCGCTGCGACATTGCCGCGGATGTTGGCTTCCCCTGAGCCGACATAGATGATGTTCTGATCCGACGGTGCCACCGCAATCGAGCCAATTGACGAGATTGGCTGATCATCCCAGATCGAGCGCCAGGTCGCCCCGTGATCAGTCGATTTCCAGACGCCTCCCGAGGCCGTTGCCGCATAGAAGATCCCCGTCCCCGGAATCCCCGTGACTCGTGATACCCGCCCACCCCAGGCTGGTCCCACCAGCCGGTAACTCAGCCCTTTGAGATCGACCGGCCCCTTCTCTCCTGCCAATTCCTGCGCACTCGACCGCCGGGTATACGACCATCCCAACATCACCACTCCCAGCATGAGCACCGCTGCTACCCGCAATCCATTGCTCCTTGCCAACTTCATAAATCATTCACTCCTTCGAAAAGCCGGGCTCTAACCCCGGTCAACTGATCAGATTCTTACCGCACGCATGACCTTACCAGACTCACGACCAGGTTTTGGATCAAACCCCGCACTAATGGTCAATCCGGGCGCCATTCCGGTTGTCATTCCGACAATTTTTCTTTAGTGTCTAACGTGCGAAATTATCGCACAAGGAAAGAGAGAATGGTTAACTGGAAAGAGACGCTCAGCGAGGCGTTGCGCCTGTCTTTTCTTGGTGTCGGCATCAGCACCTACGGTGCAAAGAGGTTTCGCCCGGATCTTGCCCGGGTGAGTGACCCGGGCAGCGGCTGGCAATTCGACAATTGCAAGGCGAGGCCCGTCGAGCATGAAGGGCGCCCGGGGTTGCGACTCACCAGTGTTGCTGGTGATGGCCTCGCCTCGCCTTCGTCGCGCATCTTCTCAACCGGGAAGATCGATCTGAGCCTTGCGGTGGTCACTCAGCAGGCCGGCCTGCTGCTGCAGCCTCTCAATCAGGAGGGAGGGCTGCTCATTCGCCTCGCTCTGATTGCCACGGGTAGCGGGCTCGAAGTCGAGGCCGCCTTCGATGCCCGGACACAACCTGCTCTCTCCACCATTGCGAGGGTCGATCTGAAGGGGTATCGACTTAATCATCTTCCAATTCGTGTCGTCCTGACGCGCGAAACGGTCGCTCTCTACATCAATCATTCACATCTTCCCTCGCTCAAAGAGTCCCGTGAGCGGGTTGGCATTCCACCGCAGATCAGAACCGGACTCTGGTGTAAATCCGGGGTCGATGCCACCTTCACCGGTTGGAAGATCGTCGAGACTGACGAGTGGGGCCTGAAATAAGACGGAGGCAGCTTGATTCGCAAGGCATTTCTGATGAAACTCAAGCCCGGTTGTGAGGTGGAATACCACCATCGCCACAACCCGATCTGGCCGGAACTGGAAGACACTCTCAGGTCTCATGGGGCGCACAATTACTCGATCTTTCTCGATCGAAGAAATGGTGATCTCTTCGGTTATGTCGAGATTGAGTCCGAAGAGCGATGGCAGGCGATTGCCGGCACCGAAGTCTGTCAGCGATGGTGGGTCAGCATGCGCGGGCTGATGCTGACCAATGATGACGCCAGCCCGGTATCTCTGCCGCTGGAAGAGGTCTTTCATTTAACAGAAACAGCCGACACCGAAACAGCCAATATTGAAACACGTCCGTGAGTTGTGACGGTTCCAGCGAACCGTATTCCAATGTTGCCCGTTCCGGCCCGGATTAAACGTGGCGATTCTGACCGTCGGGAGGTTGATCGTGAGACGCAACGCGACAATCATTGCGCTATTGATGCTGGCCATGCTGCTGCCAGTGCTGCCGCCGGCCGGTGCCCGCCGACCGCCCAATATCATCTTTATCCAGGCCGATGATCTCGGTTATGGAGATCTTGGCGCTTATGGCCAGCGGCAATTTGCCACTCCGCATCTCGACCGCATGGCTGCCGAGGGGGTGAGGTTCACCAGCTACTACTCCGGCAGCACCGTCTGCGCCCCGTCACGTGCTTCGCTCATGACCGGCCTCCATACCGGCCACAGCCGCATTCGCGGAAATGGAGACTATCCACTACGCCCCGAGGAGGTGACCGTCGCCAGTGTGCTGCACGCGGCCGGCTATCGCACTGCGGTCTTTGGCAAGTGGGGGCTGGGGACGTCGGCAACGACCGGGAGACCGGATCGCCAGGGCTTTGATGAGTCCTTTGGCATCCTCGATCATACCCACGCCCATCGTCAGTATACGAGCCATCTCTGGAAGAATGGCGAGGTCTTCCCGATCGATGTCAATCGTGATTTCGTCAATGACCTCTTCACTGACGCGGCGGTTGATTTCATTGATCGCCACCGCTCACGCCCGTTCTTCGTCTACCTCTCGTTTACCGTGCCTCATGCCGAGCTGCGTGTTCCGGAGGACTCGCTCGCTGCCTATCGTGGCAAATTTGCCGAGACCCCTTTTCGCAACGAGAAGGCTGATGCCATACTGACCGCCGAGCCGTCTCCCGCGCGCCAGCCCTCGATCGGCTACCGTTCGCAGGCGACTCCCAAAGCCGCTTTTGCCGCGATGGTGACGCGTATGGATGCCCACGTCGGTCGCATTCTGGCAAGATTGCACGAGACCGGTATTGACCGCGAAACGATAGTCTTCTTCACCAGTGACAACGGGCCGCATCGTGAAGGTGGCGCCGATCCGGAGTTTTTCGACAGTAATGGTCCGCTGCGCGGAATCAAGCGGGATCTCTACGAGGGAGGCATTCGTGTTCCAATGATCGTCCGCTGGCCGGGACGCATCCGTGCCGGAAGGGTCAGCGACCAGGTCTGGGCTCACTGGGATTTTCTGCCAACTGCGGCCGCCCTCGCCGGCACCAGCGTGCCATCCGGGCTCGACGGTATCTCGATGCTGCCGATGCTGCTCGGCCGTCGCCAGCGAGAGCATGAATACCTCTACTGGGAGTTCTTTGAGCGTGGCTATGAGCAGGCCGTCCGCTTTGGTGACTGGAAGGCGGTGCGTCATGGGCTCGATAAGCCGATCGAACTCTATTATCTGAAGACTGATTCCGGTGAGACGCGCGATGTCGCCACCAGCAATCCGGCAGTCGTTCGGCGCATCGAGGCGATACTCGCCGGGGCGCGAAGCGATTCCGATGTCTGGAAGCCGGCAGCCAGACAATGAGTCAGGATTTACGGTGATGAAGATGCTGCTCAGCCTGAAATCTGTCTCGAAGTCCTTTGCCGCCGTGCAGGCGCTGAGTGATGCCTCATTCGACCTTTGCCCCGGCGAGGTGCACGCCCTCGTCGGTGAGAATGGAGCAGGGAAGTCGACGCTGATTCGGCTCATCACCGGAGCGCTGAGGCCGGACTCCGGTACCCTCGAAATTGATGGTCAACTGATCAGCGATAATACGCCATCACGATCGCGCGAACTTGGAGTCGCCGCAATCTACCAGCAACCGGCGCTCTTTCCTGACCTCTCCGTCATCGAGAATCTCGCGCTCGGACTTGAACCGGGCCGACTCTGGCGTCGAGTCGACTGGCGCGCACGCCGCGAACGGGCCGCACGCCTGTTGCATCTCGTCGGGGCTGACATCGATCCGGAGATGATCGTCAGCCGCCTTTCAATGCCACAGCAGCAGTTGATCGAGATTGCGCGAGCCCTTGGCAGCTCGGCTCGCATCCTGATTCTTGACGAGCCAACGGCCTCGCTCTCCGATCGTGAAGTTGAGAATCTCTTTCGCGTCATCAGGGACCTGCGCAAGGCCGGCCTTGGCATTGTCTACATCTCGCACCGCTTTGAAGAGATCTTCGCACTCGCTGACCGGGTAACAATCCTCCGTGATGGTCAGACTGTAGCGCAACTCGGCATTGATCAGACGAATCCCACAGGCCTGATCGAACTGATGGTTGGCCGCGAGCTCTCCACCGTCTTTCCAAAACGTCGTGTGCCGATTGGCGAGCCGGTTCTCAGAGTTGAACACCTGAGCAGCCGGGAGGCAGGATTGCATAATATCACCTTTGAGGTACGCGCCGGCGAGATCTTCGGACTTGCCGGGCTCGTCGGCTCGGGGCGTTCCGAACTGGCACGAGCCCTGTTTGGCCTGCATCCCGTCGATAGCGGGCGGATTCTGCTTCACGGTCGCGAGCTTGTCGATCTCAGCCCGCAAAGAGCCATTGAGGCTGGCATCGGACTTGTCCCCGAGGACAGAAGGCGCCATGGAGTCATTGCGGATCTGCCGATCGATGTCAATTCATCGCTCGCCATCCTTCCGCAAATCTCGACCGCCGGTCTCCTCCACCCTGACGAGGAGCGATGCCTTGCCGCCAGTCTTGCCGACCGATTGCGGCTCAAGGCGCCGGCCCTTTTCGCTCCCGTCAGCTCGCTCTCCGGCGGTAACCAGCAGAAGGTTGCCCTCGCGCGGTGGCTCGCCACCCGGCCTGCTCTTCTCATTCTCGATGAGCCGACTCAGGGCATCGATGTTGGTGCCAAGGCCGAGATTCACCGCCAGATGGGCGAACTCGCTGCCGAGGGGGTGGCGATTATCATGATCTCGTCAGAGATGCCCGAAGTCCTCGGGATGAGTGACCGTCTTGCTGTCATGCGCCACGGAACCATTGCCGCGATCCTTGACCGGTCTGAGGCCTCTCCTGAACTGATCGCCGCACACGCCTTCGGTGCCTGAAGCCGCCACCTGCCCCCGCCACTCTCACCGCTCCCTCAATCCCTCATTGCGTGTCGGTGCGGGTCGCCGTGCGCAGGATTAAGGTCCGCCGGCCATGCCATTTCGACTCCACGCTTTGCCAGAATTCGCTGGAAATCGCCCAGCAACCGCGGACTGTTGCGCACCTCTCGCGGGCGACGCTTCTCCGCAAGGCAGATTGCCGCCAATGCCCCGGCACTCTCTCCAATATTCCACTCCACCGGGTGAACCCGGTAACAGCCATTGGTGATGTGGGTCGTTCCGATATTCTTACACGCCGGCAGCAGGTTCTCCATCCTCACCGGAATGAGCGCACCAAGCGGAATCTGGAAGGGCAATGATTCGACATCGATATAGTTGTTGCCCCCCGTCGATGGATGCAGGTCGATCCGATAGCAGCCAATCCCCACTGAGTCAGGATAGGTCTTTGCCAGTACCTCACCCGGTCGACACGCCAGCGCCACATCCTGCTCAACTATCGTTGATTCTGCCCTGATCCGCCGCGATTCGCGGATGTAGGCCGCTCTTGCCAGTCGCTGGTCACCGGGGCGAGAGCCCGTCAGGTCCCCCCGTAATCGCAGCCCGGGCCAGCCCAGACCACCGTCAGGACGCGGCGCCTCCGTCTGCAGCCAGTAGACCAGTGAGAGGCTCTGTTGACGAGCTGCTGCCAGATGCCTCTCCCTCTCCTCTCCGCTCGACGTGCAAAGATCACCCCCAAGGTAATCGGTCTGCGGCCAGTTGACCAGGCAGAGATCACTCGCGAAACTGTCTGCGGTGAAGAGCTCGCGGTCAAGGATTCGCCGATAGGTCCAAAGCCCGGCAAAGGCCCGTGACGGCTCGCGGTGTGGTGCAAAATGATAGGTTGCCGGCTGCATCGACCGTGGACTGGTAATTGTCCACGAGAGCAGCCGGCCGGGCCATGCCGGCTCGATCGCCGGCACAAAATCGCGCCAGTACCCGTAGCTTGTCGGCCGCTCGATCGTCCAATCCTCGCCCTCAAAATGATCCAAAATGAAGCAGAACGAGAAGGCCTGTGAGTTGGCCGGCTCGGCGATTTCCGGAGCACTCGGCTCACCCGTCTCTCTTCGCGATTCAAAACCGGTGACGCTCTCCGTCCCCGTCAGCGGCAACAGGTCCCCAAGATCCGTCGCGTCAAGGAAGTAGTCTGCTTCGATCTCGATGACCTTTCCGCTTCGCAGGTCGAGGACTCCGATTGCTCGCACCAGATTGCTATCGACCTTTGCCGCCACTGCCCGGTGCTCATCGAGGATCCTCAAACGGCCCGCACTGACATATCGTGCCAGCATCTCCTCCAGCACCGCCAGCGCCACCCTCGGTTCGTGGCAGAGTGGCGATACCCACCCATTGCCGGGATTGAGCCGCTCAACGCTGCGCTCCTCATCTCGCAGCGGGTAGTTTCGTCGGTAGTAGTCACGCACCCTCTGGCGATAGCGACGATAAGACGCTGTACAGCCGAAATCCTCGATCCAGCCATGTTCGTCCGGCGGCACCGCCTGTGAGGTCAGCTGGCCTCCAATCCATCCTGATTCTTCGGTCAGCACCACGTTCCTTCCAGCTTCCAGAGCCGCCAAGGCCGCCGCACATCCCCCGACACTCCCGCCAACTATCAGTATCTCCGTCTTTATCCCGCTCATCTTTCCAGTATCCTGTCGATCAACTCCTCACCTGCCCGAAAGCGGCGCAGATTCTCGAGAAAATGGGCGACCAGCCGCTTTCGCTCCGTCTCGTGTCCCCCCGCACTATGCGGCGTGATCAGGCAGTTGGGTGCTGACCATAAGCGATGATCCGGCGGAAGCGGCTCGGGATCGGTCACATCGAGGCAGGCTGCTCCCATCCGCCCGCTCTCCAGCGCCTCCAGCAGCGCCTCCTGATCGACCGTCGAGCCACGCCCGATGTTGTAAAAGATTGCACCCGCCTTCATCTTCCCAAAGAATTGTGCATCGCAAAAACCACGCGTCGATGAACTCGCTGGCAGAATATTGATCACGTGATCAGCCTCCGCGAGCACCGCCGTTAAACCATTCCCGCTAACCATTGGAATCGACTCACTCCCATCCGGGTGTCGTCGATAGCCAGTCAGCCGCATCCTCAGCGGCTCCAGCAATTCAACTACCCGGCGACCGATCGCTCCATACCCGAGCAGGACCGCCGACTCACCCGTCAGCAGACGACTCGCTGCCCGCAACTTCATCATTGGCCACGACTGATCTCCACGCTGTACTTCCAGAGCTTCACTCAATCGCCGCGATACTCCATAAATCATTGCCACCACATGCTGCGCACACGGCTCGGCATAGACGCTCGAACTGTTGGTCACCCTCACTCCCGCCTGCGCGACATGCTCGCGAAAATCCTCGCGGTCATATCGCTCGTAGCCCGCCGTATCAAGGTGAATCCAGCGCACCATTGGCGCGGCCATCACCGCCTCGACCTCCGGCGGCCCGAAGACTGCATCTGCCTCTGACAGCTCTGCGATACTCCCCGGCAGGATCAGCTCGTCCGTGCCCACACCCACGCGCAGAATACCCAGAACCTCATCTCCATATCCAACATTGCTCCATATTTTCATTTGATGCTCACTGATATCGATGCTCTAATACTGCATTGTTTATGCTCTGAAATTCATACGGTCTGACGTTAATGCGATTTGAAATTACACTGATGCCCTCGCATCCTTCCGATATATCTCAATATATCGCTGCTGTTCAACACTGCTACTGTCCCGGGGGGAGAACTCATGACAAGATTTAACAACAAGGTCGTCTGGATCACCGGAGCCTCCTCCGGCATCGGCGAGGCTCTCGCTTATGCTTTCAGTCGGGAAGGGGCCTCCATTGTCATCTCCGCCCGCCGACAGGCCGAACTCGACCGAGTTGCCGCCAACTGTGCCGCTCCCGACAAGGTTCTGGTCCTCCCCCTCGATCTTGCGGATCTCGACAGTTTCTCCCAAAAATCGGATGTCGTCCTCCACCGCTTCGGCAGAATTGATATTCTCGTCAACAATGGAGGGATCAGCCAGCGTGGGGCCGTCAGCGAGACTCTCCTCGCGGTCGATCAGGCCATTATGCAGACCAATTACTTTGGCACCATTGCCCTCACCAAGGCGGTACTGCCATCGATGCTCGCGCACCAGTCCGGCTCGATCGTCGTCGTCAGCAGCCTCATGGGCTACCTCGATACTCCGCTGCGCTCCGCTTATGCCGCATCCAAGCACGCTCTTCACGGTTACTTTGACTCCCTCCGAGCTGAAATTCAAAAGCTCGGAATCAAAGTCGTCATGATCTGCCCGGGCTACATTCGCACCGAGATCTCTCTCAATGCCCTCAATCCCGCTGGTGAAAAGCATGCCCGTATGGATCGCTCCCAGGCCAAAGGCATGTCGGCTGAACGCTGTGCCGCAAAGATTCTTGATGCTGTTGCCCGTGGTCGTCGCGAGGCCTTCATCGGCGGCCTCGAAGTTCTTGCTGTCTATCTCAAACGCCTTCTGCCGGGCCTCTATGCCCGCATCGTCAGTCGCCTTGCCTGATGGCGGGGTATCGATCAGTCAAAGAGGCTCCGCGGCCTCATTTCAGTTATATTCTCAATATTGTCGGGGCGATCATTTCCCGGATTGCCGACATTCCGCGAGACGGGCCATGCCTCCAGTTCCTCCGCGGGGCAGGGACGCAGCATCCCCAGCAGTTCCGGCATGCCTCTCCCGGGATCGATCCATCGCGCCTCATCCTCACGGGTGAGAATCGCCGCCATCCGGTGATGAAATTTGGCAACAAGGCCATTGGGCGGTACGGTAATGATCGTCACTGTCTCGCGAACCTCCCCGTCCGGGGCCCTCCACCTGTCCCAGAGCCCGGCAAAGGCAAACAGATCACCATCGCGTCGCCTGATGTATACCGGACTGCCACGCGGCCACTCGAAGAAACCGTCTGCCGGTACAAGGCAGCGGCGCCGTACCAGTGCCTCCCTGAAGGCCGGCTTTTCCGTCAGCGTCTCCGACCGGGCGTTGATCAGTCGGCTGCCAATTGACGGATCGCGTGCCCAGCAGGGGATCAGCCCCCAACTGCAGATCGCCATTTCTCGCCGAGCCATACCGTGAAGTTGTCGGACTGTTGCTATCCGGTGGCTTGGTGCTATGTTATATTGTGGCAATCCGGGGTCGGTTAGCGCCTCGACCTCAAATCGCTCTCCAATCTCTCTGGTAC
Organism: uncultured Acidobacteriota bacterium; assembly: GCA_903828635.1. GTDB lineage: Bacteria > Acidobacteriota > Blastocatellia > RBC074 > RBC074 > CAIOZW01. The sequence goes on from CAIKMY010000238.1 coordinate 9,253, forward strand.
TGTGATGTTGCGTGAATCGACCGCACATACATTACAAGTTGATTTAACCCTCGAACCTGTTACACAATCAGACGATCAACAAGGAAAGATAATTGCGATAATGATAAATCCGACATCGACCCAATCTTTAACCCAATCTTTGACCCAATCTTTGACCCCATTAACATCGCTGGCTTTCACCCTTCGCCTGGTGGCGATCTTCCTGACCATCACTGTCTTGCTCTTCGTTCCGGTACCCGGTCAGATTCCCGCCACCAAAGCTGACACGAAAACCGGCGCAGAATCTGATGCGGCGAGGGACTCCCGCGCACGATTGATCGAGGCCTCGCAGACCTATCGTCAGAGCCTTGAGCGGCTGCTGGTGCTTCAGACTCAGGATGCTGAGCGCGCGAAGGCACAAGTTGAAAAGAACAAGAGATTGCTTGAGATGGGGTTGATCGCCCGGCGGCAGTTGGAGACCAGTCAGCAGGAGATGGCCGATGTCCTTGCCAGGCAGGGCGAGACGGCACGCCAGATTGACACGCTCGACCAGCTGGTCGCCGAGGTTCAGTCGGCAGAGGCGGCAGCGATGACGACGACCACGCCGCCTGATCTGCTCGCCTCCGGTAGTCTCGTCATCCGTTTTGCCGGATCGACCAGGTGGTCGATGAATGAACTCACCAGAATCGACGCCTTTTTTCGCCTCAAGTTTGGCCGGCCGCTGCCGGTCAGCGCCTTCGGACAGTCAGAGACGCACCAGCGGCTCGGTTTTGATCATCGCGAAGCAGTCGATGTCGCTCTCCACCCCGATACCCCGGAGGGGAATGAGCTGATTGCCTACCTTCAGTCGGAGAACATCTCCTTTATCGCGATTCGGGGCGCCATCGCCGGCTCGGCTACTGGCGCCCACATTCATATCGGTCCACCCTCACGACGCCTGGTCGTGACGACAAGATAGTCATCCCGATCAGTGCTTGAAATGGCGCATGCCTGTGAAGACCATCGCCAGCCCATGCTCATCAGCCGCAGCGATCACTTCACTATCTCTTACTGAACCTCCGGGCTGGATCACCGCCGTGATCCCATGCTTCACCGCCTCGTCAACTCCATCCCTGAACGGGAAGAACGCATCTGAAGCGAGGACACTGCCCTGGAGTGGCAGCAGGGCCTTCATTGCCCCGATGCGCACCGAATCGATCCGCGACATCTGCCCGGCACCGACGCCAACCAGTTGATGCTCTGCCGCATAGACGATAGCATTTGATTTGACATGCTTGCAGATGGCCCACCCGAGTCGAAGTCCGCGTACCTCGGCTTCCGTCGGTTGCCGGTGGCTGACGACCTCGAATTTGTTCCCGGCAAAGAGCTGATAATCGCGATCCTGCACCAGCACCCCTCCACCAATGCGGCGCAACTCGAGGAAGTCACTCGCCAGCCGGGGCTCACCCATCCGCAGTACTCGCAGGTTCTTCTTTGCTCCAAGCACCTCGCGCGCCTCTTCAGTGAAATCGGGGGCAACGATGACCTCGGCAAACATCTCGGCGATCTCTCTTGCCGCAGGTCCATCCACCGTCGATGAGAAGGCGATGATCCCGCCAAAGGCCGAGACCGGGTCGGTTGCTTTGCCGTTGAGAAAGGCCTCAGCCGGATTTGACGCGATCCCCACTCCGCAGGGATTGGCATGTTTGATGATCGCGCAGGTGCAGGGAAGAGGCTCGCAGGCAGGCGAATTTTCAGCATGCATCCGCTGAATCTCCATCACCAGTTCCCATGCGGCGTCACTGTCCATCAGATTGTTGTATGAGAGTTCCTTGCCCTGGAGCTGCTCGGCGGTCGCCACTCCGGTCTCCTGCCTGCCGGCAATCGTGTAGAGTGCCGCACGCTGATGCGGATTCTCACCGTAGCGCAGATCGGCCGCCTTTTCCATCGTCAGGTCGATTCTCGACGGCAGTTGTTCGGCGGCCACCTCTGAATCCCGCCGTGAAGCGAGGAACCTGGCAATCTCCGCATCGTAGCGTGATGTATGCTCAAAGGCCCGCTGCGCCAGGTCGAAGCGCCGCAACTGTGTCAGTCCACCACCACTGGCCGTCAACTCCTCGCCAATCGTCGCATAATCCGCCGGATCGACAACCACTGCCACATCGTTGTGGTTCTTCGAGGCTGAGCGAATCATGGCCGGTCCGCCAATGTCGATATTCTCGATCGCCTCCTCCAGCGTCACTCCCGGCTTCCGGATCGTCTGCTGAAAGGGATAGAGATTGATGACCACCATGTCGATCGGTTCAATGCCGAATTCCTCCATCTTCGCCTTGTGCCCGGCGTTGTCCCGTATACCGAGAATCCCGCCATGCACCTTCGGGTGGAGCGTCTTTACCCGGCCGTCGAGCATCTCCGGAAACCCGGTCAGATCAGAGACATCCCGTACCTCAAGCCCCTGCTGCCGCAGCAGGGTTGCCGTTCCACCGGTCGAGACCAGTTCGACTCCCCAGGCGGCCAGCACCCTTGCAAATTCGACTATCCCCGCCTTGTCAGAAACACTCAGCAGGGCGCGCTTCACCGGCTTCAATCCATCGCTCACAGTCTGTCGACTCCTTTTTTTTGTCTGTATATCAGCCTATGTATTATTCCCGTAACGCTTAAGTTTACGATAGAGTGTCGAAAGGTCAATCCCGAGCAGCGCCGCCGCCGGGGCTTTGTCATCGCCAACCCGATTGAGTGTTTCCATGATGTAGCGACGCTCCAGCTCTTCGAGCGTCAGCGTCTGTCCTGTCAGGTCACGGGTTATTGCCGATGCCTCGCGGACCTTCTGGGGCAGGTGCGAGGGCTCAATCTGGTAGTCGCTCACGGCGACCGCCCTCTCAATGGCATTCTGCAATTCGCGCACATTGCCGCGCCACTCGTAGTTGACCATCGTCTGCATCGCCTCGTCACTGACCGGCTTGGGTGGCAGGTTGAGTGCGCGACAATGCTTCTCGACAAAATAGCGAACCAGCAGCGGGATGTCTTCACGCCTCTCGCGCAGTGGTGGTACTGTCAGGCTGAAGACGCTGAGGCGGTAGTAGAGATCCTCCCGGAAGCGATGATTGCTAATCTCTTCGTCGAGGTTGCGGTTGGTTGCGGCAACAATGCGCGCGTCGAAGGTCATCGGCCTCGTTGATCCAAGCGGGATGAACTCGCGCTCCTGCAGGGCCCGCAGCAGCTTTACCTGCAGACTGGGCGGCATCTCACTCACCTCGTCGAGAAAGAGTGTGCCTCCATCAGCCGCTTTGAAGAGCCCTACCTTGCTGGAATGGGCCCCGGTAAAGGCTCCACGCGAATACCCAAACAATTCTGACTCGAGCAGGCTCTCTGGCAATGCCGCGCAGTTGATGGCAATGAATGGCGCGTCAGCGCGCGGTGAACTGTAGTGAATCGCCCTCGCGATCAGCTCCTTACCCGACCCCGACTCTCCCTGGATCAGCACGCTGCTGTTAGTGCCGGCGATCTTCTCGATCAGCTTGAAGATTCCGGTCAGTGCATCTGATCTGCCAATGATGTTTTCAAAATGATATCGCTGCTTCAGTTCCCGCCGCAGGTAACGGTTCTCACGAAAGAGATCGCTCTGGCGCAGTGCGTTCCTTGCCGTTTGCAGAATATCTTCATTGATGAATGGCTTGGTGATGTAGTCATAAGCCCCCTTGCGCAGCGCGGCGATCGCTGTCTCTACTGATGAGTAGGCAGTGATCATGATGACCATGGCCTCGCTCTCAAGCTGCTTGATGCGGTCGAGCAGCTCAATCCCGTTCATCCGCCCCAACTCGATATCGGTGATTGTCAGCGCTGGTGTCTCCGCCGCGAAGAGCTCCAGCGCCGTTTCCGCCGTCGATGCCTCAATGACCCTGAAGCCGGCGTCGCTCATCATTTGCGAGAGAATACCCCGCATGATGTCCTCATCCTCGACGATCAGAATTGTCGACTGTGCGCCCATATTGCCTCCTGCCCTCAGCCAAGCGGAAATGAGAGTGTGAAGACCGATCCCTTCCCGTTACTGGCCGCCGTGATCGTTCCACCGTGTGCCGTGACAATCTTCTGGCATACCGAAAGCCCGAGGCCCGTTCCCTGACCCCGAGGCTTGGTGGTGAAGAACGGATCGAAGATGGCCCCGAGATTCTCCGCCGGGATACCCACTCCATTGTCGCTGATTTCAACCAGGACGCGCTTCTCATCCTGCCGCGACTCGATTCTGATCTCACCTGTACCCTCGACGATCGCGTCGCGGGCATTCAGCAGCAGGTTAAGAAAGACCTGCTGCATGCGGTCACTGTCGAGGTGAAGCAACGGAATTGTCGGATCCAGTAGTCTCTCCACTCGCAGTGTCCTGAATCGCTTGTCGTAAAGCGCCAGCTCAAGGCTCTTGTGAATGATCTGGTTGATCTCCGTCGGTCTTGGCTCAGGTGGTTTGGGACGCGCAAAGTCCATCAAATCTCTCAAGACCGCCGAGATTCTCGTGATCTGACCAAGTATCAATCGCAGTGTTTCCCGATTCCGCTCCTCACTCTCACGGCCAAGCAGCGACTGCACCAGCGAGGAGATCGAGGCCAGAGGGTTGTTGACCTCGTGCGCGACACTCGTCGCCAGCGCTCCGGCCATGGCCAGCTTCTCTGCACTGATCATCGCCTGGTTGATCTCCTTCAGGCGCGCAATGTCCACTGCCATCTTCCGACTCATCGTGTTGAAGCTCGAAGCCAGAACCCCAAGCTCATCGTTCGACGCAATCCCTGTCTCCGCACCATAATTTCCGTGCGACACGTCGAGGGCCATCTCGGTCAACTCCCGCAATGGCCGCGACAGAATCCGCACGATTACCAGCACCAGCGCCAGCGACGGGATCGTCCCTCCAATCATACTGAAGACAACAAACTTCGCCCATCCACTCACCCCATCCCCCAGCGTCCAGATTGCTATCGGCACCTGGACCACCAGAAACCCGATCAACCCGGTTCCGGCCACTGCAATCGCTACCTTGCTGGTCAGCGGAAAGACTCGCAACTGCCCCAGTGCCGACTGTAGCGAGAAGAGGTTGAAGTTGGTTATCGCGTACACATAGATCATTGCTCCCAGCAGAATGAATATCGAACTGAAGGGCAGCAGACTGTAAATCCCGATCAGCGGCAACAGATTGTTGCTCAGCACCAGCAGCGTTGCCGTCAGCCCCACTGAGACGATTACTGATGAGATCTGCTGTCGCCACGCTGTCTCGCGGTAACGCCGGTATTTGCGCACCAGCTGGCTGATCCCCGTGCCGAGGATCAGGTAGTTGTAAAAGCCAAAGATCTGTGCATAACCGTTGAGGTCAATCTCAAACCGTCCATCGACAAAGCCGGCTCTGTTCCATAGCCGGCCATTGATGATCAGCGGAATCAGCAGCAATCCCGGCACCCCATACCAGCTGAGCCGCCTCCAGTTCGGCCTCCCATTCTCCGGAAAGACATCAGTGAAGAGCAGGAAGACCAGCAGTAATCCCAGACCAATCAGGAAGCTGCCGCACGCCCACCATCCCGCTCCGGTATTGCGATCATTAAACCCCCAGAGCACGAGGTCCTTGATGATCCAGAGAATCATCATCCCGATGAAGGCTGCAAATGTCCGATTAACGGTCAGGTGGGGGGCCGACACCAGGACGTGAAATCCTAATGCCAGCGTCAAAAAGAGGGATATCGTCAGAATAATGACCAGCGCCATCGAACCTCAGTCTCCTGATGTGGCAAATTGTCTTTGTTTAATGTCGACTTGGCCATTCTACTAGCAGGAGCACCCTCACGAACAGAGGAGAGAGGCCTTCAGCAACATAATGTCGTCGCTGTATGTCGTCGCTGTTTTTTGAAGAGATTGATCGCTTAAAAAGATTGATCCGAAGAGGCGCAGGAAATGAATGGGCGGGAAAAAGAACGCGGAGGTGGTAATCGGCTGCAGATTAGTGAGGTGGCAACCCTCAATTCAAAGACCCGGCAGTAGCAAGGCCCGACCGCCGGACCTGATGAACAGCTCAGAAGCGAGGATTCCGGCAGCCAGACCCCATTGCCGGGACTCGCCTGCCGGCACCGGACAATCTCAGGCAGCAACGGTCATTCTGACAGCCGGCCCGGCAACCACCACCCTCGATGCCGCAGCCTCAGTCTCAACTGTTGGCAGAGTCAAACGCGCCTGGAGGTGACGCTCAACCCCGACAAAAACCGGGCAGCGCAGCTCCTCTGCTGTCAGGATTCCCATTTTTTCCAGCATCTCTGACCTGACGGCACCAGCTCGTCCACGAGCCATTTGCAATTTGCCATAATCGATCGCCGCTCGCCCAAGCGAGCCGTCACGCCTTTTGAAGAGATGCTCACTCCCCGTCAGAATCGATGCCGGCAGGTCACTCAATGAATACCCGGACTCCTCATCCACCCCGACGATCTCCCACATCGCACTCTCATCCACACTCTCGGTTCGCAACCGATATTTGTTGTAGGTGCCTGATTTACCATCGTACTCGACCTCAAACTCCATCGCTCCGAGGTGCCATGGCATTGACCACAGGTGACGCGCCGCAACTGCCGAGAGCGAACCAAGCGACATATTCAGCAGGTAATATGCCGGCCGCCCGTTGTGGAGTACATGCAGGCGGTATACCGTCTGCTCAAAACCGTCAATCCGGTGCTCTCTGAATCCACGCGGTCCGGCGTCACCGAAAGACAGGACCGATAACCAGGCAACTTCACGGCCATCCAGAAGGCTCGTTTCAAGACTGAGCGTCCGCGGCACCATTCCGGCGACTCGCTCAACCGGGAGAGCATAAACCCACATCGAGAAATGGCTCAGATCAGCTCTCAGATTAGACACCCCCTTGTCGGCAACCTCCTGCGTCTTTGCCGATTTTGTCGATGTTCTTCTGCCCGGTGCTGGTTCCTGTCTCGTGATCATTGCTCCTCCTCTCATCTTGCTCCTCAATCTGACCCTAAAGTCAATAAACTCACCGCAAACACTTATCTTCAAACCTCTCCTGACCTTGACTGGCACTCTCTTTCCGGCTTCTTGATTTCTCCCCCGCTCTGTTTCTCTCCCTCTCTTCTCCTGCCTGCTATTTACCGTCTTCGTTGATCCGCCTTCATTCCTCTGTCTCTTATAATTTATCTTTTTTCTTTCTCTCTTTTTCTATCTTTTGTTGTTGTGTTCAATATTATTACTCAGTCTTGTCAAGGTTTTGATCTGTCAATAAGCATCTTTGTCCAGCTTTTATAGCTCAATGTTGAGCCTTTGTCCAGCTGTATCTTAGTTCGTATTTGGACAATGCATAACTTGTGCCACAGATGCTGCCTGAAGAAAATAGTGCTAACTATAATTTTGACAGTGCTTTAGCATAGTTGGACATTCAAATAATCGCAAAACTGTTGTGGCGATTTGCAAAACTGTTACAGGGGGTTGGCAATATGCAAAGAATTGTCCAGGACATCCATCTTTCCTGACATCAGGAGGCGGCATCATCCAATCTTCTTTTTGAAGCGGAGGGCGCTGACAGTAATAAAGAACATGCCCATGACAGAGAGGATGAGACCCTGGCTCCAAAGGTCACGGATCCCGGCGTTGCGAAGGATGATCCCGCGGAAGATCTGAATGAGGTACGTAGTTGGGATGATGCTGCTGATCATGCGGAAGAATTGAGGCATGGTTTCAATGGGAAAGATGTAGCCGGAGAGGAAAATGGAAGGGAGCATGGTGCCGAACGCACCCTGGATGGCCTCCTGTTGAGAGTTGGCGCGGGTAGAGATAAGAAGGCCAAGTCCGAGCATGGTGACGATGAAAGGGACAACGAGGAGGAGGAGGAGGGTAAGGCTGCCACTGATGGGGATGCGGAAGACCCAGCGCATAAAGAAGAGCATGATGCTCAGTTCGGCATAAGCGACAACGGCATATGGGACGATCTTGCCAACCATGAGACCAAGAGGGCGAACGGGGGTCATAAAAAGCTGTTCGAGGGTTCCCTGTTCACGTTCGCGAACGATGGCGAGGGCGGTGAGCATGACGGTCATGATCTGAATAAGGATGGCAAGCATGCCGGGGATGAGGAAATTGGCGGAGCGGGAGTCAGGATTGAAGAGGACTTTGGGGCGAGTTTCAAGGGGGAGTAACTGACGCACAGCGGTGACTGAGCGCAGTCGTTCGAGCGATTCGCGGAGAGCAATAGCGTTGGCGACATTGAGTGCCTGGTTGGCGACGGAGGATTCAGAGCCATCGACGAGAACGAGCAGGCTGGCAGTTTCGCCGGCGAGGAGGAGCCGGGAGTAGTCAGGGGGGATTTTGATGCCGACGCGGGCGCGGCCGGAGACAATCTCCTCATTGAGTTGCTGATCGCTGTCGACGTTGGAGACGATAAGGAAGTCATCCGAGTTGACGAAGCGATCGAGGAGGCGCCGGCTCTCCTGGGTATGGGCGGCATCATAGACGGCAGTGCGCATATCGCGGACGTTGGTTTCGATGGCAAAGCCGATAGTGAACATCTGCAGCAGAGGGATGAGGACAGTGACGAAGAGGGCCATCGGATCTCGTCGGATGTGGATGGCCTCTTTTCTGAGGACAGGGAGCGCACCACGGAAGGGGTTGGTACGGCGCCGGAGGATCGCTCTCTTCTGGTCAGGTATTTCATCGGGATCCATTGGCTTCTCCCTTCAGTGATGCGGTGAGCGTGACGAAGACATCTTCGAGTGTCGGGCGAATATCTCTGACGCGAGCGTCGGGGAAGCCGGCGAGATGAAGGTCGGCTTCGACCTCGGCAACAGGGCAGCTCTCATCCATGAGCATGTGAATCGATTGTCCGAAGATCGTTGCACTGCGGCAGTATTGGCGCTCCTTGATGGTTGTCAGTGCCCTTGACGTGAGCTGAGTCTCGATCTCGACGCGCATTGACCCGGTGGGGGTGACATCGGGATTGCGCTTGAGTTCGTCGGGGGTGCCATTGGCGATCAGTTTTGAGAGATAGATATAGCCGATGCGGCCGCATCGTTCGGCTTCATCCATGTAATGTGTGGTGACGAAGAATGTGACGCCACGGCTGGAGAGGTTGAAGAGGAGATCCCACAGCTCGCGGCGTGCCACAGGATCGATGCCGGCGGTCGGCTCATCGAGAAACATCAGTTTTGGCTCGTGGATGAAGGCACAGGCGAGGGCAAGCCGCTGTTTCCAGCCGCCGGAGAGCCTGCCGGCACGCTGGTTGAGGTAGGGGGCAAGATGGGTCATTTCGATAGCCGCCTGCTTGCGCTGTCTGAGGTAGCTGCCGCTGAGGCCGTAGATGCCGGCATAGAAGTCGATATTCTCCGAGACGGTAAGGTCTTTATAGAGGCTGAAGTTCTGGGACATATAGCCAACCCGCTGGCGGATCTCATCGGCCTCTTTGACACAGTCGAAGCCGAGGACCCGGCCGAAGCCGGAAGCTGGCTGCAGCAGTCCGCAGAGTGATTTGATCAGAGTCGTCTTGCCGGAGCCATTCGGTCCGAGGAATCCATAGATCTCACCGCGTTCGACGGAGATGCTGACCTGATCGACGGCTGTAAATTCACCAAATCTGACCGTCAGTTGATTGGTTTCGATGGCGAGCATGTGGGGCCTCAGAGTTACCGGCGCGGCCGGAGGGTGACATCGGCGGCCATCCCGGCCTTGAGGATCCCCTCGCGATTATCGAGACGAATTCTGACGCCAAAGACCTGATGGTTACGCTCATCACGGCTCTGGACGTTGCGCGGGGTAAATTCTCCCTGCGAGTTGATCTGCTCGACCGTGCCGGAGAATGCCCGGTCGGTGAAGGTGTCGATTTTGATGGTTGCCTGTTGTCCGACGCTGACCAGCCCGAGCTGCGGCTCGGGAACGAAGATGCGTACGCGTAACTGGTCATTTTCGAGCAGGCGAGCGACTACCTGATTGGGAGTGATCAGATCACCCGGACGTACCGTCAGGACCTCGACGGTTGCTCTTGCCGGGGCGTTGACTGCGCCCTCTCGCAGCTGAATGCGAACCTGGTCGAGGCGAGCACGAGCCTCGGCGAGTTGTGCCCGGGCGTCGGCGATCTCCTCGGGGCGCGGGCCATTGCGCACGAGACGCTCCGCCTCCTCTGCCTGTCGCAGTCGCTCCTCGGCGGCACGAATCTCCTCGCGGCGACTGCCATTGAGCAGCAGTTCGAGCCGCTTCTTCTCGACCTCGACACGTGATTTTGCCTGTTCGAGGCGGAAGCTGGTGGCATCGAGCTCCTGTTGTGAAACGTCGCCGGTTTGGCTCAGGCGCGTCATTCGGGAGAAAAGAGCCTGCGCATTGCCCCGTTCGGCCTCAGCGGCACTGAGCGATCCTCTTGCCTGCCCAACCTCTTCGGGGCGTGGCCAGGTGCGCAGTGCATCGAGACCTGCCCGTGCGGCTCCGGTTGCGGCCTCTGCTTGAGACTTCTCTTCACGGCGAGCTCCGCGTTCAAGCCTTGCCAGCCGGGCCTCCTGCTGGCTCACTCGTGCCTCAGTCTGGGCAAGCAGCGACTCCAGCTCGGCCGTATCGAAACGTACCAGAGGCTGCGAAGTCTCAACCTGCTGCCCCTCGCTGACGAGAACCTCGACGACACGCCCGCCTGTCTTCGATCCGACGCGAATCTCCTGAGTCTCGATCGTACCGGAGAATACTGTCTCTTCAGTTCGCATGAGGCCCGCCCCAACTCCCCGGCAGCCTGTGCCAGCCAGCAGGGCGCAGATCCCGAGGCAGAGCAGGGCAGTGGTGAATGGTGGCAGTGGTGTATGAAAAATATCGTTGCGCAGATTGCTGCACCGTATCACGGAACCTCCCCCAATCTTCTGTGCGGATATTCTTTGCGGATATTCTTTATTGTCATCCGGCAGCTTTCGAAATATATTGTCGCCGTGTTCAATATCACGCCGAAAGGTCCGGTGCAAGTATCGGCGCAGGCGACTGACCTCCGGTGACGGAGGGCTGAGCGTAAACATTGAGGGGCCGGAGCGTAAAGACTGAGGGAATTGATGATGAATGACGGGCGGAATGATATTAACAAGACCATTGCCGCTGGCATTGGTTGGGGGCTGTTGTTCTGCTGCCTGCTTCTGCCATCAGTGGCGATGGCCCAGCCGGTGGCTGGCGGCCGCGTGCTGATTAGCGGCGGCCTGATCATCGATGGTACCGGCTCGAAGGCGAGGCGGGCC
>CAIKMY010000239.1 GCA_903828635.1 uncultured Acidobacteriota bacterium
GGTGGATGTTGAGCAGGTTGCGATCACCCATTTCCAGCTTCATCTGCCTCATAGCCTCGAGGAAGGGAAGCGATTCGATATCGCCTACCGTCCCGCCGATCTCGACAATCACCACATCGATACCCTCGGCGACATTCCTCACTGCATCCTTGATCTCATTGGTGATGTGGGGAATGACCTGAATCGTCTTTCCAAGGTAGTCTCCGCGCCGCTCCTTCTCGATCACCGAAAGGTAGATTCGACCCGATGTCAGGTTGTTGGCCCGTGTCAGCCGCGCACTGGTGAATCTCTCGTAGTGGCCAAGGTCAAGGTCGGTTTCCGCTCCGTCATCGGTGACGAAGACCTCGCCATGCTGAAATGGTGACATCGTTCCCGGGTCGACGTTGATGTAGGGGTCGAATTTCAGCAGCGTGATCTTCAGACCCCGTGCCTCCAGCAGCGCCCCGATCGAGGCGGCTGCTATCCCCTTGCCCAGACCACTTACCACTCCGCCGGTGACGAAAATAAACTTCGGCATATGCTGTGTCCATTATTGTATAAAATTATGATAGTAGGCCCACAGTCTAGCCTGTATCTTCCAAGTATTCCAGCCGCCGCCGTGAACCATCCCGGCTTTAATGTCAGTTGCTGAAGAAATCGATCTGCTTCCTCGACCCGAGACGATGAAAGAGCGGGCCGATAATGAAGCCTGTTTGCGGGAAGATATTGGCAAAGCGGGCAATCCAACCACGATGGCGCGGGATGATGATCTCGAGGGGGCGGTGTGGTATTGCCCGATCAATGATTGACCGGGCAATCTCCTCGACCGTCAGCAGGTGCGGCGCCGAGAAGAGAATTCCTGCCGCCTCGACGCCGCGCTGCGGCGCCAGCAGCGGTGTCGCGACCACGTCCGGCGAGATCGTCGTCACCTGAATGTTGTGCTTTCTTAATTCCAGAGCCGCGGCAATTGAGAAGGCCCGGCAGGCGTGCTTCGAGGCGGCATAGACCGCAATCCCCGGAATCGGGGCGAGTGCTGACATCGAGGCGATATTGATGATCAGGCCGTGTCCCCGGGCAATCATCCGCCTTGCCGCCTCCCTTGTTCCAAGGGCCATCCCCTTGAAGTTGATGTCAATGTGGCGGTCGAGGCTCTCCGCCGTCATCTCATGCACCCACTCCGAGAGCATGCAGCCGGCAATGTTAATGACAACATCGATCTCTCCGAAAATCTCTGTCGCCTCACCCATCCGCTCCGTCCAGCTCTCCGGGGAGCGTACATCGAGCCGTCGCAGGGTTACTCTCTCTGCCGGCCATGAGTGTGCCTCTGCCCAGGCCTCCATCTTCTCCAGTTCGATGTCAGTAGCATAGACACGATGGCCGGCTTCCAGCAATCTCCCCGCCAGATGTTGCCCGATCCCACTGGCACAACCCGTCAGAAAAAAAGTGTCCGGGGACCTCATTGTCATCTTCACAGCTTCTCCGTGCAGCTTCTCCGTGCAGCTTCTCCGTGCAGCTTCTATTTTGATCGACCTCTTCTGTGAGGCATCTCCTCGCCTCAGGCCGGCTCGGTTCCGATTCTCCGCCGTCGTGTAATGCCAAGAGCCTCTTTGGCTGTCTGGTAATATTTCTCTCGGCTTGCCTGGCCGTTAAGTCCGCCATTGATTCTTCGCGTGATCCCGGTGAAGTCTCCGATGTCGGCAAGCTGGTTGAGCCGGTTCTTTGTCCAATACATCCCGGCTATTGATAAGCCGATCTGTGGCGTTGACGCAAGGTCCGGATTGGAGACGAGGTCAACCCCAAGCAGCTCGCCATATTTCTTGTAGTTGTACCGGCCAGTGATCTGAAGCGGCCCGCGACCGCGAAACCGCTTTCCGTCACCCGGCTCGGTATTGCCAAGCCTCTCTGCGAGACTTCCCGGTGGCTCATAGCGCCTCTGCGCCTCTGTCGGTCCCCAGATCTCCTCCAGGAATCGCAATTCGCCCGACTCATGAGCGATCTGTGCGAGAAAGGCCGCTGCCCGCAGTGGCGTATCGATGGCCGAAATCGCCATTACCCGGTTGAGGAAGGGAAGAAAGACCTGACGCTTATCCTCGGGCAACTTCGGCATGATCCGCTGTAGTTGCTGATCGCTGATGATTGGTTTCCCTTGTCCCTGATTGTTGTTCATGTTTGAATCCCGAATAAAGTCTCTGAATGTGTCTGGTTGTTGTTGTCAGTGACTAACCTGCCAGATATTGGCCCGATGTTGAAGTGTTCATCCGACAGGCATTCCGGACCCACTGATTATGCTTCAATTATTGGCACTCGTCCATTACTTTTAATCATGAACCGAAGCGGGGTGCGCGGACCTGGGTGCGCGGGCCTCCGGCCCGCTTTTCCCCGTTGCGCGGGGCTCCAGCCCGCTCTTCCCATTGGTTGAGGCGATCCAGCTGAATTCCCGAGGTCATAGTGGTCACGGCAGTCAGTAGGTTGCGATGGCCTCACACCTGCGGGCCGGAGTGCGGAGGAGGCCGTTACTGCACTTCGAGAGCATTGATGGCCTAATACCTGCGGGCCGGAGGCCCGCGCACCCGGGCAGCGGAGAGATCTTGCAATTATTGACCGATTGCTTGACACCTTTCGCCGGAGTGGCGATATTCTACGACAGTTATTTCAGCACAGGATCGTTGGGCAGCAAAAGTTATATAGCCGTTATATAGCCGTTATATAGCCAAAGATAAGGAGTCCGGCAATGACGACGCGGCGTGATTTTCTTGGATCCCTGGCAGCGCTTTCAGCGCTTGGGCCGGATGGACGGGCACGGGGTTATCGGCCAGGTTGTCAGACTAATGCCTGGAAGATCGATCCGGCGAGGTTTAGTGACCTGTTGGGAGTGGTTGGCAAGTTAAAAGAGCTTGGTTACGAGGGGTACGAGACCGGCTTCAGAAACCTTCAGGGGCGCTTTGGGGAGGCGGCTGCAGCGCGGCGAGAGCTGGAAGCGACGGGATTGAAGCTGCTCGGAGTGCACATCTTCCTTGATCGTTACGATCCGGCGACGGCGATTGCACCAATGTCGGAGATTCGTCGGGTGGCTGACGGGGCGGCGGCGCTGGGAGCGGAACGACTGATTCTGAGTGGTGGCGGGTTGCTGGCAGAGGGGCGTGTCAACCGCGAAGCCCTGCAGCGCAAGGCGGAAGGACTCAATGCGGCGGGCAGGTATTGTCGCTCTCTGGGCCTGCGTGTCGCCTACCATAACCATGGGCCGGAGATGTCGGAAGGTGGACAGGAGATCGAGGGGCTCTATCGCCTGACCGATCCGGCCAACGTTGAGTTTATCCTCGACTGTGGGTGGGCTTTTCGCGTCGGAGTCGATGTGCCGGGGTTCTTCAGGCGCCATCATCGCCGTCTGGCGGGGCTTCATCTGCGAGATTTCAAGGCGGGTGAGCAGGTGCCACTTGGGGAGGGCGGGTTTCCGATCGATCGCCTGGCCGAGGTGGTCAGAGCCGCCAGCTGGGGGGGATGGCTGATCAATGAAGAAGAGCGACTGAGCGGGGCCAAGCCGGGGGAGAGCGCAGTGGCACCGGCACGAGCCACGCTTCGCCGGGTCTTCGGGAAGTAGCACTCAAGGTGGAATCGGAAAGGTATCCAAACAGAGATCCGGGCAGGAGTTCTGGAGGCAGTGATGAGGAGACGTGATTTTGTGAGCGGGGTTGGAGCAGCGACGTTGACGGCGGCTTCATATTCGCGGATTCGCGGGGCCAACGAGCGGATCGGGATGGCGCTGATCGGCAGTGGGCGTCGTGGTCGTGAGGTGATGAAGGCCTTTCTCACGACCGGTCGTGTCGAGTTGCGTGTCCTCTGCGACATTTATGACGTGCAGCGACAGCGGGCAAAGTCGATGTTGCTGGCGAGCGGTGAAAGTGTCCACGAGACCGATGCCCACGAGGAGGCGATTGCCCGTTCCGGAGTCGATGCGGTCCTGATCGGCGCTCCGGATCATCTTCACCTCTCGCTGACGCAGGCGGCTCTCAGGGCAGGGCGTCACGTCTATCTCGAAAAGCCGACCTCCCATCATTTTGAGGAGCGTGCCGCCTTCATCGAGGCGGTGAAGCGCAGCGGACGTGTCTGCCAGACGGGAACGCAGCAGCGCAGCGGTACCCACTATATTCGCGCCAAAGAGGAGATCTTCGCGCGGGGCCGCCTCGGCAGGCTGGTCTTTGCCCGTGCCATCTGGCACGACTTCCCCTGGCAGCGCCGCAAGATCGAACCCCAGCCAAAACCCGCCGGCCTCTCCTGGGAGCGATTTCTCGGCCCGGCGCCAAAGGTTGCCTATGACTGGATTCGTTATGATTCGTGGCGCTACTTCCCCGATTATGGTGGCGGACTGCTTGCTGACATTCTGACCCATTGGGCCGATGTCGCACAATGGATGATGAATGATGCCCGGCCGCTCTCGGCAACGGCCGGCGGTGGGATCTATCAGCTCAATGACGGGCGGGTCAATCCCGATACGGTCAATGCCATCATCAGGTATGGGGGGAATGGTAATGGCCCCTGGAATCTCACCTTCGAGTCATCGGTTCTCTCGATCCGCAATGACCGGCCGGGTATACTCTTTGAGGGAACGGACGGGACGCTGGAGCTGACTCGCGCCGGGTATGTCTTCCAGCCCAATCGTGGCGAGGCGGTCGAGGTCAGGGCAGAGGGAAGTCTCGAAGTTGCTCACGCCGCCAATTTTCTCGATGCCATCGCCAAAGGCTCAACTCCGAGCGCCGGAATCGAGATCGGCCTCGAAGCCTGCCGACCGGTTCACCTTGCGAGAGCTGCTTACTGGAAAGGGCATCAGATGGTTATGGACGCTTCCGGGACACGAATCAGCGTCGTGCCGTGAGCAATTACCGGCCCTCGTCGATGATCTCGATAGCGTTGATGCAGGCGTAGCTTTCCACCGGCTGAAAGTGGATGACCAGCTTCCCCTGAGGGTCGGGCTGCAATCCGCGGAAGCGTCGCTCGATCGCCCGCTCGGCTCCGCCTGCTTCCCTGAAGATGTCGAAGTTGCGGGCAAGAACCTGCTCGTTGCAGATGATATTGAAGCGACGACTCCCCACCCCGCCCCCAACCGGATTCCCGGTGCCAATCCACCCCTCGGCAAAGTGAAGGTTGAGCGTATAGCGGCTCTCGGGAGCTACCGGGATGACATAGGTGATGTTGCCACAGCGTGCATTCCGAAAGAGCCCCGGATTCGGTGTGCCACTGACCGGGTGAGGTCGCGGGATCAGCAGCCCGCCGCGGTAGTATCGATCCGGCTCCCAGCGGTTGCCCGACTGGTCGACGAAGCCGTGCTCGCTATTGACGATCCGCACCGGACGCATCTTACCCGGGATACCCGGGAGGATCTCAAGTGCATTGAGCAGCGGATCGCGAATCATATGGGTGAATCGCAAATGAAGGAATCCGTCACGATCAGGGCTGATATCCTTGAAGACTCGCTCGTCCGCAATATTGGCCCCGGCGGCATCCGACAGGATGTCAAAGCGAGTCAGCAGCCTCTTCTCATTGGCATCGACGTTGAAGACGCGTGACCCTTCACCGCCTGCCCCGACGTTTCTCCCGCCAAAGAGCATCTCGGCAAAGTGTAACCGCAGCTCATACGTGCCCGGAGCAAGGGGGATGTCATACTGGAAGTCGCCCTCGCGTGAGGTCTCATAGATTTTGGCATCCCACGCGCCATCGACAAGGTGGCCGCTGTAGTTCATGGCATACCCGGTGGTCGCGTAACGATCAGGCTGCCAGATTCTCCCTGCGGGATCGGTGTAGGGGCCTTTCGTCCATCCGGCGAGGAGACGTAAATCTTCACCATCAGGTGTTTGCGGTATCACTGCCGCGAAGGTAGACCTTCCCACCTGACCTGACGGTCTCATCGTCAGGAAGAAAACGAACCCTCCGATGAGGATCAGCAGGGTAAGTACCAGCCCCGAGACGAGCACCGACGGGGTAATCCGGGGCCTGGGATGTGGGCGGACAGAAGTGGCGGCCTCTTCCGGGGTCCTGCTCTCAGGCCTGGCCGGTGGCTCGATTGCCGGCTCTCCCGCAGTATCCAGCTTTTCATCGGCCACCCGGGTGAACAGGGGGAGGTACTGCCCCACCGGCAGGAGAATCCTTATCGGCTCAGATGCTCCCTCGCCGGCATAGAAATCTGACAACCGCTTGCGCAGGCGGTGGGCCTCGACCCGCACAATCGAATCACGTTCATGATTGAAATCAGCCGGCCGTCCAAGCGCCTCAACCGCGATCGTGTACTCCTTGACATGGTCCTGCTCACCCTCGAAATGCCTTGTGCAGACGTAACTGAGCATCCTCGCCAGATTGGGAGCACGCTGGAAGATGGCCGAGCCGAGTACCGCCGCGAGGGCCGCCCTCTCCTCCTGAAAATCTGGCTGAATGTCGGATTGAGATGACATAAAACCGCTCCTTAAAACCGCAGCGAAATATAGTTCAAGAGTTCGACGTTTGCAATCGTTGGGTTAGGTTGTGACCGTTAACCCCGTTAACGATTGTTGATAAATAAGGATTTATGGCGCGTGGATGGATATAACGGCATCATTAACCGGCTTATCCTTTACGGCAACGGCGCTCCGGCGTAGTCTCTCGCCGTCTTTCATCGAAGAATATTCACCCATCATTTCCGGGGGATGTCGCACGACAGATTCCATGATCCACCTTCGGAGACTCCTCAGTCGGCCCTGGGGCGGCCTGAATTGGCCTGAATTGGCCTGAATTGCATGGACTGTCAGCGAAGGCAGAGGGAAAGAACCAGACAGAACCAGACAGAACCATAAAAAGGAAGTCGGCAATGAATAGAATTATTAACAACAAGACGAAGCGCGACGTGGGGAGAGCCCTGTCAATAACCGCACCGGTCAAGGCCTCACAGGTGATGGTGACTATAGTTGTAGTGATGATGGTTATGGCGATGATTTCGCTGCTCAGTCACTCAGTGGTGGCGCAGGAATTTCGCGGATCGATCAAGGGGCGGGTAACCGAGGCATCGGGAGCTGCGGTCGCCAATGCAACGGTGACATTCAGCAACATTGCCACCAATGCGACCTCGACCGCGACGACTGACCAGTCGGGCGACTATTCGTTTCTCTTCGTCACGCCGGGCAGCTATCGGATGACCGTCGAGGCGTCAGGGTTTCGCAAGGTGGTGCGTGAGGGCATCGAGGTGCGCATTGGCGATCGCCTGGAGATCGGCTTCAGCCTCGAGGTCGGAGCGGTGACGGAGTCGGTCAATATCACGGCGGAGGCACCGCTGCTTGAGGCCAACTCCGGGACCGCAGGGCAGGTGATCGATCAGCGGCGGATCTCGGAGCTGCCGCTGTCGGATGGTAATCCATTTGTTCTCTCGCGTCTTGCCCCGGGAATTGCCTATGTCGGTGACCTCAAGTTTTCACGACCGTTTGACAATGGTGGCACCTCGGGCATCGTGGCGAATGGTGCGCCCGGACGCAACGAGTTCACGCTCGATGGTGTGCCGAACATGGCGAGTGGTGGCGGTCTCGGGCGAGTCGCCTTCGTGCCGCCATCGGACGCGGTTCAGGAGTTCAAGGTCGAGACTGCCAATTATGACGGGCAGCAGGCGCACACGGCCGGGGCCACCGTCAACGTCACGCTCAAGAGCGGAACCAACAAGTTGCATGGCACTCTCTACGAGTTTGTCCGCAATGACGTGCTTTCGGGAAACGATTACTTCATCAACCGTACCAACCTTGTTGCCCTGCCGTCACGCGACAAGAACAAGGATGGCAAGGCCGATCGTGATCCGCTGCGTTATAACCGCTATGGGGCGACGATTGGCGGCCCGGTCTTTCTGCCAACATTCGGACTGGGCAAGCGGCGTTTCTGGAATGGTCAGAATCGCAGCTTTTTCTTTTTTGCATTTGAGGGGTTGAAGGATGTCTTCCCCGAGCCGGGACTCTTCACGGTGCCGACAGCGGCGCAGCGTAGCGGTGATTTCTCGGCGATGCCGTCAAGCATTGTCATCTACGATCCGGCAACAGCACGGACGATCACTGGTGGAAGGGTTCAGCGCGATCCGTTTCCGGGTAACAAGATTCCGCAGAATCGTCTCAATCCGATTGCCGTCAACTTCCTGAAGTTTTACCCACTTCCCAACCAGCCGGGAGATTCACAGGGACGCTTCAACTATTTCAGCCCCAATCCGCGAACCGACAATTTCCATTCCGAGAGTGTGCGTTTCGATCAGATCATCAGCGACAAGCAGCGATTTTTTGTCCGCTATTCGCACAACAACCGGCGCGAGTCGCGCGGCAACTGGACGGGCGAGGTCAACGGCATTCGGCCGACGGGCAACTTCCTCTTCCGCATCAACGATGGCGGTGCCTTCGACCATCTCTACAACATTTCGCCAACGACCATTCTCAACACGAGGGTTGGTTATTCACGATTCAACGAGCCGAACATTCGTCAGCATCAGGGGGCGATCACGCCGGCGCAGCTCGGTTTTCCGGCCAATGTCGTCTCGCTCTTCGGGCCTGAACCGCACCTGCCACCGCTGGCGATCAGCCCCTTTGATACGCTGGGGAGCAATGTCGGCGACGGATCGACCTACGATATCATCGCGGTGCAGCCGACGCTCAGCCGGATGGCCGGCAGCCATTCGATGAAGGCTGGCTACGATTTCCGCAGCTACCGTGAGAATGCCTACAATCCGGGTTTCACGGGCGGAGTCTACATCTTTACCAGTGCCTATACCACGGGGCCGCTCGACAACTCAGCAGGGGCACCGATCGGTCAGGAGTTGGCGGCGATGCTGCTTGGTCGTCCGACGGTGACGCAGATCGACCGTAACACGGCGCGCTCCAACCAGACTCTCTATCACGGCGTCTTCTTTCACGACGACTGGAAGGTCTCGACAAAGCTGACGCTCAACCTCGGGCTGCGCTATGAATACGAAGGAGCGACGACCGAGCGCTACAATCGGAATCTCTACAACTTCGATACCACGGCTTCAAGCCCGGTCGAGGCGGCGGCGAAGACTGCCTATGCGGCCAACCCGATCGCCGAGATCCCGGCAGCGAGCTTCAACGTCAAGGGTGGGGTGATCTTTGCGGGTGACGGTCGCCGCAGCTTCTGGGACGCCGACAAGAACAACTTCCAGCCGCGAGCCGGCTTTGCCTACAAGCTGTCGGACAAGACGGTGATTCGCGGAGGCTGGGGCATCTACACCGTGCCGTTCACCATCAACGGAGTGAACCAGGTTGGCTACTCGATCTCGACTTCGAGCATCGGAAGCATCGACAACGGATTGAGCTTCCTTTCGACGATCGATAATCCATTCCCGTTCGGGGTGCAGTCAGCAGCCGGAGCGAGCCTCGGGATGATGGCCCAGCTCGGCTCGAACGTCACCTTTCTGCCCCGAAACCTGCACAACCCGCAGGCACAGCGCTGGTCATTCGGCATTCAGCGCGAGCTGCCGGGCAACTGGCTGGCGGAGTTGCAGTATATCGGGAACCATGGCTACGACATTGTCGCCGGCACCAACATCCTCAACTCGATTCCGAAGAAGTATCTGTCAACCAGCAACTTCCGCGATCAGAGTCAGATCGACGCGAACAACTTCCTCAACACGGTGGTGCCCAATCCGTTCCGGAACCTGATTCCGGGAACGAGTCTCAACGGAGGAACGACTTCACGCGGGCAGTTGCTGCGTCAGTTCCCGTCGTTCACGACGATTGCAACCAGTCGCAACGATGGTTACAGTGATTTCCACAGCATGCAGGCGCGGCTCGAACGTCGTTTCAGCGGTGGCTACACGCTGCTGGCCAGCTACACGTGGTCGAAATTCCTTGAGGCAGTTTCATTCCTCAATGAGCAGGACACGGCTTTTGAGCGGCGGCTCAATGATTCGGATCTGCCGCATCGGTTGGTTATCAGCGGAATCTGGGAGCTGCCAATCGGGCGCGGTCGTCGGTTTGACACCAAAAATCGATTTGTCGATGCGGTTCTCGGAGGCTGGCAGTTCCAGGGGATTGGTCAGTTCCAGAGCGGGCGTCCGATGACCATCGGTAATGTCTACTACAATGGAGATATCACCAAACTCAAGACCTACATTGCCGGCAGCATGATTGATGCGACGGCCTTTGACACCAGCAAGTTCTACTTCACCGATGCCGCGGTGCAGACGAACGGAGTGGTCGATCCGGCCAAACAGCGATCCGATCCGCGCATTGCGCTGCTCGCCAATTACCGGACGCTGCCCTCGCGTTTCTCACGCTTCCGTGGCGACAACCTCAACCTCTGGGATCTCTCGGTGAGCAAGAA
>CAIKMY010000240.1 GCA_903828635.1 uncultured Acidobacteriota bacterium
CCCCGCACCGGCATCCCCGAGTACTTCAATTCGGCGACGGAATTTGACAACTTTGTCAACCTGCTGATCAGAACCGGTTGTATCGATAACGGCAAGAAGATCTGGTGGGATGTGCGGCCGCATCCATTCTTCCCGACGCTCGAATTTCGTGTCTGCGACATCCCTTCGCGCATCGACGAGACGATTGCGATTGCCGCGCTCTTTCAGGCGATCACCGCCAAGCTCTACAAGCTCTACCGACAGAATCTCGGTTTTCGGCTCTATCGTCGCGCCCTCATCGAGGAGAACAAGTGGCGCGCCGCGCGATATGGGCTCGATGGCAAGCTGATCGATTTTGGCAAGAAGGAAGAAGTGCCGACGCGGGACCTCATTCTTGAGCTGCTTGAATTCGTCGATGATGTCGTCGATGAACTGGGCAGTCGCGAAGAGATCGGCTATGTTCACAAGATTCTCGAAGGAGGGACGAGTGCGGATCGGCAGTTGCGGGTCTATCAGGAGACTGGTGACCTGCGCGCCGTCGTCGATCTGCTGATCAGGGAGACGCTTGAAGGTGTTGGATGACCGGTGAGTTTTTGGCCCGCTCGACCAGTTATGTCAGTGATTGGCAGAGAGCGCGACTTTTTTTAATTTTTCTCTTCCAAACAGCCGTTAGTTGAAGCATAATCCAATTCAGCCAAGGGCTGGGAAGCGTGCCCACCACCCCCGGAAAGCTTCCCCGCCAGATGACAATATTATGTGATCGTACTGACAGCTGCACTTTTGCCGCTGATCAGTGCGGCGACCCGGTTCCGTGACTGACCGGGCTGTTTAACAGTCAGCGTCATCGAAGGCCCCCTTTTACACCGCTTGCACGACAGATGCCACACCACCCCCGTGCGTCTCAGGCTCGTCAGGACGATATCCTTTCGTTCTCATATTGTTCATTAAGAATTGAATTGGTATATATGAAGAAGCATATCAACTTTATTCTGGCGATGGCTGCGACGTGGTCATTCTGCCTGATTATGTTCGGGAGACTTCTGCCATGGGCAGGGCTGCCGAATCTGTTGCAGGGGATGGCACCGGAGGTGGTCGAGTGGACACCATTCATGGTGGGGACATTGATTGTCTCGACTGGTTGGCTCGGCCTTCGTTATTGGCGTAATATCCGGGGCGGCTATCGCTACGTGGGTGCGGATCGTGATGTCTGGGGAGGGTTTTCGGCTGGTGCTCCGGTAGTGGTGATGGGGCTCGATTATCAGCCACCGGCGGCCGCCTCTTCATCGTGGTCGGTGGCGAGTTCGCGAGCAGGAACGATGAGGTCAGAGGCAGCGCAGGTGAGGGCCACTGCGTCTGGCAGGGTTGCGGCGGCAACCGTCAGCGCACCGCTGGCCTCCCTGGCGCACATGGTTGATCATTCGGGTAATTTCCCGGGTGAGAGCGGCTTCGTGGCGCCCGGGGAAATGGCGTCCGGGGAAATGGTGTCCGGGGAAATGGTGTCCGGGGAAATGGAAGGCTATGAAAAGGTGGCTGACCTGCCGGAAGAGAGCAGCCTTGATGCGGAGTTCTCGAGTGAATCTGTCGGTGAGTTGTCTCGCACCGGGACACGGAGTGTGCCCGAGGAGATGGCAGGCGAGGATGAGATGAATCCTGATCCAATGGTGTCGATAAATCGACTGCCGCCGGAGATTGCTGATTTCACGGGGCGTTCGTTCGAGTTGTCGGAGTTAATTGCGGCGGCGCGGAGTGCCGGGACGCGAGTCATCGGGCTGCTGGGGCAGGGAGGCGTTGGCAAGACGACGTTGGCGGTGAAATTTGCGCACCAGATGGTGGCGCAGTATCCGGATGCGCAGCTCTTCATTGACCTTCGCGGCGCGAGCGACCAGCCACTCTCGGTGGCCGAGGCTCAGGGGCAGGTGATTCGGGCCTATCTGCCGACGGTGCGGTTGCCGGAGCATGAGTCGGAGTTGAATCGACTCTACCGTTCAGTGATGACGGGCAGTCGGGGGCTGCTGCTGCTCGACAATGTTGCCAGCGGGCAGCAGGCCGGGGCACTATTACCGCCGGAAGGCTGGCTGACCGTGATGACGACGAGGCAGTCGCTCTCGATTTCCGGGATCTTTCTGAAGCGGCTCGACAGCCTGTCAGCGACGGAGTCGCGACAACTGTTGCTGAGGCTGGCCCCCCGGATCGCGCTTGACGCCGACCGTATCGCCGCGCGTTGCGGCAACCTTCCGCTGGCGCTGCGTGTGGCAGCCTGCACGCTGATTCAGCATCGTGACCTGCGAGTTGACCATTATGTCGAGCATCTTGAGTCTGTGGCAGGGAAAGGGGCATTCAGCGGCAGTGCAGTTGATGGTGTGCTGGAGACCTGTTACGGGTTGCTCCCGCCCGGATTGAAGAAGCTCTGGCGCTATCTGGCTGTATTTCATGGCACCTTCGACCTGCAGGCGGCAGCGACGGTGTGGAGGATCAGTCCGCAGCGGACGGGTGAGGCGCTCAATCGGCTGATGGCCTATAGTCTGGTCGAGCAGAATCGTGACAACCACCGCTACCAGCTTCACGATCTGACCCTGCGTTTTCTCGACCGGCGACTGAGTCAGGACGAGCGGCGGATTGCGCATCACCGATTCAGCGCTCACTACCAGAGCGTGCTTCATGAGGCAGAGGCGCTTTACGAGCGAGGCGGGCCGCTGCTCAAGCAGGGGGTGGAACTGCTGGATCTTGAATGGCAAAACGTGCAGGCGGGGCAGGTGTGGGCGGCAACCGAGGCACGGGATGACCGGGCGGCGTGCGAGCTGTGTAACTCGTATCCGGACGCCGGCAAGTTCCTGCTCAATTTGCGGCAGCATCCACGTGAGCGCATCCGCTGGAACGAGGCGGCGATCGAGGCGGCACGTGCGCTCAACCGACGCAAGGCGGCGGTGAGGCATCTGGTGGCACTGGGAGACTCTTATGTCGATCTGAGTGAGATCGACCGGGCAACCGATTCCTATCGGCAGGCGCTCGACCTTGCGGCATCGATCGAGGATCAGCGGGGTGAGGCTGACGCCCGGATCGGCCTCGGCAATGTCAGCTATCTTGACGGGATGCTCGACAAGGCGCGCGAATATCACGAAGAGGCATTGGCGCTGTCTCAACAGTTGAGGGATTCGCGGATCGAGGCGATTGCGCTTGGCAGCCTCGCGATGACCCACTATGCTCGCGGTGAGGCCCAGACAGCGCAGATGCTCTTTGAGCAGCAGTTCAAGCTGGCGCGCGAGATTGGCGACCGCCGAAACGAGAGCGTCGCCCTTGGGGGGATTGGGATGACCCACCTTGCGCTTGAGCAGACAGAGCCGGCGATTGAGTTTCTCGGGAGGCAGTTCCTCATCGCCCGTGAAATCGGGGATCGTCGCGGCGAGGCAAGTGCCCTCAGCAGCCTTGGCAGCGCTTATGTCGCGCGGCGGGAATTTCAGAAGGCGCTCGACATGCTCGAAGAGGCGCTCTCGATCGCTCATGACCTTGGCGATCGGCGCTGCGAGGCCAACACGCTTGGCGGTCTTGGTGCGGCCTATTTCTACCAGGGAGACCAGACGATTGCGCGTCAGTTCTTTGATCGTCAGGCAGTGCTGGCGCGATCGATCGGTGATCGGCGCGGCGAGAGTCTGGCGACCATCAATCTTTCGGAGATCGCCAGTTCAAGCGGAGACACGCGCCAGGCGATCGACCTTGCCCGTCAGGCAATTCGCGTCTCGGGTGAGATCGGTGATGTGCTCGGCAATGGAACCGGGCTCTACCATCTGGCGCTGGCCTATGCCGCGCAGGGTGATCGGCGCAAGGCAATCTCCAACGCCGAGAAGGCCCGCGTCTGCCTGCAGGAGACGCAACTGCCCTTCCTTGCCGAGATCGATGCCCGGCTGGAGGAGTGGCGCAAGAAGCGGTAACGGCCGGATCGTTCACGGATTGGTCCGCGAGACTTAACCGCCGAAGCTGGTCTTTATCCTGATCACCCTCTCAAGCTCATCCGCGACTTCGCGAACCTTGAGGCTGATATCCTGATCGAGCGGGGTGCTGGCGAGAAATGCCCGGATTTCCGTCAGTGCCCCATTCTCGTTCTGGCCGCCAATGAAGGCATTGAGCCAGGCAAGCATGAAGAAGATCCTGCGCTGGCGCTTGATCTGAGGCAGAGCTTCGAGGGCCGGTCGGAGGAATGGCCGCGTCAATGCCGACTGGTTCCATGAATTAAAGCTGGTGAGACTTCCCTCGATGAAGTCCTCGGGGATTTCGTGCCGCTGCAGATAGTCGGTGAAATAGCGCTCCTTGACTGCCGGTTCCGGCAGGGCGGCACTGGCGATGTACGCCTGTTTGGCGGCATCATCGTTACGGTTATGCCTCAATTCCTCATCGAGGAGCCGGCGAGCGTCAGCGTCGCCATTGGCGAGCAGGGTAGTGATCATTCTCCAGCGGTCGAGAGCTTTGATCTCGATGCCAGGCAGCGTCCTCTCGCCGGCAAGAAGTTCACGCAGCAGGCGGCGGGCACCTTCGCTGGTGGCAATTGTGCGAAAAGCACGAAAATAGAGGATGCGCATCCCCGCGGTCGGGGCATTATTCATCCCGGCGGCCCATTGAGCTTCGAGTCGCACCGACCATTCCGCCTGACCGGCTGGCGTCAGGTATCTTTGGAAGGCGCGGGTCGTGCGTTCGAGCAGACTCTGGAGCAGTTCTTCGTTCTGTTCACGCGGAGTCGATCTGAGAACGAGGGCGACGAAGTCAGCCGGAGCGATGCCCGCCTCGCGTACCCCCTCCCAGAGAGATCCCCAGAGCAGGGTGCGCAGAAAACCATCCTCGATGGTCTCGATTCCGGCCATGACCTCGGCGCGGCTTTGCGGATCGAGCAGAAAGCGGCCATACGCGTAATCATTGGCATTGGCGAAGATGAAGCGCGGACACTGGCGGCCGCGCAGCCTCCTGGCCTCAACACGCTCCCCGGCAAGGCTCACCTTTTCGAGCGACGCACGACCATCTTCATCGACGAGAATTATCTGCGTCTCAATTGGCCAGAGTCGATTTTCGCCGCTGATATCCTTTTGCGTCAGTTCGACTTTGCCGAGGCGACGCCCCTCACAGGTGAGGTGCAGATCGACCTGCGGCATGCCCCGCTGTCTGATCCACGCTTGAGCCCACGCCCCAAGCGATCTGCCGGAGCATTTCTCAAAGGCGGCAATCAGGTCGCTCCACGTGGCATTGGCAAAGGCGTGGCGCCGAAGAAAAAGGCGCACTCCGTCGCGGAAATGCTCCTCTCCCAGCAGAAATGAGAGCGAGCGCAGCAGGCTCGGTGCCTTCTGATAAACGATCGCACCGTAGGCTGACTTGGCGTCGCGAAGGTTGGCTACCTCCTGATAGATCGGCGTCGTGCCGGGTGAGCCGTCGATGGCATAGGCCGCTGGCTTGTGCGCGAGATGAAACCTTGCCTCGATCTCCCGGGCATCGAGACCAAAGGGGCCTGATTCGCCGAGCTGTGCCATAGCCCACCACGCCATGTAGTTGGCAAAGCCCTCCTTGAGCCAGAGATCGTCGAACCAGCGCATCGTCACGAGATCGCCAAACCATTGATGCGTCAGTTCGTGGAGCAGCAGCGCTCCGCGATTGAGCAGGTCTCCCCGTGTCGGCGTCGTGCGAAAAAGGATGGCGTCCTCCCGCAGAAAGGTCGATCCGGCATGCTCCATTCCGCCATATGGAAAGCCGGGCAGCAGCACCTGATCATACTTCGAAAAAGGAAACTTGTGGTCGAAGAAGCGGGCAAGGCGCTCGACTCCCTCACGCGTCAGCCGCAGCACCGACGGCCACTCCTCCTCAGCCCGCGCCTTGCGCGTCTGCCGGAAGAAGAGTCGCAGCGGAAGCCTGCCAAGCTTTGCCTCCAGGCGGGCAAATGGCCCGGCAGCCAGTGAGAAGACATAGGTGCTGATCGGCTTCGTTTCGGCGAAGACCCGGCGACCATCCGGCCTCGTCTCCAGCAAATCACCATTGCCGATCACTGTCCAGTCGGGTGGTGCGCTCACCGTCAGATTGAATCGCCCCTTGAGATCAGGTTGATCGAAGCAGGGAAAGGCAAGGCTCGCATCCATCGGCACGAAGAGAGAATAGAGATATTCGCTGCCATCATCCGGGTCGGTGTAGCGAATCAGCGGCCGACCGGCGGAGGCGCTGGCCGTCTCAAAGTCGAGCGCGATGCTGTTGGCACCCTCGGTGAAATGTCGCACATCGATGACAATGTGGCCATTGATCCGCCGTGCATCGCTGACGTGCTGGTGATGTTCCATTCTTTTGTGGTAATTGGTAAAAGCGGAAGATGTCAGGCGGTTGGCTACCGCCAGGTCGATGGTAAGGGCATGATGCCCGAGTATGCGGGAAAG
>CAIKMY010000241.1 GCA_903828635.1 uncultured Acidobacteriota bacterium
TGAGATCGTCGAGCGTGGCCGCCACGACGAGCTGCTCCAACTTGGCGGGCGATACCGCGAACTCTACGACCGGCAGTATAACTTTGAACAGGATCAGTTTATCAATCCAGGCGAGGACTTCACTCCAGAGCTGCCGCGAATCGAGCCGGAACAGAGACCAAGGGGTGGAGGGATGGGCTCGCTCTAAATCGTAACCGGCAACATTGGGACTCTGCATGATGGAATCGCCGCTTGCCTGTTCCGGTCCTGGTTGCTCCTATTTTGGTTGCTCCTATTTTGACTGCTTCTATTTTGACTGGGAGGATCTCTCGATGGCACATAAAGAGCAGAATTTTGCAAACCATACCCGTTTTCACACCCCATTTCACAAGGTTGGTCTGCCACTGGTAGCCATCTACCTGCTGTGGTCTTTCTGGCTGCTGTTCAGTCAGCCGGGGCTGGCGAGTGGAATGAACCTCGTACTTGGCTTCGCTCTGGTCGTGACCTTCTTTTTGACGCGCATCTACGCCCTGAAGGTTCAGGACCGTCTGATCCGGCTCGAGGAGCAGCTGCGTTTTCAGCGGGTACTGCCGGCAGAGTTGGCAGCGCGAGCCGTCACGATCCGGGTTCCCTTCCTCGTTGCGCTCCGCTTTGCCCCGGACGACGAACTCCCGGAGCTGGTAAGCCAGGTTCTTGAAGGCAGACTCGCGCAGCCAGTCGATGTTAAACGGGCGATTCGGAACTGGCGCGGCGACTACTGGCGAGCATAGCAATGTTCAAGGATCGGCGCTTCGTCCCCATCTTCATCGTTGTCTTCGTCGACCTGCTGGGATTCAGCATCATTCTTCCGCTGCTTCCCTACTACGCTGGCGAGTTCGGCGCGAGCCCGCCGTTAATCGGCTTCCTGATCTCTTCCTACTCGATCTGTCAATTTGTTGCCGCGCCGATACTCGGTGATCTAAGCGACCGTTTCGGGCGAAGACCAGTGCTGATCTACAGCCAGCTCGGCTCCCTGACCGGATTCCTGTTGATGGGGTTGGCGATCTACCTCCCGCATCCACTCTGGTGGCTCTTTCTTGCCCGTATCATCGATGGCTTATCGGGAGGAAACCTGACTGTCGCCCAAGCCTACATCAGCGATATCACCCGGCCAGAAGAACGCGCAAAATACTACGGGATGGTGATCGGTGTCTCTTTCGGCCTTGGCTTTCTGATTGGCCCAATGCTTGGCGGGTTTCTTTCACGCTATGGTTACGACGTCCCGGCCTACGCTGCGGCCGTCTTCTCGGCGGCGAGTATGCTGGCGACCATCTTTCTGCTTCCAGAATCGCAGGAGAAGCAGCCGGGTGAGCGGGGCGGGCTGATCGCCTACTACACCCGCGCTCTCGACTACCTGCGGATTGTCGAGCTGCGACCGCTGCTGATGATATTTCTCTTTATGTCGCTGCCATTCGCGCTCTATGTGACAATGTACCCATTCTTCACCAAACTGCAGCTCAACCTGTCGGCAGAGCAGGCAGGATACTTTCTCGGGCTGGCCGGTTTTCTGGGCATTATCTGGCAGGGTGGAGTGATTGGGCCACTGGTGAGGCGCATTGGTGATCACCGGGCGTTGGTGCTGGGCCTGCTCTGCAGCGCAATCGGGATGTACCTGCTGACGTTCGTCGATGTCTGGTGGAAGCTGATCGGAGTAGCGATTGTCTTCTCCTTCGGACACGGAATCACGCGTCCTCCCCTGACAAGCATTCTGATAACCCGGGCACCGCCGGAGCGACGAGGTGGAGTTCTTGGGGCGACAACCTCGATTGAGAGCTTCAGCCGGATTGTTGCTCCGTTGATTGGTGGCAGAATCGTAGCCTTGAGTCCGCCGGCAATCGGGTGGATTGGGGGTATTTTTTTCACGATTGCCATGCTGATTGCCCTTATGCTCCACCGTCAGCACCAGGCGGATGAAGTGCGGAGGGCCGTCAGCGGCGGCTGATGAGGCCAGTAAAGTGGGGGCTTTATGAACTTGCGAATGATCAAAAAGTCGGCTCGACTGCTGTTGATGATATGCGTTCTGCTCGCCGGTGGAGCCGGCCGGACGACCGAAGCCGGATCAAAGTTGAACGGCCGGGCAGAAATTGTGCGGGACATCTATGGAGTGCCCCATATCTTCGCACCGACGATTGAGGACGCCGCCTATGCCATCGGCTACGCGCAGGCGGAGGATCGCCTTGAAGAGCTGCTGCGAAACTACCGCAAAGCTGAGGGCACCATGGCCGAAGTCTTCGGTGCGGAGTGGTATCGCCACGACTACCGCCAGCGCCTCTGGCGGCATGCCGAGATCTCGCGGGCACGTTACGACACGATTTCGCCGCTCATGCGTCGGTCGGTTGAGGCCTACCAGGAAGGTGTGAAGCGGTACATGGCCGAGCATCCGGAGAAGGTTCCAGCGTGGGCTCCTTCGCTGCATCCGGCGCAGGTGATCGCACTCGGACGATATATTATCTGGGGCTGGCCAGAGGGAGAGGCGGGGGCAGATCTGCGACGCGGAGGGATCAATCCCGATCCAGTTAACTACCGCGGGTCTAATCAGATGCTGCTGGCTCCGGCAAGAACCGCGATGAAGGCTCCGATCGCCGTGATCGATCCCCATCTTGGCTGGTATGGTGAGTTTCGCTTCTATGAAGTGCGGATCTATGCCGGTGACTTCAAGGTCTCTGGTGTCAGCATTCTTGGTATTCCATTCCCATCACTCGGGCACAGCCGCTGGGCCTCGGTCGCGATGACAACCGGTGGGCCTGACACTTCGGATGTGTACGAGGAGGAGATCGATCCGGCCAATCCCCGCCGTTACCGCTTCAAGGGTGAGTGGCGTGAGATGAGTGTGCGGCGAGAGAAGATCCTGGTTGATCGAAATGGCCGCCCGGAATCTTCCGAGGTTGAGCTGGAGTACACCGAACACGGACCGGTAGTCGCACGGCGAGCCGGTAAAGCCTACGCCATGGCCATCCCCTACGCGAACGAGGTCGGGATGATCGACCAGGTCTACCAGATGTTCACTTCGCGCAATCTCAGGCAGATGAA
>CAIKMY010000242.1 GCA_903828635.1 uncultured Acidobacteriota bacterium
ATGCCGACGACCGAGATTCCGATGACCTTTCGCAGGCGGGGAGGCAAGACGGTCATGGTCCTGCCTGACGGGTCCCGGGCGGTCGCCCGACGCGAGGCGACCGTCGACAACACCATGGTCAAGGTTCTGGCTCGCGGCTTCCGGTGGCAGCGACTGCTTTACGCCGGCACCTACGCCTCGATCGAGGACATGGCGGCTGCCGAGAAGATCAACCCGTCCTACATCAGCCGCCTGATGCGGCTCGCCTATCTCTCACCCACCATCGTCGAGGCCATCCTGGACGGCCGGCACCCGGCCCACCTGACGATGAAGGACCTGATGCAGCCGTTCCCGCTGGAATGGGCTGCCCAAGAGCGCCAGTTCCTGGCCCACCGCCCGTAGGCGGTCATTTCCAGTCCGGCCACCGGGCGGCCCCTCCCCCGCACGCCCCAAAACGGTGCAGGCTCACCTGGTGAGCCTGTGGTCACCGACAATATTTCAATCCTTCATTCCAGGATTGAAAACTTTGCACTATCCTGACGTCTTTTCCACGAAAACGGCAATGTCCATGGCATCGAGTCCAGGCACCAGCGGAATCATGACGATCGGAGAAGTCGCCGCCTATCTGAAGGTCACTGAACGCACCATCTACCGGCTGGCTGCCGCCAAGAAGATCCCGGCCTTCAAGGTTGGTGGTAGTTGGAGGTTTTCAAAAATTGACATCGATGCATGGATCAAAGAGCAATCCACTGTTGACACAGGAAGTACTGCCGCCGACGGGCAGTAATCGCTTGCAATAAAGAAGATCTCAAAGACATGAAGATCAACAGCGCTTCACCACTCACATCTGCCTTAGAGCAATTGCGGCTGAAGCTGCTTGATCTCACGGGGCGTAACCGCCTCATCAACTTTAAGCACACAGCAGGCAAGTCTCTTCAATTTGTTGAAGGACAGCCCGCTGCCATCTATCAGAAGCTGGTTGAATCGACCAACAAAGCCCACATCAGTGTCCTCGGACTGCCTGAACCCGCGCGAAGAGACTGGGTTGATCGCAATGGCCGCCTACAGCGACCTGAACCTCGAGAGTGGGCGAAATCCGTGGGTGTCTCCACGGTCTACGACATTTCAGATACCGAGGAGGACTCCAACGAGTCAAATGTCCGCGCCTTGATGTACCCGGACGACCTCGCCAAGCACTGCCGCAAGATTGAGCGCGAGGCAATACTGGCAATTGAGGAGACCGGCGCAAATATGCTGTTCCTCGTGCTTGGCTTCTTGGAATTCCCAGATCAGCGAGACAGCGACAAGACGTTTACGGCCCCCTTAATCAGCGTTCCCGTCGCGTTGCAAAAGAAGGAAGTGGCGGGAATACAGCAGTTCTCCCTCCAGTACACAGGCGACGACATCTCCGAGAACCTCTCGCTCCGAGAGAAATTGCGCAACGACTTCGGCCTGGTCCTGCCTGAGCTTGCCGAAGAACAGATTGACGTCAACGGCTACTTTGCCGAGATTCAATCGATCATCAAGAAGCAGCCAGGCTTCGCGCTCAAGCACCGAGTCTCTCTGTGCTTGCTTAGCTTCAGCAACATGCTACTGGTTCGCGATCTAGATCCGACCAAATGGCCTGCAAACGGAGAAGAGAACTCCCTCATTGACCACCCCATCGTCAGAGAGGTGTTCGAAGGACGGGCGGATGACGGCGGGGCTGGACTCAATCTGGCCGAGGAACACCTAGTGGAAGAAGGGCCAGGTGCCAGCATCCCACTGGTCTACGACGCTGACAGCTCTCAGCACAGCGCACTCATCGATGCCCTGTCACTCAAGAAGAACCTGGTAATCGAAGGCCCGCCGGGGACGGGCAAATCTCAGACCATCACGAACTTGATAGCTGCTTGCCTCGCTGACGGCAAGAAGGTGCTCTTCGTCGCAGAGAAACTGGCGGCGCTTGAAGTCGTAAAAAACCGCTTGTCATTGGCTGGCCTCGATCCGTTTGTTCTTGAACTTCACAGTAACAAGACCAACAAGAAACGAGTCTTGGAGGAAATCTCCAAGCGAACCACCTTCAGACCCAACCATCCAAATGACCTTCCTCGGCTGCAGCAGCAATTGGAAGCGCACCGGCAAGATCTGAAAGCCTACACGGACCTGATCAACTCCATAGCGCACAACGCGTTTGGTTCGACGCTGCATCAGATCATGTGGCGAGCCGAGAAGCACCGCCAACGTTTGAGCAACGAAGAGAGCAT
>CAIKMY010000243.1 GCA_903828635.1 uncultured Acidobacteriota bacterium
GCGCTGGAACTGGAGGCGCGCCTCGTGGATCAGTTTCGAGTTGATGATCCACGTCTCGCCGATGCGCAGGTTGTGGCCGCGCGAGAAGTTATCGGAGCCACGCTCGGGAAGGAGCAGGCTTCCACCGCCACCGCCACCGCCGCCGAAGCCACCGCCTCCGCCTCGGCCGCCGCCACCAAATCCGCCAAACCCGAAGCCGAAACCGCCACCAAAGCGAACGGCAAACTCACGATTGAGGGAGTTGGTGCGGCGATAATCATAATTAACATTGAGGGTGTTGGTGGAATTGAGCAGCAGATCGAAGCGAGCACCGACGAAGGTGGTTTCATTGATGCCGGGTACATTGATCGAGAGCGGCCCGCTGAGGGTGGTGGCAACGGTCGGATTGCTGCCATCGGTGTTGTTATAGTCGGCGTTGACCTGGAATGAAACCTTCTTGCGAACAAGCGGACCGCCAAAATTGAAACCGTACTGCTGCTGAGTGGCCTCAGGTCTGACGAGGGCAAAAGCATTGCGTGCATCGGTCCCCGAGTTGCGGTAGCCGAAGCGTGCCGTGCCCCGCCAGTTGTCGTTGCCGGGCTTGGTGACGATCTCGATGCGCGAAAATCCCGGATTGGAGAACTCAGCCGAGAATGGATTCTGGTTGATGCGGATCTGCTGAATCGAATCCTTGGGAGGAAGGCGGGTGGAGCCGGTGAAGCCATCAACGAGAATCTGCGCTCCACCGGCGCTACCGGCCGCCGGACCGGCAAGGGCGTTGAGGAAATCGCGAAGATCGTCTTCGTTGTCCGGCAGGTTGCGAATGAAGTCCTCTCCAAGGACAGTGGCATTCATATTCTGATCGGGTTCGGTCGAGACGGCGGTGTTGTTGGCAGCAACCTCCTGAACGATGTTGACGGCAGCGACCGTCATGACGATCGTCAGCGGAGTGGTCAGCGGAAGAGTCAGTGATGAGTTGCTGTAATTGGCAAACCCCTCGTAAGAGCTGGTCAGCGAGTAGGCACCCGGGGCGAGGCCGTTGATAACGAACTCGCCATTGAAATTGCTTTTTGTGGTGCGAACCCGGCCTTCTTTGTCAGTCAGCCGGACCTCGGCATTGGGGATCACCGCGCCGAGTTCGTCGACGACCTGCCCGCGAAGCACGCTGTTCTGCGCGAGCGCCAGCCCCTGGCCGGAGATCAGCAGCAACAGGCTGAAAAACATTATGCCAATTACTGGTCGCTTGTTCTGTGGCAAACTCAAAATCACAATCCACTCCTTCTGTCTGTTCTCTCAGTTGGTTTAATCTGTCATTTGTTTCGCCGGCCGTCATTGAAGTCGGACGACTAATCAATCCAGAATAGCTGGTGATCTTAAAGATCAAATGCGGCAAAAGTCACAGGAATTCATGTCCATTTTGTTGCAAGATCAGCAGGATGTTGAGCAGACTTTATATTTGACAGCAATCCGGCTTTCACGTAGCTTATCGATTGTTGCAGATTCTTTCAGAGACGATTACTGAAGCGAGCAGTTAAGCAAGCGAGCAGTTAAGGAAGCGAGCAGTAAGGAAGCGAGCAGTAAGGAAGCGAGCAGTAAGGAAGCGAGCAGTAAGGAAGCGAGCAGTAAGGTAGTCAGGGTCAGCGCCCGACCGGGTGATTTGGTCTGCCTGCAGAGTCGATACATCTCAACGATGGTGAGAAACCTCAGCGATTCCGGGGAGAAAGCAATGAGATTTGGCATGGTGGCAATGATGGCGGTCGCCTTGATGGTGATGGCGGGATCGATGGCGATGGTGTTGGCGGGAGGCGACGACCTTGAAAAGCAGGTCGAGCATGGCTATGCCGATAACAATGGAGTGAAGATCCACTATGCGGCGCTGGGTGACAAAAAGGCCCCGCTGATCGTCATGATCCACGGGTTTCCTGATTTCTGGTACACGTGGCGTCGGCAGATGGAGGTACTTTCGAAAGACTACTATGTGGTGGCAGTCGACCAGCGGGGCTACAATCTGAGCGACAAGCCGAAGGGTGTCGAGCAGTATGATATGCGTCTGCTGGTGAGCGATGTGGCGGTGGTGATCAGGCATTGTGGAAGGGAGAAAGCAATCATCGTCGGGCATGACTGGGGAGGAGCAGTCTCGTGGACACTGGCGATGTACCAGCCGGAACTGGTCGAGAAGCTGATCATCCTCAACCTGCCACATCCGCGGGGGCTGGCGCGCGAGCTGGCGAACAATCCGCAGCAGCAGAAGAACAGCCAGTATGCGCGAAACTTCCAGCAGCCGGACGCCCATTTGAAACTGAAGGCAGAGCAACTGGCGTCGTGGGTAACCGATCCCGAGGCACGAAAGAAATATATCGAAGCTTTTCAGCGATCGGATTTTGAGGCGATGCTCAGCTACTACAAGCGGAATTATGCACGAGAGCCCTACACGGAGCCGACCGGCCCGGTAGTCAGGGTGAAGGCGCCGGTACTGATGATTCACGGGCTGGACGACTGGGCGTTGCTGCCCGGGGCATTGAACAACACCTGGGAGTGGCTGGAGCAGGATCTGACGCTGGTCACGGTGCCCAAAGCCGGCCATTTCGTGCAGCAGGATGCGCCTGAGGTGGTCAATCGAACCATCAGGATGTGGCTCAATCGCTGATTGAGATGACAAAGAGGGGAAGGAGCATCACGGATGAAGCTGGCGTTACGTGGAGGTGATCGGATTCGGAATGAGGGTTTTGCGGCCTGGCCGATCCATGACGAGCGGGAGGCGCGGGGCATTCAACAGGTGCTGGAGAGCGGCAACTGGGGGGGCTATCCCTGCCCGAACGAGCTGGCGCGAGAGCTGGGGCAGCGTTTTGCGGCGGCGCATGGTGCGGGCTATGGAGTGGCGGTGACCAACGGAACGGTCTCGCTGGAGCTGGCACTGCAGGCGGCGGGGATCGGGCCGGGAGATGAGGTACTGGTTCCAGCCTACACGTGGGAGGGGACAGCGGCAGCGGTTCTCTTCTCGGGAGCGGCACCGGTATTTGTCGATGTTGATCCGGAGAGTTACTGTCTCGACCCGCGACTGATCGAGGAGGCAATCGGCCCGCGGACACGGGCGATCATTCCGGTACACCTCGGTTTTCGCTTCGCCGACATGGACGCGATCATGGAGATTGCGGAGCGGCGCGGGCTCTTCGTACTGGAGGATTGTGCGCATGCGCACGGCGGGCAGTGGAGAGGACGCGGTGCCGGTTCGATCGGCCATGCCGGCAGCTTCTCTTTTCAGACGAGCAAGCTGATGACGGCGGGAGAGGGCGGGATGGTGACGACTAATGACATCGACCTTGCCGATCAGGTCATCCGACTCGCCAACTGCGGACGCCCGCCGCGACGTGAGACCAAGCCGGGCCCGACGGCACTTGGTCATAACTACCGGATGACTGAATTTCAGGCAGCAATTCTCCTCGCCCAGCTTGAGCGGCTCGAAGAGCAGACACTGCGACGCGAAGAGATGACGCGACGACTTGAAGCGGGGCTCGCCGGGGTGAGCGGTATCAGCCTGCTCGCACGCGATCCGCGAATCACTCGCCAGGCGAGCTATCATTATGTCTTCAAATTTCTGCCCGAAGCCTTCCCGGGAGTGACGCGCAATGCCTTTGTTGCCGCCCTCAAAGCGGAGGGGATCCCCTGTGATGGCCGTTTTTACGAGGCGGTTTACCTCTCTTCCCTCTTTGAATTTGCCGCCGGCAGGTATCCGGCGTGGGAGGCAGGCCGGCGGGAGTTCTCATGTCCGGTGGCCGTGCGTGCCGGCTATGAGGAGTCGGTCTGGCTGCCACATCAGATATTCCTCGGAACAGTGAGGGATGTCGACAACCTCATTGCTGCGATCGTCAAGGTCATCGACAATATCGGTGAGCTGGTCGACTACGATGATGAGCGGATTCGTATTCAGGGGATGTCACGTGCTCAGCGGGCGCTGCTTGAATCGAAACCGCCCTATTGAGCACTCAGTTGACTACCTACTCTTGAGAGATGAATGCAGGTGAGAGGAGAAGAAGAGATGGGATCGTTGGGGATAGGCTTTATTGGCAGCGGATTCATTACGAAGTTTCACATCAGGTCATTCGTTGCCGTGCGCAATGCAGAGATTCTCGGTGTCTGGAGTCCCAATCCTGTCAACGCCACGGAGGCAGCAGGTGTGGCGCGAGCGCTGCGAGTGGGTGAGTGTCGGGCCTACGGATCGATCGAGGAGATGGTTGCCGCGCCGGAGATCGAGGCCATCTGGCTTTGCGGGCCCAATCATACCCGAATCGAGAATCTCGAAGCGATTGTGCGGACGATCAGGAGCGGCCGCGGCAGGCTGAAGGGGATAGCCGTCGAGAAACCGCTGGCGCGCAACGCGGCCGAGGCGCAGCGAGTGATTGAGCTGCTGGAAGAGGCGGGGGTGGCGCATGGTTACCTTGAGGACCAGATCTTCGAGCCGGCGGTGACGCGGGGGCGCGAGATTCTCTGGAAACGAGCGGCGGCGCTGACGGGGCGTCCGTATATTGCCCGTTGCGCCGAGGAGCACAGCGGGCCGCACGGGCCCTGGTTCTGGCAGGGAGAGCTTGGCGGCGGTGGCGTATTGAATGACATGATGTGCCACTCAATCGAGCTGGCGCGCTACCTGCTGACCGATCCCGCCAAGCCGAGAAACAGCATCCGCCCGGTAAAGGTCTCGGCAACGATTGCCTGTCTCAAATTCTCGCGGCCGGAGTATGCGGAGTGGCTGCGGCAGACGATGGGGCCGGAGGTTGACTATCTCAAACGCCCGTCAGAGGACTTCGCGCGGGCAACGATCCACTATGTTGACGATGCAGGGCTGCCGCTGGTGGCGGAGGTGACGACCTCGTGGAGCTATGTCGGCCCGGGGCTGCGGCTGAGTACCGAGTTGCTCGGCCCCGAGTACTCGCTGTCGATCAACTCGCTCAATTCGAGTCTCAATCTCTATTTCAGCAGGCGGGTGACCGGAGAGGCAGGCGAGGATCTGGTTGAGAAGCAGAATGCCGAGCAGGGTCTGCTGCCGGTGGTGGCCAACGAAACGGCGGAGTACGGGTATGAGGCCGAGAACCGCTACTTCGTCGAATGCTTCCGTGAGGGAAGGCAGCCGGAAGTAAGCTGTTATGACGGCCTCGAAGTGACGCAGCTGCTGATGACGGCCTACCGCAGCGCCGAAGAGGAGCGGACGATTGCCTTCGATCCGAAGGAGATCGCCGATTTCATCCCGGCAGTGGCCAGGGGTACGTGGCGTCAGACCTCGTGTTGAACAATAAGCGGTTTGATTGGCGCCTGCTCCGGGAGCCTGAGGGCGGGGACAGCGAGCACCGGACATTCGGCGTAGCGCACAATGTGCTCCGTAGTGCTGCCACGCAGGGCATCGAGAAAGCCATTCTCGCCCTTGGTAGTCATGACAATGAGGTCGGCGTCGGTCTCATCAGCGGCCGCGAGGATCTCTTCGACCACGTTACCGCATCTGAGAGCGGGGATCAAGGTGCTGGAATCACCGCGAAGCCGGTAGACATTATGCACGCTAAATCCTCGCTTGGCGTTGTCGATCGAGGTGCCGGAATCACCGTGAGGCTGGTAGACAGCCGGAGCTGCCAGGTTATCAAAGATATGCAGCAGGTGGAAGCGAACGCCGACGGCTCCCATGAGATGTGTCAGCTCCGCGGCAATCTCGACTGGCGCCTTGGGCTTGGAGAGACGATCGAACGGAATCAGGACATTTCTCAGCCCGATGGCACCAGTTTCAGCGGAAACGAATCCACAAGAATGATGGGGAATGAAGAGAGTGAGCTCTCCGGACTTGCGCGCCACCGGCTCGGCGATTGCCTTCCTTGTCCAGCGCTCCAGCCCTTCGTGCTGACTGGTCGCCAGGACGAGCAGATCGTGCGGGTGGTGCTCAAGATAGCCGAGGATCGAACTGACCGGATCGTAATGAGAGGCGGAGACCTTCTCGATACCGAGCCCCAGATCGATGACGTCCTGCTTGGTGCTGTGTGGGGGGAGGATCTGCCAGCGTTCGAGGACCTCCCTGACGTGC
Organism: uncultured Acidobacteriota bacterium; assembly: GCA_903828635.1. Classification (GTDB taxonomy): domain Bacteria; phylum Acidobacteriota; class Blastocatellia; order RBC074; family RBC074; genus CAIOZW01. The sequence continues at coordinate 6,038 of CAIKMY010000243.1, forward strand.
GCAAAGTTTTGCCAGTCGGGACCTCTGTCATGGTGTGCGGTGTGGTAGATGGTGAGCTTCGACCTGGCGAAGAGCGCCAGCCTCAGGGCATGAATGAAGGCAATATCGCTCATCCCGGAGAAGTCTGAAGGGTGAAAAATGCGGTGCAACTCAAATGTGGTCATTGTTTATTCTCTCCGGTGATAAAGCCGACTCATTTTTGGCCTGTTCCGATGACGGCACTTCAATTTTAGCATAACAGAGTGTGGAACCTGATTGCCATGTTCAAGCAACTATTCTGCAGACGACTATTGTTGACGATACTTCTGCTGGTTTCAGTGGCAGTTGCGGGCTGGTCACCGGGAGGCAAGGCGAAACCAGCGCCGAGGTCCTGGGCAATCGAAATCGAGGAACCGACGGGGATATATCGTCGCGACGGTGAGGTTGTGACGGTGAGAGCGGGGTTTGCCCCGGGTGAGGCGTGGAGCAAACGGCTGGTAGTGATTGGACCTGACGGAGAACGGACGGTCCCGCAGGTGGAAGTGGCGGAGCGACACGGGGACGGCTCGATCGCCAGGGCGGAGATCCTCTTCCCGGCAACGATCATCCCCGGAGAGCGGCCGATCTACAGGGTGGAAAGCCTGCCACAGGCAGCCGAGGCCGACGGAGTGACATCACGACTGGTGGCGCGAGCAATCGGCATCGGACGCTACGAGATCGGCAACCAGTATTTTGCAGTTGTCATCAACCTTGGCAGGGAGGGGACAGAGCCGGCGCTGGTGGCGGCCTATCATCGACGAACCGGTGAGATGCGGATGCTCAACCTGATCGATACCTCACCGGACGTGGTGGAGGGGCTCGATGTCGGAGTGAAGAGTGCCGGATTCGGAACCTTTGCCGCGGGAGAGGCCGGCGGGAAGAGGGGGCGTAAGGGAGCCTTCGAGAAGGTCGAGGTTATTGAGTCGGGGCCATACCGGATGCGAGTGAGGCTTAGCGGGTCACGACTGGGCGGCAGTGCCGAAAGCTGGGAGTTTATCCTGACGGCGGGGAGTCCGGTCCTGCGCTGGAGAACAATGCTCGATCGGCCGGCCATGGGCGACGATTATGGATTCTACTTCTCTTCCCTGTCGGCCAAACCATACGAACCATTCGACCGCTGGTTCGATGGCGAAGAGACAAGATTTCCGGACGGGTGGGAGACTGACAATCCGCCCGACCGGCAGATCGGACCGGTCGATTTCAGCGATCTTCCTGGTGGTCATGTCGTCTATTACCGCCGTGGCGAGGATTATGGCGCACTCGGGATCTTTGAGATCGATCGGGGACTGGAGTGGAAGGGTGTTGGGGGACGCCAGTTTTACGCTGGCGGGCGGCAGAGTGCGGCACGTGCGGGCAGCGAGATTGCGCTCTCATTCCCGCGCTGGAGTGGGACGACAACGGTCGTCGAGGCCCGCGCCGAGTACCGCCGGTTCACACAGCCGATTCTTTCAGTGATCAGGCCTGAGGGCGACAACGGAAAAATAGCTGCCGGACAGAACCGTGGGGATGAGGGCCCCGCTGGCGAGATGGTGCATGTGACCAGCGAGGCGGCTGCAACTTTGAAAAAGCGGGAGATGGCGCTGCCATCGATCGACCTTGGCGGTGACTGGAAGCTGCAGTGGGCGGAAAAATCGGACGGTGAGAAGCTCGGCTTTCATCTCGAAGGCTTTGATGATCGACAATGGCGAGTGATCAAAGTACCAGGATCGGCACATACGCAGATCCTCGCCCCACCGAAGTTCCATACGCGCGAGGCGGAGTGGATCAGCGAGAAGGAGTGGTGGTATCGCCGCGAAGTGACGGCACCACCGATGCGGGACGGTCAGCGAGTGTGGCTGCGGTTCGAGGCAACCGACTATTACGCCGACGTCTACCTCAATGGCGAGCTGATCGGCCGTCACGAGGGCTACATCGACCCCTGGTCGATCGAAGTAACGGAGAGTCTGCGGCGCGAGCGGAGTAACGTGCTGGCGGTGCGAGTCTGGACACCGGTCAGTTATTACTGGCGTCACCGTCCGTGGACGGTCAAGGGATCGTATGGAGCGGTTGACCAAAAGCCCGACAAAATTACGCCGCTGGGAATTACAAGGCCGGTGCGGCTCGGCATTACCGGGCCGGCAACGATCGAGGATCTGGCGGTCGACACAAGGCTCAACCGTGACGGGAGTGCGGATGTTGTCGTCGACCTGACATTCGAAACGCGCGAAGATCTCACTGCCCGCCTCAGTCTTGCCCTTTATCCCCACAACTTCACCGGCGAGACCGGCATCGAACTCAGCGCCTCACTACGCCTGATGAGTGGCACCAACAAGCGAAGGTTTGTCCTCCACGTTGACCGGCCCGAGCTCTGGTGGACATGGGATCACGGTCGGCCCAACCTTTACCGGCTCGACGCAAGGCTCACAGCCGGCGAGCAACTCTCAGACAGCCGCACGCTCAAGGTTGGCATCCGCGAAATCGAGCATATCGACTGGAAATTCTATATCAACGGCCGGCGCTTCTTCGTCAGAGGGACCAATTCCTACTATAATCTCTTTCTTTCAGAGGTCAGTCGGAGTGACTATGAGCGTGATCTTGGCCTGATACGCAAGATGAACGTCAACATGATCCGGCTCCACTGCCACTTCAGCAATCCGGATTTCTATGATCTGAGCGACGAATTGGGGCTGCTGATCTTTCAGGACTACCTCGAGGCATGGTATCCGGAGGACCGGGCGTTCTCGCTCAAGGCGGCGCGGCTCTACGATCCGCTGATCAGGTATGTCCGCAATCATGCCTCGGTCGCGGTCTGGGCGACGAGTGACGAGGAGTCGCTGGAAAATTATCGCGATCTGACCAAGCACCTCGAACCTCGACTCTTTCTGCACGACCCGCAGCGGCGTCCGGTGGTCAGATCAACGGGACGCTACGGTGACGCGCACGTTTATGAAGGCTGGTACGGCGGATCGATCTGGGAGTACACCCGTGTCAGGGAGAGATTCATCTCGGAACTTGGGGCGACGGCGCTGCCAAATTACGAAAGCCTTGTCAGATTCCTGCCGAATCACTGGCCAATCGAGGCACATGCCGATGAGTGGATCTTCCGCAAGCTGCAAATAGCCGAGGCGATACGGGCCTGGGGACGGCCTGACGGAATGACACTGCGCGAATATATCCCGCAGACTCAGGACTATGTTGCCCGCCTCTTTCAATTGGCGATCGAACGAATGAGGCGGTTGAAATATGATCCCGCAGGTGGCATCCTTCATTTTCACGCAATTGATCTCTGGCCATCGGTGACCATGGCCGCGCTCGACTACTACCGCCAGCCGACAAAGTCCTACTATACGGTTCAGCGGTCATTCCAGCCGGTGCTGCCATCATTTGCCTACGATCGTGACACCTGGAATAGCGGTGAGCCGATCCACACGGAATTGTGGCTGATCAATGATCGCTGGGAAGATCTGCTGCAAACACGGGTGACGTGGAGCGTTCAGGCAGCTGATGGTCAGGAGGTGATGAAGAAGACCGATTATCCGCTGGTTACCCTTCCGGCAGACTCGTCTTTCAAATGGCAGGAGGTCGATTTCAGGATTGATCGACCTGGCAGGTATGTCCTGACGGCGGCGATTGTCGATCGCGCCGGCACGACCATCGCGCGGAATAACTACGAATTCCGCGTCAAATGAGGGAGGAAGAATCGATGATCTCGTCGTTGAAGCAGGTAATTGGCCAGTCTTTGTTACTGGCGATTCTGGCACTCTCGCTGTGTGGCTCGGCATTCTTTCTGCGTGAAGGAGGAGAGGTGGAGGATGGAAGGGCGGAGGAGGCCGAGGGTGGCGAAAGGCTGGAGGAGTGGCTCTATCGACAGCGGGCATACCCGGCGGAGACGATCCCGGCGGACGCGGGACAGCGCATGCTCAAGCAACTGGCTGAACTGGAGGAAGTGAAGGATCCGCTGATTTACAAGACCGGCGAGACAGGTCAGCAGGGGGCATACTGGGCGGCAATCGGACCGCAGCCGATCCTCTTTGGGCAGACTTACGGATCGCCACGGGTCAACGTTTCGGGGCGAATCTCGGCACTGACGCTCGACCCACGGTATGACGGAGTAAACAATCAGACCATCTACCTTGGTGGAGCGCAGGGAGGTGTCTGGAAATCGACCGACAACGGGATCAACTGGACGCCGCTGACAGACAACCAGCCATCGCTGGCGGTTGGAGCGATCGCGGTCGATCCGCAATCGCCGGAGACGGTCTACGTCGGACTCGGGGAGGGCAGCCGCTGTGCTCTCTGCTATTACGGTGCAGGACTGCTGAAATCGACCAATGGCGGAGAGAGCTGGACACTGATCCCCGGCCCGCCGGCTCCGACGCAGCCGGCCTTTGTCAATGCCGCCTTCACGAAGATTGCAATCGATCCGCAGACGCCATCAACAATCTACGCGGCGACGACCTTCGGCGTGACGGCCCACTCGACTTCACGCGCCAGTCAGATCTCGATCGGGCAGGTCGGGCTCTGGAAATCGACGAATGGTGGAACAACGTGGAGCAACCTCGATCCGGGAGCGACGAGCGGCGTCTATTCGGCTCATGACGTTGTTGTTGATCCACGCAGCCCGAATCGGGTCTACGTGGGCATGCGCACAATCGGTATTTATCGCTCGGAAAACTTTGGGAATGCAGGGACGTGGCAGCGGCTGTCGAACGGGCTGCCGGATGTCGGCAGCGACCCGACAGGCAATCCGAGCACCTCACCCTTTCGACGGATGGCACTGGCGAGCGGCCCGCCAATTGCGCCGAGCACGGCGACAACGATCTATGCCGCCTTCGCCAACCCAAGTGACAACCTGCTGGGGATCTATCGCTCAACTGACAACGGCAACACATGGTCAGAGCGAACGATCCCGCAGGCACGCGGACAGGCCAACTATAACCTCGACATCGCCGTCGATCCGGCCAATGCCGATATTATCTACTACGCGACATCGGCCAATAGCTTTAATAATGGCGGGACAGTCTGGCGGAGCCTCGACGGGGGACTGACGTGGGAGGATATCAGCACCTCGAGGAGCGGTGGTGGCGGACTGCACGCAGACACCCATCGTTTTGCAGTATCGCGAGTGCCTCCTTACACGCTCTTCACCGGGAACGATGGCGGCATCTGGCGGAGCGACAACGCGAGCGCGGCCAACATTTCGTGGAGGCAGCTCAACGACTCGCTCAACCTGACGCAGTTCATGTCGATTGCCCTGCATCCGACCAACCCGAGTATCGTCATTGGCGGGACTCAGGATAACGGCACCAATCTTTACCGCGGCAATCTCGCCTGGGATCACGTTGCTGATGGAGATGGCGGGTACGTGCTGATCGACCAGTCGAATCCGACGATCATGTATCACACCTACTTCAATCAGAGTAACTCGGGTGGCAGCGCACAGATCGGGCCGCGAGTCTCGTATAGCAGTGGCGCCTTTGGAAGCTGGATCCCGAGGGGCTGTTTTGGCTGCACAGCGCAACAGGGGAGGTTCAATCCTGCGGATCGTGTCGCTTTTTATGCGCCGATGGCCCAGCATACCGGCTTTAAGGAGGCCAACGGCAACGTCGTCTATCTGGGCACATACCGGCTCTACCGCACGGAGACCCAGGGAACTGCCTGGACCGGGCTCGGGGCAAGTACCGACGGTTTTGGAACCGACCTGACGAAGGGTGGCTCGGCGGTGATTACGGCGATCGCCGCTCACCCGCGACTTGATCAGACAGTGACTCCACCGGGAGAGACCGTCTGGGTGGGCACCAGTGACGGTAATATCCAGGTGACGACCAATGCCGGCAAGCTGGCCGATGCCACCTTCACCAACGTGACGAAGGCCCCGCTGCCAAACCGGTTTGTCACCGACATCTCGGTCGATCCGAACAACCCGCAGCACGCAGTGGTCACCTATTCAGGCTTTGACCAGACGACGCCGGCAACGCCGGGTCACGTCTTTCTGACGACCAACCTCGGCCAGTCGTGGGTCAACATCAGCGGCAACCTGCCGGATGTGCCGGTGACATCGGTGGCAGTCAATCCGGCCAGCAGCAACATCATCTACATTGGTACCGATCTTGGAGTCTTCCAGACGACCAATGGCGGAGCAACCTGGGAGCGGTTGGGCAACGGAATGCCGCGAGTGGCAACCTTCATGGTGCGCTACCAGGCGGCGACCAACACACTCTTTGCCGCAACACATGGACGCGGGATCTTTAAACTGGTGACGCCCGGAGCGGTGACGACAGTCTCATCGGCGAGCTACAGCCCCTCGGCAATCGCGCCGGAAGCAATCGTCAGCGGATTCGGAATCAGGCTGGCGGGGGCAACCGAGGCCGCCTCGACGGTGCCATTACCAACGACGCTCGGTGGAACGCGAATCGTGGTTCGCGATAGTGCGGGCGTTGAGCGTTATTCACCGCTCTTCTTCACCTCACCCGGGCAGATCAACTACCTGATACCGAGCGGAACGGCGATTGGGACAGCTGGTATGGCAATTACCAGCGGTGCCGGTGAGGTCTCGATCGGCACGGTCGATGTCCAGCAGGTGGCACCGGCTCTCTTCTCGGCCAATGCCAGCGGAAAAGATGTCGCAGCCGGCTACGCACTGAGGTTTGGCAGCACTGGCGCTCAATCGACGCTGACGATCAACAACTTCGACAGTGTTCAGAAGCTGTTTCTTCCGGTACCGCTCGATCTGGGCACATCTGCCGACCAGACATTTCTGATCCTCTTTGGAACCGGGCTGAGGTTCCGCAGCAGTCTGAACAATGTCAGTGCGACGATTGGCGGTGTTGCGGCACAGGTAGCCTATGCCGGGCCGCAGGGCACCTTCGTCGGTCTCGACCAGATCAACCTTGCGGTACCGCGCAGCCTCATCGGACGTGGCGAGGTCCCGGTGGTATTGACGGTTGATGGCAAAATCACGAACAACGTGACGGTACAGATCAAATAGACCAGAGGAGCAAGGAGAACAGGCTGAGCTTATGGCAAAGATTGAACGACGCAACTCGGTTGCGGTCAAGGTCGGAGGCGTGACGATCGGCGGCTGCCAGGCAGTAGTGGTGCAGTCGATGACCAATACCGACACCGCCGATGCGGTGGCAACCGCAGAGCAGATTGTACAACTGGCACGTTCCGGATCAGAGCTGGTACGCATTACGGTCAACAATCGTGAGGCAGCAGCAGCAGTGCCGGAGATTGTCACCCGGGTGCGTGACGCGGGGTATCAGACTCCGATCATTGGTGATTTTCATTACAATGGTCATATCCTGCTGACCGAGTTTCCGGAATGTGCACGAGCGCTGGCCAAGTACCGGATCAACCCCGGCAATGTCGGCGTTGGTCGCCACCACGACGAGAACTTCAGACGGATGATCGATGTCGCGATCGAGAACCAGCGCCCGGTGCGGATCGGCGTCAACTGGGGATCGCTCGATCAGTCGCTGCTGGCGCGGCTGATGGATGAGAATGCGCGGCTGCCTGAACCACTCGATGGTCAGGAAGTAATGAAGGAGGCGATCGTCCGCAGCGCAATCGAGTCAGCACAGCTTGCTGAGAGTTACGGGCTTCCCGCCGATCGCATCATCCTCAGCGCCAAATGCTCGAACGTGCAGGATCTGGTAGATGTCTACCGCGAACTGGCACGCCGTGGCAGCTATGCGCTCCACCTTGGACTGACCGAGGCCGGCATGGGCTCCAAAGGGATCGTCGCCAGCGCTGCCGCCCTCGCGATACTGCTCCAGGAGGGCATCGGTGATACCATCAGAGTCTCGCTGACACCGGCACCCAACGGTGACCGCTCAGAGGAGGTGGTCGTCGCCCAGCAGATACTCCAGTCGATGGGGATTCGCAGCTTTGTCCCGCAGGTCACGGCCTGCCCGGGATGCGGCCGGACGACCAGCACCCTTTTCCAGGAGATGGCCGATGACATCGGCAAATATCTCCGCTCGCAGATGCCCGTCTGGCGCGATCAGTTCTGCGGTGTCGAAGAGATGAAGGTCGCCGTCATGGGCTGCATCGTCAATGGTCCCGGCGAATCAAAGCATGCCGATATCGGTATCAGCCTCCCCGGCACCGGTGAGGATCCCCGGGCTCCTGTCTTCGTCGATGGTAAATTGCGCACCACACTTCGGGGGCCGGGCATCGTCCCCGACTTCATCGACATCCTTAATCAGTACGTCGCCTCCAAATATGCTCCAAGGTGAGCAAACGACAGGCTGTGGTCCATGGGCAGCAGAGGTGGCAGCAGAGCCGGAGAGCGTGTTAACCCACCCTCTCCGGCTGCTGCCGCTGGCCGATGACGAGGCCGGGCGGCCCACAGATCACGAGCAGCCTTTCCCTCCAGGATCGACTCCGGCGCAGGTCGCTCAACAGATCAGCCCAGAGGTGAAAGCCGACAAAGACCGGGCTGTTCGAGGCGACACAATTGATAACTCCATAACGAACCGGCTCGCTCTCAACGACAAAAGACCCAAAGAGACGATCCCAGATGATCAGCACTCCGCCATAGTTGCGGTCGATGTAGCGCTCATTGACTCCGTGGTGAACCCGATGGTGTGAAGGTGTGTTGAAACACCACTCAATCCAGCGTGGCAGCCTCCCGACAACCTCGGTATGAATGAAGAACTGGTAGAAGAGGTTGAAGGCATACATCGTCAGGATGGCCTTGGCGGAAAACCCGAGCCAGGCAAGCCCGATGAAGAACGGCCAGTCGAACCATGGCTCGAGCGGTGGCTGGCGCAATGCCACTGAGAGATTCATCAGCGCGGATGAGTGATGCGCTTCGTGAATCGCCCAGAGAAAGCGGATGCGATGGCTGGCACGATGAAAGAGGTAATACCCCAGATCGACTCCGAAGAAGAGCAGCAACCCGGCCCACCACTGAGCGGCGACCAGCTGCGGCCCCTTCCCCCGCACCCATTCGAGAGCGGTGATGATGAAGAGCGACTTGCCGATAACGCCCACCAGAAACTGCATCGCCACCAGCGAATAGTTGACCAGCGAATCCGGATCTGAATATTTGTCGGGATCACGGCGGCGCCAATATCGCCGCTCGAGCGCGATAAAGATGGCGAAGAGCGAAAAGGCGATACTGACGATGATCCAATCCTGCCGATTCACCGGGACCGCGCCTTCTCAACCTCGACAAGGGCATCGTAAAATGTCGCGGCGGCGCCGAGGTCGGTGAGCGCCTGCGAAGTGACATCATTGGCGTTACGGCCATCGCGCGTCAGCTTCTTCCACCAGATCGATGGTGCGACGACGACGCCGACTCTCGCCTTGTCCGTCACCCTCACCCTGACAGTCAGGGCCCCGCGATCGTTGAAGACCGAGACCTCGTCGCCATCGACGATGGCTCGCGCAGTGGCGTCGTGAGGATGCATATCGAGCCGTGGCTCCTTCTCCATTTTCAGCGAGGAGGCCAGATTGGCAAAACTGGTGTTGAGAAAGCTGTGCGCTGGCGGCGAAATGATCGCCAGTGGATAGCGTCGCGCCAGTTCCGGCGCGCTCTGTTCCGACTCAAATGGCGGGACAAAAAACGGCAGCGGGTCGATCCCCTGCACTGCCAGTGACTCGCTGTAAAATTCACACTTGCCTGATGGTGTCAGAAAGCCGCCATTGGCAAATGGCGCAAAGCGCTCCGGCAGGTTGAGCCTTGCCCACCCGCGACTGACCAGATCATCCCATTCGATCCCCCGCATATGAGGATGATCGGAGCATATCGCCTGTCGCGCGATCTCTTCGTCACTGTCGGAGAAACAGGGCTCGGTGAATCCCATTGCCCGCGCCAGCAGCCGGAAGACCTCACTGTTCGGCTTTGCCTCACCCAGCGGCTCGATCGACGGCTGGTTGAGCATCACATAATGATGACCGTATGCGCGGTGAATGTCGAGCTGCTCAAGCTGGGTCGTCGCTGGCAGCAGAATATCGGCATAATCGGCAGTGTCCGTCTGAAAGATTTCGTGGACAACCGTGAAGAGGTCTTCGCGGTTAAAGCCGGCAACAACTTTCCGCGAATCGGGAGCAACGGCAACAGGGTTTGAATTGTAAACGTAAATCGCGCGAATTGGCGGATCGAGCGGCTTTAACAACTCACTCACCGGATGGGCATTGCCATTTCTGGCGAAGCGAACCTCGCGGTGATACCCGAGCAGCGCGTCCCCGATCGCCGACATATTGATCGTCCGTGGCCGGTTGGGCATCAGATCCGGCCGATGCAGCGCCGCTGTATTCATCCCAAAGGCACCGGATGTTGAAAGCAGAATGCCGCCGGACGCATCACGCCACGCCCCAACCAGCGCCGGAAGGCAGCTGACCGTGCGCACCGCCATCCCGCCACCGGCATGGCGCTGCATCCCGTAATTAAGCCGAATCACTGCGGGGCGCGTCGTCGCATACTCACGCGCCAGACGAATGATCGTCTCAGCCGGGATCCCGACAATCTTCGCAACCGCCTCCGGGGGATATTCGCGAACCCGCTCGACAAGCTGCTCAAAGCCGATGGTGTGACGCTCGACGTAATCATGATCGACCAACCCCTCACCAATGATGACATTCATCATTGCCAGAGCCAGCGCACCATCGGTCCCGGGCAGCAGGGCTATGTGCTCGTCACACTTCTCAGCCGTCAGGCTGCGGTAGGGGTCGATCGCGATAACCCGTGCTCCACGGCGCTGCGCCTCAAGAATCATTGGCCAGAGATGAACATTCGAGGTGATCGGGTTTGATCCCCAGATAATGATCAGTCGCGATTCGGAGAAGCGTTCGGGATCGGTGCCAATACTGGCGCCGATCGTCACCCGATAGCCCGCCGCACCGGCACTGGCACAGATCGTCCGATCGAGCAGCGAGGCTCCCAACCGATGGAAGAAGCGCCGATCCATCGATTCACCCTGCACCAGCCCCATCGTGCCGCCGTAGCTGTAAGGCTGTATCGCCTGGGGATCATCAGCGGCAATGTCACGAAACCGCGCAGCAATCGTCTCGACCGCCTCTTCCCAGCTGATGCGCTCAAACACCCCGCTTCCCTTCGGGCCGACTCGCTTCATCGGATAGAGAAGACGGTCCTGACTGTATGTTCGCTCAAGGTAGCGGTTGACCTTGGTACAGAGAAAACCATCGGTCGTCGGATGGTCGGCCGCCCCGGCGACCTTGATCGCACGGCCTCCCTCGACCGTCACGACCATCGCGCAAGTGTCGGGACAGTCATGCGGACAGGCACCACGAACCGTCTTTACAGAATCGCCCATAACTCGGTTGGCCTCGGTTGGTCTCAGTTCTGCCTGATGCGGTAGAGCATTTCACCCGCCTTGGGAACCAACAGGATGCCCTCATCCTCGCGTCCCCGCCAGTCGTCAAAATTGATCGATGCCGGGTCAAGGTAACCAAGGTTGAGCCTCTCACAGCGCTCACGCGACACCCCGGTAGCCAGGGTCACGCGAATCCGCGGATACTCAACCCCCGTCTTCTCGTCATAAGTCCCGATCCCCTTGAGGTGAGTGCTGTGGGCAATCACTCCCAGCGGATAGTCCTTGAAACGATCCCATTGCTTGAGGAAATAGTCGCGCGTGTGATACCCGACCTCATCGAGAATGTGGCCGTGGGTATAACTGATCTCGTCGATATGCGGAGCGTATATCACCACCTCACCACCCGGTTCGATCGCCGGCTCAAGCTTGTACATCCCCTTCGACCCTGTCCAGATGTCGTCATAAAGCTTGGGCATGACCGAGAGCACCCGCTTGAATGGCTTGTCAACCCAGACAATGTGATGCTGCGACGAGAGGTCACTGGCCGCCTCCCACGCCTCTTCCGGGCTGCCAATATACAGCCCCGCCAGCGACTCGCCCCTGACCACCATGCTGAAACAGAGCTTCGGACGATCAATCATCGCCGCCGCACGGTCGATTACCCTCCGCACCGGTGTGTGCTTCTGCCCGATCAGGGCGTAACTGGTGATCAGTGCCCCCAGCCAGTGCGAAAAATTGATCACCTCCGGCCCGCTGATTCCGGGAAAGAAATACTTGTTGCCTCCCGAGAAGCCGACGACCTCGTGTGGGAAAGTCGGCCCGCAGATGAAAACGTGATCGTAATCAAAGATCAGACGGTTGAGTCGCACATTGACCGACTGCCGCAGCAGACCATCAGAAATGGCAACGATCTCATCCTCCGAAATCACTCCCAGATCGACGAACGATTCCGGAAGATCCCAGCGATGATTGAAGATCTTCGCACGCGCATACCGTGACTGCCTCTCCTCGGCTGTGATCCCGATCAATTTGTTGATCGCCTCGTCACTCATCGGCTGATGAGTGCCCAGCGCAATCAGATAATCGAGTGCCGCGGCCTTCTCTCCAAGCATCTCCTCGAAGATGCGGAACATCATCGGAATTGGCGCCGTCCGCGTGCCGTCCGGCAGGATGACGATGATTCGCCTGCCGGCAGTCTCGATCCCGGCCAGCGCCTCGCGCATCAGCTCCCGCACCTCATCCTCAGTCAGGTATCTGTCGGCAGATCCACTATGTCCAATGTATCCGGATCCACTGTATCCGGATCCACTGCTTCCATATCCGCGGCCAACCAGCATCTCTTTCTCCTTCTTCAGTCAGGCTGTAATTCAGACTCCGGCAAAGGCGGCAAACCCGCCATCGATCGGCACTACCGTCCCGGTGACAAAGGCCGAGGCCGGCGAGAGCAGCCAGAGAACCGTACCCAGCAGGTCATCCGGCAGACCAAAGCGCCCCATCGGCGTGTGGTCGATGATGCTCTGCCCACGCTTCGTCAGCTCACCCGTCTGCGCATCATACAGCAGTGCCCGATTCTGGTCAGAAACGAGGAAGCCCGGCGCAATCGCATTGACCCGCAACTTTGTCGAATACTCCTGTGCCAGATGGACCGCCAGCCACTGTGTAAAGTTGCTGATCCCCGCCTTGGCCGCAGAATAGCCCGGCACCCTCGTCAGCGGCCTGAAGGCACTCATCGAGGAGATGTTGAGAATCACCCCCTCACCCTGCTCCGCCATCTGACGACCAAAGACCTGGCATGGCAGAATCGTTCCGAGCATATTGAGATCGAACACGAAACGCAGGCCACTCTCCGGCAGATCGAAGAAGCTCTGATCCGGGCGGGTCGTCGCCTGGGGAGAGTTGCCCCCGGCACCGTTGATCAGCCCGTCGATCCGGCCAAACTCTGCCAGAACCTGGCCAAGATTCTCCTCAAGAGGCTCCTTCTTCAGCACATCCGTTTTCAGCGCAATTGCCCGCCCCGGCCCCTCCATCGCCGCAATCGTCGGCGCAGCCCGCTCCGGCTCGCGGTCAAGGATCGCCACATTGGCCCCAACGCTGACCAGTGACTGCGCCATCGCCCCGCAAAGAACTCCGGCCCCCCCAGTAATCAGCATCGTCTTTCCGGTGAAATCATACAAATTGATCAGATCATTTTTGTTCATCGTCAGATTCTTCCTGAATAGAAACAGCCGGCATCGGAA
>CAIKMY010000244.1 GCA_903828635.1 uncultured Acidobacteriota bacterium
GATATTGCTGTCATCACGACCATCGTTTGCCTTCCACGTCAACTGGTCGGTGCCGTTAAAATTGGGGTTTGGACGATAGACCAATCCAGGCCCCGAACCGGTAAGAACTCCCCGCGACGGCAAGGTGACGATCTGGTATTTCAACACGTCGCTGCTGTCAGCGTCAGTCGAACTAAGGAGCAGACGAATATCGGTATCCTCTTCACCTGTGGCGACTCCATCAACAGCCACCGGAGGCCGATTGACATCGTTGACAGTCAGCTTGACGCTGAACTGTCCGACGGCACCAAGGCTGTCGGCAATCGACAGCTGCAAGCCATAGTTCCCGGCGTCAACAAAGCCCGGTGCCAGCCGCAACTGATAGGCGGGCCTGTTGCTTGCCACCAGTACCTTCAGAACCGACACAAAGCCTGCACCGGCAGCCTTGACATCGGCAATCTCCGACTGGTCGGGATCGACGATCAACAGCGGTGTCGTGACGACACTGCCCTCCTGAATCTCCAGCCGTGAAAGACCGAGGAGCGAAGGGGGACGATTTTCGGTACGGGCCGGCATCCTGACATCGGGGATTTTCGTGATCCCGCCGAGAATCGCGGTCACCCTGACCGTCGAGACACGGTCGACACGACCACCCGCACGCAGAATGCTGATATCGGCACCAACCTGACCGCCATCCTTCGCCGGTACAAAACGCAACACATAGCTGCCCTCGCCATCAGTCAAGGCCTCCTGACCGCGAAATCGGGCAAGTGCATTGCGCACCGGCGTCACCCCGTCATTTTCGAGAACACGGCCGGTTATCGTCGTCGTCTGCTGCTGCACGGCGACAAAATAGATGCTGGTTTTCCTGATAGCATTGGCTGCCGTCTCGATCATCTGCCCGTCGCCACTGACAATCGCACCAGTGGGATCCGCAGTGAACCTGCCGCTCAGCGGATCGTAGCCAAAGAGCGTGGCCTGAGTCCCGGGGGCCAGCCCCTCCGGGTTTGGAAAGATCAGCTTTGCTCCGGGATCGATACTGACGTTGAAGGGTGTGATCTGGACTATCCCTGAGCTGAAGAACCCAAATGGAAGATCGACCGGTGTCCTTGCATTGCTGAGCGGCGTCAGAACGACTGTCCCTCGCTTGCTGCCATCGGGAAAGAGAGCCTTCGCGTCACCCGGCACCACCAGCGAATACTCCCCGGTCGTGATGGTTATCGGAGAGACACTTTCTGATGCTTCGCGGTAGACAAGCCCTCCCGATCCTCCTCCGCTGACGGTGCCGCTGCCGCTGCCGATTGTCCCGCTGCTGCCATTCGCCTGCTGCATGGCGATTGTTCGCGTAAACTGGTTGTCACGATTGGACTGTGCCGCAATCTTGAGGATGATCTTCGGGTAAGGTGGTGAGATCGGTAACGAACCTCCATCAACCTCTACTGACTGGACCCCGGCCGGGACATCCGGAAGAACGAAGGCACCGTCTGCATTGGTGGCAGCAGTGATCGCACTGTCTCCCAATCGAACCGTCATGCCAGGCATTGGCTGGCGATCGGTATCCTCGATCACCCCGCTGATAGAAGTTCTTACCGAAAGCTGGCCGGAACTCCATCCCTCCCCGGTCGTCGTCCTGACCATCACCGCGCCGGTCTGTACCCCAAAGGGCACCCGAACCCGGAGCTGCGTCGTTGATGCCGAGACCACCTCGGCGTCAAGCCCCGCAATCCTCACCAGATTGTCACCGGGGACCGCCGAGAAACCATTACCATTGATCGTCATCTCCTGCCCGGCCAGCGCTGATCCCGAGCCGAACCCACTGATCGACGGTGGTGCCGCCCCTGCAGATCCGGCAATCTCGACATCGACGAGGTTGGATGATCCAAAGCCGGTCGCACTGGCCGAGACATTAACCAGTCCCCTCCCGACCAGTCCGCGCGGTATCTCGACGTTGACCTGGTCAAGACCGACATATTGCGTCTGACGCCCCGCAAATGCCGGAACGATCTCACTGCCGCCCATCAGAACCCGGACACTCTCGTTGAAATTGTTGTCTCCATTGGTGTCGGTCGCCAAACTCATCCCTGACAGAAACAGGATCAGGAAGACTCGCTCACCTGATGGCCCGAGGTCGATCGGCTTCGTCACAAAACGTGCTGACTGCTGATTGTATTCGGCAATCGTTTCAAAGGACTGCTGACCATTTGACTTGATGCGGAAGATCTGGGCAGCCGCGACCCCCCTGCCGTTGGAGTTGGCTGCAAAGATTGCCGGAGCGACACGACTCACCTCGACCGACCCGGTCGAGGTCGTTCCATCCCCGGAACGGATCTGAACCGTGGCCGTGCCAGCCTCTGTCGCAGCGGGAATAATGTAGTTGATCTGCCCCGCAGAAACGAAGAGAAGCTCGGCACGACGACCGTTAACATCAAGCGTCGTGCCGCCAAGAGTCGTCGGTAACTGAATGCCCGGAGTCACCGGATCGGTGTCGGCCGCAATCACCGTCTGCGTCGCCAACCCCACGCCAAAGGCCGCAACGATTGCGCCCGGAGCCACCGGCACTGCTTCGAAACTCGCCGCCGAGACCGTTGTCACTGGCGTCGCGGCGACATCGAGTCCATCAAAATCAAGGCTGCGTGCCAACCCTCTCCACCAGGCAGCCCCGAGAATCCCGGACAAAATCGCCAGAAGCAGAAAAGCAGTCAGCACCAGTGACACCAAAGAGCGATTGTGGCTCGAAGTACGAGCACACCCCGGGAAACTCATGCAACCCTCCACCGTTGAGCAGCCTTGATTACAAGCTGAGCCCATTCGCTATCACATATCGCATATGTGTATCGTATATGTTTATCGTATACGTTGTTCTACTTTATTCCGATTATCCTGTGTCCGGGAACCAGGCAAATACCAGCCAGACACCTGGCAACCAGTTGATAGTATCACCAATCGATCAACGATTCGATAGCGAATTTCAAACCATCTTTTCAAGGGTTTAATGATGCGGCCTCATTGTCAGGGGGTTGCAGGAGCTTCAAATTTTGGACTCACTTCAGGTTTAAGACGAGGAAGAGGCATCGGGTAAGAAGGAGAGATGAGCTGGCGCGAAGGAGTGAAAAGCATAATCCGCAGCTTTCTCTGCGCCTCCGCGCAAGCTCAGAGGTGGTTTGGTGGACGGTGTTCCAATGTTGCGTGTTCTGATTCAGGTAATCAGCCCCAGTGGTGATTGATTTTCGATCCGATATCCGGGAAAGACTGTTGCAAGATCCCTCACTTTGAGGTGTGACTGGAGCACCTCACCAATGGCCTGTCGGAAATCGGTGGTGACCGCGAGGTCGCGTCCCTCGTAGAGTCGATCAGCGGCAAGCCCCGGCCAGCGTCCGTGCACCTTGCCACCGCTGACCTTGCCACCAAGGAGGAACATCGCGCTGGCGTGGCCGTGATCGGTTCCACGATTACCATTCTCCCTGACGGTACGTCCGAATTCGGTCATGGTGAGAATGGCGACATCATCGGCAAACTCCCGCAGGTCGCGATAGAGGGCAGTGATGCCAAGAGACAGCTCACGGAGACGCAGGGCAAGCTGGCCCTGGACATTTCCCTGATTGGCGTGGGTATCCCACCCGCCAATGTCGGTGAAGGCGACCTCAAGGCCGACTCGTGACTTGACGAGCTGCGCAATCTGGCGAAGCCGATCACCGAAGGGACCACGCGGGTACTGCACACCTTCGAGTGGCTGGTACTGTCGGGGATTGACCTGCTTCAGCATATTAACCGCCTCAAAGGTCTCGCGACCGGCACCGCGCATCGCCTCATTGACGGTCTGCTCATAGATCGCCTCAAAGCCACCCTGGCCGACGCGATTATCGCGAATGGCAAAGCTTTCGAGGCTGCTCATGGCGACTCCGGAAGCGCGCCCCTGCATGATTCTCGGCAGTGACGGCCCAAGGGCGACGCCGCGAAACGGAGAGGCCTCGGGTGCCGGAGCCGCCTGCATCGAGCGGTTGAGCCAGCCATCACGGGTACTCTTGACGCCGGGCGTTCCCGATTCGAGATAATCCTGCGCATCGAAATGGGAGCGGGTCTGATCGTGGGATCCGACGGCGTGGATAATGGCCAGCTCGCGGGAATCGTAAAAAGGTTTGAGCGAAGCCATTGCCGGATGAAGACCGAAGAATCCGTCAAGGTCGAGCGCCGCCTCCTGCCCGCCATTGGGCTTCGGGATCGCGATCGATGGGCGCAGATTGTAATAGTCCGACTCACCGTGAGGGATGACGGCATTCAGCCCATCCATTGCCCCACGCTGAAAAAGGACGATCAGCACTCGCTTTCCACGACCATCACTCCCTGCACCGGTCGATCCCGCTAACGCACGCAGAAGAATGCCCGGCGCGTGCCCCGGCGATCCGAGACTCGCCAGCGCGATGCTTCCGTGTCTGAGAAAATATCGTCGATTCATCGCTAACTCCCTTCCCTGTCTGCTGGCACCGTTTACTGTCGCTGAAATTCCGGAGATCCAAGAATGAGGCTGGCCACCCTTGCAGGGGTGACTTCGGCGGTGCCACCCTGGTCGGCAATTGCACGATCGATGGTCTTTCGCGACTGGTCGGAGAGAGTGCCTCGCAGGATTTGTGTGACGTAGCGGTCAACAACTGCCTCTGGCGCTTCTGGCCGACCATTACCCACAGGATTGAGCCGGGCGGGATCAACCCGTGTGCCGGGTATCTTGTTGGCCGTCAGCGCCACGGCAAAATTCATGCGTGCGAGCAATGCGCCACTGTTCACCCAATGATCAGCCCTGTCGGGATGGCCGGTTGGCGGTTGCGCAAGGTAAAGCCCCTCTCCCATCTCGGCAATCCAGCGATGGAAGGCGGGTCCGCCGTTGGTTTCGGCACCGATTGCCCTCACGGCACTGACCGTCATCTCAAACGGGGTCTTAATCTTCGCGCGAAAGACGGATGGATCCCGGAATTCTTTCGAGTCAAAGAGGGTGAGAAGCACCTCGCGAAGGTCACCACCGGTGCGCTGAAAGGTCCTGGCCATCGCCTCTGTCAGAGTGGCCGGTGGATCATCGGTAACGAAACGACGGGCCAGCTTGGTTGAGATGAACTTCGCCGTCGAGGGATGAGTCGCCAGCAGATGAATCACTGTCTCAGCATCCCTGCGGCCCCCTCCGGCCGGGATCTTCGTGCCGAGTACCACCTTCTCGCCATCGTCGTGCATCCGTGGCACGAAGGCAAACTCGGGGTCGCTCTGCAGGTTACGGATCGTCCAGCCGGTGAAGCAGCGTGCGACCTCGCGCACGTCCTTTTGCGTGTAGCCACCATCGACACCAAGGGTATGAAGCTCCATGATCTCGCGCGCGTAGTTCTCATTGAGTCCCCGCGCCCGACGCTGTGGCGCCATCTGTCGGGCCATCTCCGTCCGACGCCCTCCGCGATCCGCTGCCTCGGCCACACTCATCCAGTTGTCAAGGTAAAAGAGCATGGCCGGACTCTGCGCCGTTGCCCGCAGCAGGTCTTCGAATTTGCCGAAGACTCGCGGACGAATGACGTCACGCTCATACACGGTCGTCAGGACGCGATCCGCTCCCTTCTGGATGAAGACATTGAAGTGATTGAACCAGAAATCGGTCATGACCTCCTGCAGCTGCCGCTCGCTGTAAACGGCGCGAAGAATCTTCGCCTGCTGCAGCTCAGTCGCTGCCTGCTGTCGTGGCTTGTAGCCCTTCTCCGCCAGCGCCTGGCGAAACTGGCGAGCCCGTCGGATCTGCTCGCCCATCTGCTGACGGGCAGGTGCCTTCTCCCCGACCGGCTGAGTCTCTCCCCCGGGCATCACCTGAGGGGCCTCCTGGCCCACAGGCAGCTCGATCCCGAGATCCTTCGAGATCTGGAGCAACACCTGTGGCGGCGGCGAGTATTTTGCCAGCTCGCGCCCGCTGAGGTGGATGCTCTCGATCCCGCGCAGCTTCTCGACTGCCACCTTGTCGTCGATCCCCTCCGGGTTTAACTGCTCGTTCAGATACTTCTTCCAGCCAAGACGCAGCACGCGATCGATATCTCCCGGCCGCGGACCAAAGGTCGTCCGATCGAGCAGGTGAACCACAAACTGTTCTTCAGTGAGCGCCTTCGCCTTTCGTGCGCTCTTTATAACGGTTCCCTGCGCCACCCCGACCAGCGGCCAGAGAACCATCTGTCCAATCAGCACCGAGACCAGGAACAACCTTCCAGTCAATGACAGACCCATCCCCGACATCGAAATCCGCTCAAACCTGCTCACCATCCCGAATCTCCTTCATACTGGTAATTCAGATACTTTCGCTCTTTCCGCGCCACCTTCCGCAGGATGGCTGTCTCTTTGACGACGAACCGGCGCTTCTGGTCGAAATATTTATCAGGATTGCACAAAAAATCATCATTTGAGCCCGGAAATCTTCACTGATCGATCAGGTCCCTTGCCGCCTGGAGATTGCGGGGATCAGCCCCCGGATCATCCTGGGGAGTCTCAAGGATGAACGGGAGATGGCACAGTTTCGGATGATTGATGACGCGGGCGAGTCCGTCAGCACCAATCTCACCGTGTCCGATGTGCCAGTGGCGGTCGACGCGTGATTCGAAAGCCGACTTCGAATCATTGAAGTGGATGACACGCACCCGCTCAAACCCGACGAGGCGATCGAGTTCACTGAAAGCGGTGGCTGCCGCCCCGGCGTCACGCCAATCGTAGCCGGCCGCAAATGAATGTGCGGTATCGAGACACATCCCGGTTGGCAAATCGCGAGATAATTCAAGAATATCGCGCACCTCGGAGAAACTGCGCCCGATCTGGCCTCCCTGGCCGGCGGTGTTTTCAATGAGAATATGAAATCCCGATCTCCAGAGTGCCTCTTCAAGCCCGGCAGCCGCCTCACCAATGGCTCTGGCACAGTTCTCGATCGCCTCATCAACGCTCGCGCCGCGGGCGCTGCCCGGATGAACCACCAGGAAATCCGCCCCTATCGCCAGCCCCCGCTCAAGTTCATCACGAAAAGCGGCAATCGATTTGGCGCGAACCTCATCCGATGCCGCGAGGTTGATCAGGTAGCAGGCGTGGATCACGCAGGGGTCGAGCCCCGCCTCGTCCCGAGCCTCACGAAACCGGGCAATCTCGTCGTCACCGAGCGGACGTGCCGCCCACCCCCGCGGATTTCGCGAAAAAATCTGCCACGTCCGACATCCCTTCGCCGCCGCCTCGCGAATCGAACGGTCGATACCTCCCGCAATCCCCGTGTGCAACCCCAGCCTGACCTCTTCACCCCTGCTCTTCTTTCTCATTTTCATTGACTCAGTCACCATTGTTCAGAACTCTGCCAAATCTGACATTGATACCGCACTTATAATTTCAGCATCATACCGGACTCAGCATACAATGGTGCAGAATGTTGCTCACCTGATTGGCCATTTGCCAGCCAAAGGGTTAAATTTTAAACTCAATTGAAAACCGTTTGAAAGAGACTCTCAATGAGAATCTTCATATCAAAAACAATACTGAGCATACTGACGATCTGGATCTGGCTGCTGGTTGCCTCGGGGGAGGCAATCGGGCAGTTCACGGAGTCGGGATTGCGCGGGAGAGTAACAGACGGGGCGGGCAATGCGGTGATCGGGGCCAGGGTGGTAGCGACCAGTGAAAGAACAGGGCAGAAGCGAGAATCGCAGACTGATGAAGAGGGTTCATTTCAGATGGCAGGGCTGGCGCCGGGCGTGTATTTGATCGAGGTCAGGGCGGCGGGCTTCAGGCCATTGCGCCAGGAGGGGTTAAGGCTGAGTGCGGGGCAGACGACCGATCTGCAATTAAGGCTGGAAATCGGGGAGTTGACGGACACGATCACGATCAGCGAGGGTGAGGCACTGGTGAGAGTGGCGACGGAGGGGCGGATCGCGGATAACTTCAGCGCACGTGAAATCTCGTCACTGCCACTGCCGCAGCGTGACATCTTTGCGCTGCCGAGCCTCAGTGCCGGGGCAACGGCGATTGCCGGGGCGGCCAATTCGACAAAACTGACCAACTCACCGGTGGTTACGGTCAACGGGAATCGGTATCGTGGCAACAACTATGTTCTCGATGGCGCGATCAACACCAATCCGAATAACACCGGTGAGCCGACGCTGGTGCCGGCGCTCGAATCACTGGAAGAAGCACAGGTACAGACCAGCAACTTTTCAAGCGAATATGGCCGCGGCAACGGCGCGGTGATCAACCTGCGCACGAAATCGGGAACCAATGAGATCCACGGGCGGGCCTGGAGTTACCATCGCAATGCGGGGATCAACGCCCGCAACTTCTTTGCCGCGGCAAGACCCCCACTGGTCTTCAACCAGTTTGGAGCCAACATTGGAGGGCCGATCCGGCACAACCGGACATTCTATTTCGGCTCCTACGAGGGAACGCGCAATGCTACCGGGAGGGTCCTCGGCTTTCTGGTGGAGACACCGGAGTTACGGGATTACGTCATGCGGACATCACCGGAAAGCATTGCCGCACGATTGATGAAGGACTATCCGGCGCCAACGCCACAGCGAAGCGGATGCATAACGGCAGCGGAGCAGCGCAACTGCCTGAGCACACCGGGTGGTTTCATTCCGGCGGTCGGCCTTGCCAGCGTCACAGTGCGCGACTACATTCGCTTTGATCAGGTCATGGCACGAGTCGATCACAGCTTCAATAGCGAAGCAGACCGACTGAGTGTGCGGTGGATCAGCGAGCGCCAGCATGACAATGGCGGCACCAGCTCGGCGCAGGCGACGCTTGGGCGAGCTGCCCGCGGCTTTCGCGGCCCATTTGACGGATTCTTTGCCAATCTCAACGCCGGATATGTTCATATCTTCAAGCGTGGGATCAACGACCTGCGTTTTTCGATGCAGGATGTCGACACCAAACGCGGACGGGAGGGCGCCTCGATCCCGGAGGTGACGGTCACCGGTCTGACGATGCCTTTCGGCGATGTCTTCAGAACGGGAACAAAACTGCGAACCTGGGAGTTGCGGAACACGACGACTCTCGATCGTGGACGAAAAACGCTGCGGTTTGGCGGAGAGTTCCGTCGTGGCTTCAAGGGGCTTTCAATCGGGCCGGCGACGGCGGGAAGCTTTGCCTTCAGGAACATCGCCGAATTTGTTACTGACAAGCCGTTTCGCCAGACGCTGACGGTCAATCCGGCCACCGGACAACCGACGGGATTCCCTCGCTACTTCACACAATTCGAGAGCGGGCTCTTCATCCAGGACGACTGGAAGGTATCAGGATCGCTGACAATCAACCTTGGGCTGCGTCACGACTATTTCAGCGATGTCGATGAGCGCGAGGGACGGATCTCGTCACTGATCTTCGGGGCAGGAAGCACCTTCCGCGAGCGGCTGGCAAATGCGGCTGTCGGACGTGTTGACCGACTCTATCGCCCGCAGCGCGCCAACCTTGCACCGCGCATCGGGATTGCCTGGGATCCATTCGGGAAGGGGCGCGACTCGATTCGTGCCGGCTTCAGCCTTGCCTACCAGCCACACCACGGCCAGTCGATTGCCGGCGCTCGCGCCCTGCCACCCGATGCGCTGCAGGGGGTGATCCAGCCAGCCAACAGGATCGGGACGCAGATTCTTTACAACATTCCGGTTCCCTTCAATCCGGAGTTTGCCAGGGGGCTCAACGCGCAGGGTGGAGTCGTCAGTCGTCCGGGTGAGCCGCCGATCAGACCAACCGGTTTTGTCGTCAATCCAACGATCAAAACCCAGTACAGCGAGAGCTGGTTTCTCAACCTGCAGCGCGAGTTTCACCGTGGCTGGATTGCTGAGTTCGGTTACAGCGGTACGGCAGGGATCAACCTTGAACGGATCGACGATATCAACCGGTTTGCCGGTGATCTGCTCGACGGTCGTGAGGATCGCATCAACCCCAATTTTGGGACACTACTCTTCGTGACCAACGGCGTAACCTCGGGCTATCACGCAATGACGGCGGAGTTACGGCGAGGGTTGAGCAGGGGATTTTCACTGCAGGTCAACTATCGCTGGTCGAAATGGATCGACACCTCCTCGGACACCTCGACAGGGCAGTTTCAGGATAACTCCGAGCCGGGCAAGGGAGCGCAGGATATCGGCTGCCTGCACTGCGAGCGGGCACGATCGCTCTTTGACATTCCGCATCGCCTCGCCGGGGTCCTGCTCTGGACGCCGGCAGGTATTGGCAATGCCGGGGGCCTGCTGCGCCTGGCGAGTCGTGACTGGCAGGTCTCAGCGATCATCTCGGCGCAGTCGGGGCGTCCGTTCTCTGTCTGGAATGGCGCACCGTCCAATCTGGTCAATGGTCGCAACCTCGGTGGCGACTTCAATCTCGACGGTGGCGGCGGCGCGGTTGGTGGCGGCTTTTATGACCGTCCGAACGCACCGGCACCGGGAGCGATTGCCACCTCATTCCGGCGCAGCAATTTCCTTAGCGGCCTCTTCCCGGCAAGCGCCTTTCCGGCACCGGCACCTGGTGAAAACGGCACGCTCGGTCGCAACACCTTCCGGGGACCGCGATTCACGACGCTCGACCTCTCACTCAGTCGGGGGTTCTCGCTGACGGAGAAGATTCAATTGCAATTTCGCTTCGAGGCCTTCAACTCACTCAACAACGTCAACCTCTTTCTGCCAAACGCCGATCTCTCGCTGGCCTCCTTCGGCAGATCGACACAGGCACACGATGCCCGCACAGTGCAGGGCAGCCTGCGGCTCAGCTTTTAAACCGGGTTGTTATCACGGAGATATCGATGAAGATCAGCACTATCGTCAGTCCGCTTCTCCTCCTCGCCATCATTCTGGCCAATGTTCCGGCCATGGAATCACCAGTGCGTGTGACAACGCCTCTGGTAACACTCGATGAACTGGAGAGGCTCGCACGCCAGCGCGTTGGATCCGAGGCCAGACTGCCACTTGCCAATCCATCGGTTGCCGCGATCAGTGAAGCCGCATCGCTCGAACCGGCGGGCAGTGGCCGCATCGCGAACTACCTGCGCGTCTTCGCTGTCATGCCCAAAGGTGCGAAGCCCTTCGCCAGCCTTCTGCAGACCTTCACCTTTGGCGGCACCGTGCGACCGGAGACGAAGCTGGCCATGGGACTGAGAATTGCCCAGGTCAATCGCAGCCCCTACGTCGCGGCTCACCTGATGCGCCTGCTGCGCGCCACCGGGCGCGGCAGCGAACTGCTTGCCAGGTTGCGGAGTGGAGCAGCCAGCGGAGTAGCGGCCGATGAGCGACTCGCCCTTCGCTACGCTGAACTGCTGACACGGGATGTTCACGGCATCACCGATGCCGGATTTGCCACCACTCGCCAGTCGTTCAATGACTCACAGATGGTCGAGCTGACGATGACGGTCTGCTTTTTCAACTATTTCACGCGATTCTCCGAGGCACTCAACCTCCCGGTAGAGCCGTGGATCTTCGATGCCACCGCGAAGCCGGAGCTGCCGGCGCAAAAGCGCAGCGCGCTGACACAATCTCGAATCGGGCTGGTCTCGGACGAGGAGATGCGGGCAGTGGTGGCGGCCGATGCTGCGGCCAGGGATCCGGCGACGCGCACCTCAGGGCTTGGTCTGGCCATTGCCAACTCACAGCGGGCAATGATGCGTGTCCCCGACCTTCAGGCTGCCTGGCGCAATTATGGGACAACCGTTCGCGCCGACTCGAAGATTGGCCGCGAGATTCAGTTGCAGGTCTCGCTGGCCGTCTCGATGGCCAATGGCTGCCGCTACTGTGTCGTTCATCAGGTAGTCGGCCTGCGGCGCCTCGGCATCGATCCGGCAAGGCTGCTCGCCTTGCGCAAAGACGACTCAGCGCTGAGCCCGCGAGAACTGGTCGCCGTCTCCTTCGCCCGCAAGCTGACGGCGCGGGCCGACTCGATCTCTGATGCCGATTTTGCCAGCCTGCGCCGAGAATTTCAGGATTATGGCGCCCTTGAAGTCCTTCTCCAGACCTGCGCCTTCAGCTTCATGAACCGCTTCACCGATAACCTGCGGCTGCCGTCTGAGGATGAGGCGATCGAGGTCTATCGCGAGGTCTTTGGAGAGCGCGGCTAAACAGCAACAGCCGATTCAGGGCTTCGATTTCTGGCCGCGCTCGCGAAGCGCCTTCTCGGCATCGTCGTAAGCGCCACCTTCAATCCGGCCCATCCTGACGGCTGCATCGTAGGCCGCCAGCGCCTCTGCCGTCAGCCGCTCAGCCAGCGATGGATTGTTCTCGGCAATGAAGTCGAGAATCTTCGCGGCCGCAACGTAACTGCGCTGCGCCAGCCACTTTTCACTCTCCGCTGAGGCAGTCCTGATTGCCTGGCGATAAAATTCAATGGCGGCAAAGAGTGCCTCCTCAACGCGATCAGCGTCATCGAGGCTGCTTGCCTGCTTGCTGGTCACCTCGGCCAGCCCGAAGAGAACCCGGGCGTTGTCAGGCTTCTCGCGCAGTGCCGTTTCCAACAGCAGCCGCGCACCATCGTAGTTGCGCGCCTTCATCAGTTGATCAGCTTCGACGATGCGCGAGACCAGCTTCTCGTCGGCATTGGCAATGGTCGGGGTTGGAGTCGGGGCCAGAGTCGCCTCGGTACGCAACTGCCTGACCCGGGCCAGCCGCTGGGCATATTCGTCAAGCCTCTTCGATTCCCGGTCAAAATCGATGCCGCTCAGCAGGCTTGAAAAATAGTCGCGCAGGTTGACACCAACCGCTTCGAAGGCCTTCATCTGATCATAGAAATGGTAGACGAGCACTGCTCCGCGATCATAACCAAGGCTCAACTCATATAAGGCATCATCTTCGGTCGAGCGTCGTCGCACGGCGAGGCCGGAGACATCCATGCGCGCATCCGTCGCGCGGACAAGCGAATCGGTAATCAGAAAGTAGGCGCTGCGCTGCGCATACTCGCGATCGAGTCGATCACCGCGCGACTCCATCAGCTTCTTCAGGTCGTTGCGAACCGCCGCGACCTCCTTCACCTGACGCTCGGTCAGCGGATCGATGACAAAGCCGAGAAAGCCGCGGCGTATCGCTTCGAGATTGGGCTCGGTCGTCGGGCCGAGCAGCAGAAAATAGGTATCGCGCACGATGCGCAGATTGGCGGCCCCGGTGGCATTGAGCAGGTCGGGCAAAATCACAAACTGTCGGACACGATTCGGGATAATCAGCGGAGTCTCGGGCTCCTGATCCTTCGCCCTCTTCCTGCCGCTCGCCACGGTGCGACGCGGCACATAGAGCGGCGGTAACTCGAGAACCGGCTCGGTATGCAGGTAACTGAGCACCGTGCCAAGCGCCAGACCGACTGCCACCGGGTAGGTCTCGGCCGCCTTGACGTAGAGATCGACATACTTTGGCAGCAGGCGATTGAAGTTAGTGGCCCGGTAAAACTCCTCCAGCAGCAGGGCAAAATCGGTGATCTCCCGCACATCCTCCGGCAGGCGCTCAGGCGCAACGTCGATGGTGAAAGCCGGGGGCTCGGTCATCGAGAGGGCAAGGCTCAGGTATGGCGCGACCGCTGCCGCATCGTTCGCTCCCTTGCGATGTGCCTGAAAGTGGTTCCTCAGCCGACGAGCCAGCTCCGGATCGATGCTCTTCAGATCCTCGCGCAGCCTCGCCCTGACCACCGAAAGCGCCCGATTGCCCGACTCATAATCGTAGCCGGCAATGTTAAGCGCCGCCATCATGACGATCACCCGCTTGTCGACGGCAATCACCGTGTTGACATCCTCGATCGTCAGATTAGGACGATCGGCAAGCGGCATTCTTGTCCGTTCAACCTTCGGCCTCTCCTCGGTCTTGTCCGGAGCCTTCTCCGGGGCTTTCTCAGGAGCCTTCCCGGCCGGTGCCGGCTTCTGGCCAAAGACCGACAAGGGTGAGAGCATCGCCAGCAGGACGATCATTAACAAAGCGTGTCTGTTCTTGCAAATCATGCAGAGAGGTCTCTTTCATCAGAGGATCGTAAAATATGAATATAACCGATCAGTGAGGGCTCGCCAACACGCTGATCGGTTCCGGTTCATCCACCCGGGTGGCGGCGACGGTAGCTTCTGAGCAGCGCGAGCATCAACGGATAAGCGATGACCGCACCGACAACCGAGATAATCATTGCGCCAACGGCAAAGGGCAGGAGCTGCCGCCATTGAGCGCCGAGTCCGAACCAGAAGGCCGAGTCACCAATCGCACTCAGGCTGAGCTGCGGCATCTCGATCCGCGGCGAGGGGATCAGCAGACTCCCGAGCCACCACGAGCCGGCGACGATCGGCCCGATCGTCCACGGATTACTGAGATAGGCACCGGTGAAGATTGCCGGCTTGTTGAGCCGAAAGGCAACGGCCACCAGCGCCGCCAGCAATGTCTGCAGCCCGAGCAGCGGCGAGAACCCGATGAAGACACCAGTGGCAAATGCCAGAGCAACCCGCTCCGGAGGCTCATCGACATTGAATACTCTTCGCAATGCCTCTCTGATCATCTCATCCAATCCTCACTCATATCCAATCCTCACTCATATCTCAGGGCCTCACTCATATCCGGGGCCTCACTCATATCTCAGGGCCTCACTCATATCTCAGGGCCTCGATCGGATCGAGGCGCGCCGCCTTCCAGGCCGGCCAAAGGCCGAAAGCCAGACCAAGACTAACCGAGACGACGAACCCGGCCACCGGTGCCCAGAGAGGAACAAAGGTCGGCAGCAAGAGGATCCTCACCAGTTGTGCCGTCCCCATCCCAATCAGTATCCCGAGCAGACCGCCAAGGCCGGTCAGTGTCGCGGCCTCCATCAGAAATTGCACGATGATGTCCTGCCTTCTCGCACCAATCGCCTTGCGCACGCCAATCTCCCTCGTTCGCTCGGTGACGCTGACCAGCATGATGTTCATGACACCAATCCCGCCAATCAACAGACCAACACTCGAGATCGCGATCATCAGCAGAAAGATGCCGCTGGTAATCGCCTTGAACTGGGTGATAATCCCCGCCGAAGTCTGAACACCAAAGTTGTCAGGTTTGTCGTAAGTCACCTTACGTCGCTTGCGCAAAAGCTGTCTGATCTCATCAACTGCCGCATCCAGTCTGCCCGGTGCAGCCTGGGCAATGACGAAGTTCTCTTTGACGTTGGGGTAGATCTTGCGGATCGTCTCGTAGGGAATGAAGACTGATCGGTTCTCATTACCCGGATCATCAGCCGGTTGCAGAAAACGATCCCGCTCGCGGAGGATTCCGATCACCCGGTAATTCCGCCCGTTGATCGTGATCTCCTTGTCGATCGCCTCAACCATTGGAAACATTGTGTTGGCAACATCGCGACCGATGACGCAGACATCAGCGCGTGTCGAATTCTCACCATCGGTGAAAAACCGCCCCTCGGTCAACTCGACGATGCCCATGCGAAAGTATGACGGGAATGCCCCCTGCACCGTCGCATTGACCATCTCGACATCCTGATGGCGAATTTTAACCCGCTCAGCCATCGGTCCCTGCAGGAAATCGACCGGTGACATGAAGGCCGCGACATTGATCACCGAGGGACACTCCGCCTCGATCGCCAGCGCATCCTCGCCGCTGATCGGCTTGCGCATTCGCTGCTCCGCCGAAAACTCGAAATTGAAGCCCGGATCAAACTTGAAGATGTAGATCGAATTGGTGCCAAAGGACTCGATTTCGCTGGCAACACGCGTCTCGATACCGGAGACGAGCGCGGCAATGACAATCACCGTCGTCGTTCCGACCACCACGCCAAGGATCGTCAGGAACGAGCGCAGCTTGTGCTGGCGCAGCGTGTCAAGCGCCATGAAAACATTCTCGTGAAGGTCATGCCATCTCATCGCATCCCTGCCCGCAGACTACTCCGAACGCAGAGCAACAATCGGATCGAGGCGCGAGGCGCGCCACGCCGGATAGACACCGGCAACCAGCCCAACCGTGCCGGAAACGGCGAGGGCCACCGCCACCGCCAGCAACGGCAGCGTCGCCGGGATCGGGGTCAGTGCCGTCACCAGCCGCGCCAGCCCATAGGCAACCGCCACTCCCAGCGCCCCGCCTGTCAGCGAAAGGGTCGTCGACTCGGCAAGAAACTGCCGCAGGATGTCGCCACGCCGCGCCCCAAGGCTCTTGCGCAAACCAATCTCGCGTGTTCGCTCCGTCACGCTCACCAGCATGATGTTCATTATCACGATCCCACCGACCACCAGCGCAATCGAGGTCACCCCGATGGCCACCAATTGGACCGTCCCAAAGATCTTCTCGCGAAGGTTATTGACCGCGCTTGGCGTGACGATACCAAAATTGTCACTCTCGCCGGGTGGCAGCCTGCGCCGCGTGCGCATGACGACGCGAACCTCGTCGATCGCATCCTGATAATTCGCCTGGCTGCCTGAACTGACAAAGATCTGAATCGTCCTTCGAGAGCCGTAAATGCTCATAAACGTCGAGAGCGGGATCGAGACATAATTGTCACGCGACTGACCAAAGACTGACCCGGTCGCCTCAGCCACCCCGATCACCTCAAACGGTCGCCCGTCAATCCGAATCCGCTGACCGACCGGATTGCTGGTTGGAAAGAGCTCTTCGGCAACGTCGGCTCCGATAAAGCAGACCGTGCGGCTGCTCTCTTCCTCGATCGGTGTGAATGACCTTCCAAATTCGATCGACTTGTTCTGGATTTCGACCATATTGGCGGTGATCGCCAGCAGGCTGACGCCGTAGATCACCTTCTCCGCAAAGCGCAGCTCGCACGACTCCTGCTCCTGCGCACCAACTGCCCGGATCGGGCCGTCATCCGATACCCGCTCACGCAGCGCCCGCAGATCCTCAAAGCGGACATCCTTGTTGCGCCGGTTGGCCCGATCATAGGCCTCGAGGCTGGTAAAATCATCGATCGAGTATTTCTGTACACTGAAGGCGTTGGTGCCGATGTTGGCGATCTTCTGGTCAACATAGCTGTTGAACCCCTCGATCAGCGAAACAACGATGATGACCGTTGCCACCCCGAAGATTACGCCCAGCAGTGTCAGAAACGAACGCAGCTTGTGCGCCAGTATCGACTCAACCGACAACCTCAGGGCCTCGCGCAGTTGCATCAGCTCCCGGCCTTCTCAAGATAGACGCGCTTGATCGTTACCTTCTTCTGCACTTTCTGACCATCGCTCGGCACATTGGAGATCATGCGCACCGTCTCCAGCCCCTGAACAACCTCGCCAAAGACAGTATACTGCCCGTCCCACTCCGGGTGGGCAGTAAGGCAGATGAAAAACTGACTGGTTCCACTATTGACATCTCCGCCACGTCTCGCCATCCCCACCGTCCCCTTGACGAAGGGGCGAGTGTTAAACTCGGCCGGTACCGTCGGCTGTCCTGGCATCCCCATCCCCCAGAGACTCGGATCTCCACTCCGCGTCTGCGGATCTCCCCCCTGAATGATGTTATCCGGAATCACCCGGTGAAAACCCAGCCCGTCATAAAAGTTCTCCTGCGTCAGCTTCTTGAAATTCTCGACATGTCGCGGAGCAACATCAGGATAGAAGCGGATTTTGATCTTCCCGTAATCGGTCTCGATTACCGCCAGTTCGTTATCAACCACCGACGGGTCGGGAGTCGCCAATGCTGCTGCCGCAGGTTTAGCCGGAGCCGGAGTCGACGTCGGTGACTTCTCTGTCACACTCGGTGAGTTCGAACAGGATGTCGCGGCGAGGGCAACTATTGCCAGAAAGAGAGAGATTTTTGTCGATTTCATGACTGTTTTCCCGAATAGTAAGCGATAGAAATGATCAACCCAGTTTCTTCTTCAATATTTCATTAACCGCCTGCGGATTGGCCTTGCCGCCAGTGACCTTCATCACCTGGCCGACAAAGAAGCCGATAAGCGAGGTTTTGCCCGACCGATACCCCTCGACCTGCTTCGGGTTAGCGGCAATCGTCTCATCGATCACCCTCTCGATCTCCCCGGTATCGGTGATCTGCACCAACCCCTTCCGCTCGACGATCTCATCGGGGGTCGCGCCGGTGGCAAACATCTCGACAAAGAGATCCTTGGCGGTCTTGCCGGAGATCGTTCCATTGTCGATCAGCCTGATCATCGCTCCAAGATCGGCCGCAGAGATCCTGCACCTGGTGATCCCGATGGCGGCAAGGCGCAACTCACGCAGCAACTCGCTGAGAATCCAGTTGGCGGCAGCTCGTGGATTGCCGCTGGCAGTGACAACTCCTTCATAATAATCGGCCAGCTCACGCTGCGAGGTCAACGTCGAAGCGTCTTCGACCGAGAGATCAAACTGCTTCATCAACCGCTGACGCCGCGCCTCCGGCAACTCCGGTAAGCCGGAACTCAGCCTCTCCACCCATTCGTCACTCACCTCAAGTGGCGGCAGATCCGGATCCGGGAAATAACGGTAATCATGCGCATCCTCCTTGGTGCGCATCGTGTAGGTTCGATTCTCGCGATCACTCCAGAGCCGCGTCTCCTGAACGATCCGCCCTCCTGACTCGATCTCGATTATCTGCCGGTCGATCTCGTAATCGATCGCCTTTTGCAGAAAGCGGAGCGAATTGACATTCTTGATCTCAACCCTGGTGCCCAGCCGCTCGGCGCCACGACGCCTCACCGAGACATTCGCGTCGCAGCGGAGGTTCCCCTCCTCCATGTTGCCATCGCAGACATCGACATACTGGAGCGTCCGGCGCAGGAAATTGACATAATCATAGGCCTCCCAGCTCGACCGGAAATCCGGCTCGCTGACGATCTCCAGCAGCGGTGTCCCCGCCCGGTTGAGATCGACGTGTGACTTCTCCGGGTGACCGATGTCATGCACCGACTTGCCCGCATCCTCTTCGATATGCGCCCGCGTTATCCCGAAACACTTCAGCACCCACTCCGTCGGCCTTCCCGCCTCGTCCCGCTCGCTGGTCAGAATCTCGACCGTCCCGCTCTCCGAGAAGGGGCGATCGTACTGCGATATCTGATAGCCTTTTGGCAGATCCGGATAGAAATAGTTTTTGCGCGCAAAGATCGATTCGCGATTGATCCGCAGGTTGAGCGCCAGGGCCGCCTTTCCCGCACGCTCAACCGCCTGGCGATTGAGCACCGGCAGCGCCCCGGGCAGCCCGAGACAGACCGGGCAGGTATTCTCATTCGCCTCCCGCCCGAAGACTGTCGAACATCCGCAAAATATCTTTGATGATGTGTTGAGCTGGGCATGCACCTCCAACCCAATGACTGCTTCCCATCCCTCTCTCACTGATCAATTCTCCCGTCCGACTTGCGGACTACTGCTTACCAATACAATAGAGATACTTGTCCGTTCTGACGAACAACTGACCGTTGGAGACGGCAATCGTGCTCAGACAGTATCCGTCGACCTGGTTTTCCGCCAGCAGCTCGAACTTCGGCCCGGCACGAAAAACACTGGTCACGCCATCCTCATTGATTATATAGATCTTCCCATCGGCCAGAATCGGCGACGCGCTGTAAGTCCCTGCCTTCAATCGTTGTGGACCGTAAGCAACATCCCCCGTCTTCATATCGTGGACGAAGAGGGCACCATTTTCGCGTACAAGGTAGATGTACTTCCCGTCGACCACCGGTGTCGCGACATCGGGCCCGTTGGGCGATGCCCAGGCGACGTGTGTCTTGCTGATGTCGCCGCGCCCACCGGCGCGAACCGCCATATATGGATTACTGCGACTGCCGGCAAAGACGATTCCGTCACCGACCACCGGCGAGTTGACGATCCGGTTGAACTGAATATTCTGCGGGTTGAGGCCGTATGCGCGCCAGACCTCATCCCCCTTTGCCGGATCGTGTGCCGTCAGGCAGTCACCACCACTCAGCAAAATCAGATCCCTGCCGCCATCGCGGTAGAGTGTCGGCGTGATGTAAGAGTCCGGTGACTCAACGATTGCCGGCGTCGGACGCTCCACCCGCCAGATTGTCTGCCCGGTTCGTGCGTCGAGCTTCAGCAAATATGATGGATCATCCGTCTTCATGCCGTGGAGCACTGGCAGGTAAAGCGCGCCGGCGTAAAGCAGCGGCGTCGAGGCGTAACCATGATTGAGACCGAATCGACCGTAATCCTTCTGGATATCCCTGACCCAGAGCTCTCTGCCCTTGAAATCAAAGGCGCGAAGAAAACCGGTACCCGTCATGATCCAGACAGTTTTGCCATCGGTCACCGGCGATGGTGAGGACATATTCTGCTTGCGCCGCAGTTCATCGCCAGCCCCCAGCGAACGCTTCC
>CAIKMY010000245.1 GCA_903828635.1 uncultured Acidobacteriota bacterium
GGTGGATCACCCAACGGAAATATCGGATTCAATTCGTTGCAGACGAGCAATGGCGCGGCCAACACCGGGAATTCCGCCGCTTCGTTGCTGCTGGGTCTGGCTAATACCTTTATCATTCAGCAGCCTCCGGATCTGCGTTTTGGATTGAATGCGCCGGCCTTCTACGTTTCTGACGACTTCAAGCTGACCCCCCGGCTGACGGTCAACCTGAGCCTGCGCTGGGAGATGGAGAGCGGATTGAGTGAGCTTCACAATCGCGCCGGCTACTTTGACAGCCAGGCGCGTAATCCGGTGGTGGGTATCCCGGGAGTATTTCGATACGCCGGAGGCGCAAACTCACGCAGCATCACCTCGGGTGACCGGGATAACTTTGGCCCGCGTGTCGGTTTTGCCTGGACTCCGGCGGGACAAAAGACAGTTGTTCGCGGAGCTTTCGGGGTCTACTATTCCCCGATTCCACTGGTCGGTTTCTATGCGCAGGCAGCGGGCTTTGACAGCACCTTCAATCCGATCAAACCCAACGCGACCGCGCCAGCGGTGACACTGGGATCGAGCTACAACGTTCCGCCCGCGGCTGGTCCGCTGGGTGATGCCGCCTTCCTTGGGATTGGCCTGACGCAGCCGCTCAATCGCGATGTAAAGAATCCTGAGGTCTACCAGTGGAACATCGGCGTGCAGCGAGAGCTGTTCAAGAACACGGTAATCGAGCTGCTCTATAGCGGCAATCGCGGTGTCCACCTGCTGGCCTTTGAAGACATCAACCGTCCACCTTTCGAACTGATCGAGCAGGCGATTGCGGCGCAGCGTGCAAGTGGGACGGCTGGCGCGGCGCAGGCCTTTCTCAACACGAACATCACGAATCCATTGGCCGGGAGGGTCCCCGGGACGCTAGGGGCAGCAAACATCACCCGCTTCAACGCCGCGAAGCCATATCCGCAGTTCGCCTCGACAACCGTCGCGCTCAATAACCGGGATTCGATCTACCACAGCCTGCAGGCCAAACTTGAACGTAGACTGACCGGAGACTTGAGCCTCCTCCTCGCCTACACGCTCTCGAAACAGATCGATAACGCGCAGTCGGCCAATTTCAACAGCGCCGAGTCGAGCAACGTCGGGAACGCGCAGAACCCCTACAACCTTGGCGACGGGCGGGCAGTTGGCAATCTTGATCGGACGCATCTTTTCGCCGGCAATATCGTCTATGCCCTGCCGTTTGGGAAGGGGAAGCGCTGGATCAATGAGGGCTGGGGAAGCAGGTTTCTGGGAGGATTTCAGCTGACGAGCATCATCAGCGTCTGGAGTGGTCAGGCGCTCGCGATCACCCAGAGCGACGCCAACGGGCTCGGTCTCGGCGGCGGAAGACCCGATCTTATTGGCAATCCGGCTGGCGGTCGGGGGGCCAACAATAGCAATGGTTCGGTGCAATGGATCAATCGGGCGGCATATCAGCTCGTCAATGGTCGCTTTGGCACCGCGCCGATCCGCGATCCGCGTCTGCGGGGGCCAAACTTTTATCAGCTCGATCTTGGCCTGCAGCGTGATCTTAATTTCAGTGAC
>CAIKMY010000246.1 GCA_903828635.1 uncultured Acidobacteriota bacterium
ATGCGGACTGGCCGCTCCCGCATGGGCGGGCTTTTTTTAGGCTCGCAGGCTTTTTGATTTCTATTCCGCAGGTGGTCGGCGAGGAAATCGAACTGCGGTGGGCGTTGGCGGCCCGAAAGGTTTATGGGCAGGGAGTGCCGCCTAGCAGCATCGGCAACGGCCAAGGGGCAGGGCGGGGCGGGGGTAGTGCGTTACGATTCAGTTTCAGCCCTGGCACGGGCGGTTGAGGAGGGCAGCGTCAACCTTGGGATCGACTCGACGGCACTGGTGCAGGAGTACATTCCGGCGCGTGGCGGCTTCATTACCCGGGTTGAGACGCTGGATGGTCGCTATCTGTATGCGATCCGCGTCCACAGCAGTGGCGAGAGTTTCAATCTCTGTCCGGCCGATATCTGTCAGACGACGGATGGGGTTGAGCTTGCCCGCGGGGCGTGCCCCGTCGATGCACCGAAGACCGGGATCCGCGTCGAGGTGACCACTCCGCCACCGGAGGTGATCGATGCCGTTGAGCGCATCGCCCGAGCCGCGAAGCTCGATGTTGGTGGCATCGAGTACATGGTCGATGATCGCGACGGCAGCCTCCTCTACTATGATATCAACGCGCTCTCCAACTTCGTTGCCGATGCGCCGCGCGTGATCGGCTTCGATCCGCACGTCCGGCTGGTCGATTACCTTGAGCAGCGCGCCGGGGAGTTAAGCCGCGTCGCTGGTCGCTGACCGGGTCAACCAATCCCTTTGTCGCGGGGGAGAAAAACGGAAAACCTCCGATTTTCGTTTTTCTCTCCCGCCCTTTTCTGTCACCATGGCAAAATACTGGCGTCTCCGACGCGGCAGAAACTGACAGATCAGGGGGTGGATTGCGGCAACTATGAAGGGACGAGTGATCGAGGCAGGGCACATGACGTGGTGGCGAGCGCTGGTCCTGCTGGCTGCGCTGGCGCTGCCGACAGTGTTGGCGACTGGCGTGATGGCGCAGGACGATCCGAATGGTCAGTACCTGACGATCGTCACCGACGAGGCGACCAGCCAGCCGCGGGAGATCGACCTGCCACTCGAAGTTGGCATCCTCCGGATGCAGTTCATTCTCACTCACAGTGGTGAGGCCCGGATGACCATTCTCAATTCGGTGGGCCGTCCGCTCGATCTGACCGAGCCGAATGTGGCGGTGACTGATACACCGGGAAAGCGTTCGATCCTGCTCTGGGACCCGCGTCCCGGACTGTGGCGGGTGCGAATCGAGGGATCGGGAAGCTACACCTTTGCCGCCGTCGCCCAGGGGGAGCTCTATGTCTGCTGTGCACAGATCTTCACGCGCAACGGGATCAGCACTCTCGAACGCATGCGTCTCGCCGTCGGTGTGGCCCAGCCGGTGCAGATCTTCGCCTCCGGTTATAGCATCGATACCCTCAACATCGAGATGATCGATGAGCGCGGTCGCCCGATCGGGCCGGTAAAGTTTCGTCAGACGGATGGATCGAACCTCTCAGCCTACATGCTGCTGCTCGAGCCCCCACCGCAGCCGTTCCGCCTCATGGTCAGCGGGCGTGACCTCAACGGTCGTGATTACCGCCGAATCCTCTACTATCTTATTCAGACGTACTCGCCGAACCAGCCTGTCGATTCTGATCCACAGACCGCCCGGAATCTGCAGCAGGTCGAGGATCTTGAACGCACTGCAACCACTGGTGAGAAGCGCATTCTGCGTGCCCGCGTTGTCAGGTGGGTCGATGAGCCGTGGCTCTCGGAGAAGGGCAATCCCGTGGGTATCCGGCTCCGCTACACCATCAACTTTCCCACGACCAGCAGCTACACGCCGATGCCGCAGATTTACCCCGATCGGGTCGGTTATGGCTACACCGGAGCGACCGGGATGCGGGTGCACCACGCCACCGTCTCGCCGCAACCTGCCGGCATCAATCCGGCATTGTCGTGGAGTTACGGCAGCCGTGCGACCTTCACTGCCGGGGTCGATTATGAGTTTGTCGTCGAGATGCTCCCCAACTACGTGATCTTCAATGAGTCAACGAAGAGCTTCTGCCTGCAAAGCCGCCCCTACACACAGACGGGCCTCAAGGAGCGCTTTGAACGCGAAGTTGAGAGCTTGCAGCGCATTCGCTTCCGCTTCTCGGTCTCCGGCACCGACCTTGAGGGGCGCAGCACGGGCGTCACTGAGAAGAGCTACGTTCTGCGTGACCTCCATCAGGGCTATCTTCGCGAAGGGGCAATCGAGTGTCGCTGAACTGTTATGACTTTTCGCTCAACTTGTAGACTCGCCGCGCATTCCCGCTGAAGAGCTTTCGACGATTCTCCTCGCCGGCAGCAGCCGTCAGTTCGTCGAGCGTCCGCACCCAGCGTTCAAGCGTCGAGGCCAGAGTACAGACCGGCCAATCGCTGCCAAAGATCACCCGATCCCAGCCGAAGCAGGCAATTACCCATTCGATCGATGGCCGCAGATCTTCGGATGTCCAGTGCTCGCGATCGGCATTGACGACAATCCCCGATATTTTGCAGACGACATTGGGCAGGCTGGCAATTTCGGCAATGCTGTCGCGCCAGAGATCAGATACTCCGGTGCGGATCTCCGGATTGCCGCAATGGTCGAGGATGAACTCAACCCCGGGGCACTCCCGCACCAGATGAATGGCATACGGTAATTGTCGTGCCTGGGCGCAGATGTCGAATGAGAGCCCATAAGCCTCCAGCGAGCGGATGTTGCTGATGAAAGTCGTGGTCGTCGGGAGCTCATCCGGTGCCGACTGCAGCAGCCGGCGGATCCCCTTGAGTGCCGGATGGCCGGCGATCATCGCCAGATGGGCGCCAAACTCGTCCGATTCCGGCCGGGCGGCGGCGACTACCCCCGCCAGCGGGTTGTCCGGGCGGTCGGCCAGCTCAAACAGATACTTCGTCTCGTCGATCATGAAGCGCTCATCGATGTCGGCCTCAACGTGCACCGATTGCACCACCCCCACCCCGGCCGTGGCCGCAAGGTAGTCTTCCATCCGAAAGCTCCGGTTGAGTCGCGGCTCTCCCGCTGTCCACGAGTACGAAAATCGTTCGAGATCCCACAAATGCTGGTGCGTGTCGATAATCTCCATTCCCTCTTTCCTCGATGCTTTGCCGGTCACAGAATCGGCCGGCTCTGAAATGAGTTCGGGCGGCCCGATCACTCGCAGCCGCCCGTCCTGAATCGTCCCGCCTGTTACATCACCCTAACGGCCGCGCGAGGTCGAATTGTTGATGCGCAGCGCACGTGCCGCCAGGTCCGCGGCATTCGGGATCTCCGTAATTGCCCGCTGCAATTGCAGATCCAGATCGGCCATCCCCTGTGCCGCTTTGTCACTCCCATAGGCCGCGAAGAGTACCTCCTGGCGAATCTGCTTCCGCGCCCAGACGATGTTCTCCTCGATCATTGCCGGCGTTACCCCGTAGTCGGGGTTGTCACTGTAAAATTTGCCAACCCATTCCCGGTAGACGCGAAGCACCTCATCATTGACAATGTATTCCGACCCCTTGATCTGATAATCATAGGTCAGACCCTTCACCTCGTACTGTTTCAGTGTCGGGAACTGCCCGGCGAGCAGCTCGCGGACGAAGAGGAAGAGTCCGGTGTAGAGTCTCCCCTGGGCAACATTGAAGTTGTCGGCATTGTCGACCTTGATGTCGGGCTCGATGCCACCGCCGCCATAGACGGTGCGGCCAAGATCGGTCTTGCGTTCCTGCGTTCGCGGCGGCGCCACCGCTCCGTCGGGGCCGTTGGCACTTCGACGCATGTAATAATCGAAGAGCGACCCGTTCGAGTAGTCACGCTGAATCAGCCGTCCGCTTGGCGTGTAATAGTGGGCAATCGTCAGCGTCAGCGCCCCGCCGTTGAAAAGCGGGAAGATCCTCTGCACCAGCCCCTTGCCAAAACTTGGCTCGCCGACGATCAGACCACGGTCGTGATCCTGAATTGCCCCGGCAACGATCTCAGACGCCGATGCCGTGTCACGATCAATCAGAATTACCAGTGGAAAATTGCCCGACGCTCCCGACTCGGCTACCGAATTCTGGTCAAAGTTCCGCCCGCTTCGCCCCCTTACCGAGACAATCGTCTGACCTCGCTGTAAAAAAAGGTCACAAACCTTGATCGCCTGATCGAGATAGCCACCGCGATTCTGGCGCAGGTCGAGGACGAAGCTTCGTGCTCCCTTCTCCGACAGCTCGGCCATCGCCGCGATCATCTCCTCACTCGTTGTCGACTGGAAATTTCGCGTCAGTCCGATATACCCGATCGTCGGCTTCACCAGGTAATAATTTGGAATCGATGGCAAGGCAATCCCATCCCTGGTGATCGTCTTCGTGATCGGCTTTGCCTCTCCAATACGCTTTATCGTCACCGCTACCTGCGTGCCACGGTCACCCAGCAGGTTGGCCCTTACCTTGTCAGATGGCCAGTTGGTGCTCTCCTTGCCGTCAATCTCCACTATCTGATCGCCGTAGCGCAGCCCCGCACGCGATGCCGGACTCCCTTTGAAGGGCTCAAGAATATAGGTCGAACGATGGCGCGTCCCAATCTGCGAGCCAATCCCGAAGTACTGACTGTGCTGTTTCTCGTTGAAATCCT
The DNA here is from genome assembly GCA_903828635.1 of uncultured Acidobacteriota bacterium. GTDB lineage: Bacteria > Acidobacteriota > Blastocatellia > RBC074 > RBC074 > CAIOZW01. The sequence continues at coordinate 4,604 of CAIKMY010000246.1, forward strand.
GAAACGCCTTGCGGTCAAGGTAGTCGGAATGCGGGTCGAGACTCTTGAGCATCCCCTGAATCGCACTCTTTGTCAGCACCTCCTCGGTTGGTGAGTCAAAGTGCTTGTCGCGCACAATCGTCATCGCCTTTTCATAGTCGGTCCCGATTCGCTGACGGGTCGCCTCTTCCTGCGCCCCCGCCAACGGCGCTGCCGCCACTCCAAGGCCGATCAGCATCGCCGCGATCCAGATAGTCAGGTTGTTCTGCCAGATTGATTTCACCCTCTTCGACCTCGCTGTCTTCTCACTGTCTTAACGATGTGGAAAATGAAATGGAAAGACGATAAAAGGCTGCACCACTGACTGGTGTCAACCCCCGCTCCCTGCACAAGCAGAGATAACTTCTTTCCGGCAACCCGGGAAAGAATATCACAAAGTCTGCCCGTCCGTCGCGCCCTTCTCTTCCCGGCCGATTATCTTATCTTTTCATCCTTGAAGATCTTTCCGTCAAGAATCGAGATCACCCGGTGGGCGTGAGCGGCGATGTCGTGTTCGTGGGTAACAAGGATGATGGTGTTGCCCTGATCGTGAAGCTGCTCGAAGAGCTGCATGATCTCTTCCGAGGTCCTCGAATCGAGGTTACCGGTCGGCTCATCGGCAAGGATGATCGACGGCCGATTGACGAGTGCCCGGGCAATGGCCACGCGCTGACGCTGACCTCCCGAGAGCTCGTTCGGTCGATGATTCATGCGGTTGCCAAGCTCGACCGCCTCAAGCGCCTTTTTGGCCATCTCGATCCGCGTCGCTGCCGGAGTACCGTTGTAAATCAGCGGCAACTCGACATTGTGGAGCGCCGTCGCCCGCGGCAGCAGGTTGAATGTCTGGAAGACAAACCCGATCTCCTTGTTGCGGATCGCCGCCAGCTCATCGTCACCCATTTGGGCGACAGGCTTGCCGTTGAGCCAGTACTCGCCACGTGATGGCGTGTCGAGGCACCCGATCAGGTTCATCAGCGTCGATTTCCCCGATCCCGAAGGACCGATGATCGCGACATACTCGTTGCGTTTGATATTGAAGGAGACCCCGCTCAGCGCGTGGATCTCCTCGTCTCCCATTTTGTAGGTCTTCCAGAGATCACTCGTTCGAATGATCGCATCCGCGGACATCTGGGACATTGATTTATCGACTCCGGGTTGAACGGATGCCTCCGCCAGCTTGGTTATCATGCGTTAACTCCTCCTCGACGTCTGGTCCTGACCTGATCGTCAGGAGGATTTGGCCTCACCAGCCGGCTTCCTGCTCTTGTCTTCCCGCTTGATACGCTGGTCGTCCTTCAGGGTTCGCAACTGGCGATAGGGGCCGATAATGATCTCCTGACCCTCTCCGAGACCACTTTTGACCTCGATATCGTTTTCGCCGGTGATGCCGGTCTCAACCGGAGTGAAGATGGCCTTGTTATTCTCAACCCTGAAGATGCCCTTGCGCGGTTTGCGATCCTTTGCCGCTGCCTCCTTCTCACCACCCTTTGCCGCCGGCTGATCACGCTCGACCAGCGCCTGCAGCGGAATGCTGATGACGTTCTCACGCCGGTCGGTGGTGATCACCGCCGTCGCGGACATCCCGGGGCGCAGCCGCTCACGCACCTCGTCGACCAGACTGACCAGCCGAATGACTACCTTGAAGTCCTTCGCCTCCTGCGATCCGGCCACCGTCGTCTGCGCAATTGTCTGCCCGGTACGCGTTACTGCTGAGGCCGCCTTCTCGACGACCTCGCCCTCAATCTCCTTCTCGCCGAGGGCATCGACCTTGACCTTCGCCTTCTGTCCGACCGCAACATTGGCGATGTCTGTCTCGTCCACCCTCACCTCGACGTTGATCACCGACATGTCGGCGATGATCAGCAGCGGTGTTGATTGGAAATTGGCGATGGCAAAGGTCCCGACCTGGACGATCGGACCAACCACCACACCGTTGATCGAGGCATACTGCGTCGTGCGCCGCAACAGATCCGACTGCTGGGCAAGGCTCGCCTGCTGCTGCGACACCCGCGCCTGCGAGGCATTATACTGTGCCTGCGATGATCTGATCCTGATCTCTGAGTCTTTGACCTGCATCTGCGCCTGGTCGACCCGTGCCTTCGCCGCGTTCATCGAGGCCGTCGTCGAGTCAAATCGCAGCTTTGCCGTGTCGTAGCTGGAACGTGCTGTGATCCCCGATTCGAGCAGCTCAGTGCTCCGCTTGAGCTCGATCTGCGCATTGTTGCGCTCCGCCTGTGCTCGCTCATAATCCGCCTGCGCCGTGTTGAGCGCTGCCCGTGCCGTGTTGACCGCATTCTCTGCCGCATTGAGCGAGGCCGACTGGTTGAGCACATCGGCCTGCGCCGCTCGCAACACTGCCTCCTGCGCCGCTGTCGACGAGGCCAGCTGTGTCGGATCGACCCGCAGTAACGGCTTGCCCTTCAGAATCTGGTCACCTTCCTTGACGAAAATGTCGGTTACCCGACCCGAGACCTCTGCTGTCAGATTGATGAACTGGATCGGTCTCACTTCTCCATTGGCTGTCACCTTCGATTCGAGCGCTGCACGACGCTCGACCTTCGAAATCTGCACCTCCGGCAGATCCTGACGCCGTGAGAGATAACTGGCTATCCCCACTCCTGTCAGTGCCACTATCGCAATCGCGCCAATAATTATCTTCTTCTTTTTTGATGCCGCCATGCGCCTGGCCCCCCTCCTCCGGGTTCTCTTCGTTGTTTTATTTATTTAGTCTTCAGGTCTTGTTTTACAGGTCTTTCTATTAGTGCTGCTGCCTGCCGCTGAATTACCGTCAACCCGTATTGTCCCTTATTGTCATCCGTGAAAATTTCACTTCTTCACTTCTTTTTGGATACGAGATATCTCCTCAGCTTGTTTCAATATATGTGGCACAATTGTCAATAAAGTCCGGCAGTACAAGACTATCAGCCAGAGACTATCAGCCAGAGACTATCAGCCAGAGACTATCAGCCAAAAAACAATAATAAACAGCAACAAATAATCGACAAAAAATAACGATGTACAAGCCGATACGATTAACCCCCGGCAAAATTTCATTTTAAGTATCCATCAAGCAGAGTGACAAGGCGGCTCTGTCCGTCAGCCACTTTTTTACAAAAAAGTCGGGGCACGGGGCCTGGCTGATCGTGAGGAGTGGCTTAAAACTATCAGAATTTAATGAAAGGCACCGGAAGCATTAAAACGGGCAGGAGCCTGTTAAAGTGGTTGAAGTGGACCGGTGTGATGTGTATAATCCGCTTTGCCTGTGGTTGGTCGGTGGTACTGCCTCGCCATCTCACCACTGGATTCCACCTTTA
>CAIKMY010000247.1 GCA_903828635.1 uncultured Acidobacteriota bacterium
ATGTGCTGATTGTCGATGAGGCGCTCTCGGTGGGTGATGTCTATTTCCAGCGAAAGTCTCTCGATCGGATGGACTTCTTTCGCCGTTCGGGGAAGACGATCCTCTTTGTCTCACATGATCCGGGGCTGATTCAGAGATTCTGTGACCGGGTGCTCTGGCTGGAGGGCGGGCGGGTGATGATGCTTGGCCCGGCGGCGGAGGTGACACCGGCCTACCAGGCATTCTGTATCAGGCTGGAAGATGAGCGGTTGCGCGAGAGTGCACGAGGCGGCATCATCGGCACGGAAGAGCACGACGACATCCTGCGTGAATTGCAACTGACCGGTGCGAGGTGGGGTAATCGTCGGATACGCTTCACCGGTGTTGAGATGATCGACCCGGGTGGCGCGGCGACCTGGGTTCTTTGGAGCGGCCGGCCGGTGACGATTCGACTGCACTTCGAGTCGGATGATGATTATCCTGCCCCAATCTTCGCCATCGACATTCATCGCCACGATGGCGTTTACATCGGCACGGTTAACAATCACGATACCTCGCCGGCCATATTGCCGGTGGCACGGGGTGCGGGAATGGCAGACATTTACATCCCGGGGCTCGATCTGGCTTATGGCGCCTACTACCTGACCCTCAAGGTCTACACCGCCAATGGCGAGCCCGATTGGAGAGATCCCGCCGATGTTCATTACCAGATTTACCAGTTCGATGTTCTGACCGAGAGACCGATTCACGGCATTGTGCGATTCGAGGCCGAGTGGCGCTCCCCGGGAGGTGGCCGATAATGAAGATGACGAAGATGATGAAGATGATGAAGATGATGAAGATGATGAGAAGATCGCTGCTGGCAGGATTGCTTTCCGGTCTGCTGATAATCCCGATTGCCGAGGCACAATCCCGAAGGGTGGGAGGTGGCACGGCCGATGTGCTGATTCTCGACGGAACGGTCTATGACGGCAACGGCGGGCCTCCGCGCCGCGCTGATATCCTGATTCGCGGGGATCGAATTGTCGGGATCGGCCGCTACCGCGGGGTCAGGGCCGGTACGGTGATTGACGCGCGCGGGCTGGCAGTGGCACCGGGATTCATCAACATGCTCTCGTGGGCGGTCGATGATCTGATGGTTGACGGTCGCTCGATGGGCGACATGCTCCAGGGGGTGACGACGGAGATCTTCGGCGAAGGCGACTCGATGGGGCCGCTCACCGAGGAGATGAAGCAGCGGCGGCTGGCAGCTCAGGGAGATGTCCGCTTTCCGATCGAGTGGACCACCCTTGCCGGCTACCTTCAGACGCTGGAGAAGCGCGGTATCGCCTGCAATGTCGCCTCTTTTATCGGCGCAACGACGATCCGCGAGCATGTCATCGGTCTTGAAGATCGAAAGGCAACGCCCGAAGAACTGGCACGAATGCGCGAACTGGTACGTCGCGAAATGGAGGCGGGAGCACTCGGCATCGGGTCATCGCTGATCTATGCACCGGCCTTCTACGCTTCAACCGAAGAGTTGATCGAGATGTGTCGCGTCGCCGCCCGCTACGATGGCCGCTACATCTCCCATATGCGCAGTGAGGGCAATCGTCTGGTCGAGGCGGTAGAGGAGCTGCTGCGGATTGCCCGCGAAGCGCGTATCCCCGCCGAGATCTATCACCTCAAGGCCGCCGGGCGTGACAACTGGGCGAAGATCGACCGGGTGATCAGCATGGTCGAGACCGCACGCCGCGAGGGGCTGAAGATCACTGCCGATATGTATACCTACACCGCCGGCTCAACCGGCCTCACTGCCTCAATGCCGCCGTGGGTGCTCGACGGCGGATACCAGGCTCTCTTCAAGCGACTTGGCGATCCCGAGACGCGAAAGAGAATCGCGGCCGAGATTCGCACACAAACCGATAAATGGGAGAATCTCTATCTTGGCGCCGGCTCGCCCGATCGCGTTTTGCTGGTCGGCTTCCGCTCCGGGAACCTGCGCAAATATATTGGACAAACCCTCGCTGACGTCGCCCGTGATCGAGGCGAAGATCCGGTTGAGACCATCATGAACCTCATCCTTGAGGACCGCTCCCGTGTCGATACCGTCTATTTCATGATGTCAGAGGAGAATGTCCGCCGGCAGATTGCCCTCCCCTGGGTCTCGTTCGGCTCGGATGCCGGATCGATGGCCACCGAGGGCGTCTTCCTCAAGTCGTCAACACATCCACGAGCCTACGGTAATTTTGCGCGGCTCCTTGGCCGGTATGTCCGCGACGAGAAGATCATTCCCCTTGCCGAGGCGATTCGCAAGCTGACCAGCCTGCCGGCAGACAACCTCGGACTCGATCGCCGCGGGCGCCTCCTCCCCGGCTACTTCGCTGATGTCGTCATCTTTGATCCTGCGACAGTCACCGATCACGCCACCTTCGAGCAGCCTCATCAGTATGCCGTCGGCATGAAGCACGTCTTCGTCAATGGTCGGCAGACTATCAAGGATGGCACTCACACCGGAACCCTCCCCGGAAGAAGCCTGAGGCGGGCCGCTCGTCAAGCAGGCAACCGCACCACTAATTGAATCGACTTGAATCGAATTGAATGAAGGCCGACCATGCTCCTCGCCAGAATCGTCCAGTCAACCTCCCACGTCGATTATGCCGCACGCGTCCTCGATTCACTCGAGACAGCCACTCCTCCGTCTGCTGCCGATTACCATTTCGGCCAGTTCGTCAGGATCCCGGCAGGTAGTTCTGAGGCAGTTGGCGTCGTTTACAATTCGCAGTTGATCAATCCGGAGTTTGGTAGTTACGGGCCACGGCTGACGACGCCAACCGAACTCAACGCCGTCTTCAGTCCCGATTACCTCAATGAGCAGGGGGTGCTGATCGCTATTCTGCTGCTGGGGTGGCACGAGGCTGGAGACTACCGGCAGGGGATCCCCCGGGCTGTGCTGCCAGTCAACTCCCCCGTAGAGATGATGCCGCCCGCCGAGGTCGCCGCCTTTCACCGCGATCAAGCCGGTAAGCTGCGACTCGCCTACTACACGCAGGTGGCTTCTCATGCACGGCTCTTCGCTTTTCACCTGATCGATGCCATCATCGATCAGCTCAACTCTCTCGTGACTCCTGCTGAGCAGGCACGCCTCAGGGTTTTGCGTCAGGGGCTCGCCTGGCGGCAGACCCTCGAATAGGCTGTCCGGGTGGCGGCAGTGCCTCGAAGCGTGGTCGCTTCAGCTCAAAGTGGTCACTCATCCCCGGATGCTGCCTGAGAAAGAGCTGCTGCGACCGGCTGTCAGCCGTTGCCACTCTCCATTGACCATCTTCCCTGATCAGATACTGCTGCGCCGTGACGCGTCCCCGACCTGCTGCCGGCTTCGATGGCTTTTCCGATGGCGGATGCCCGGAGATTCTTCCAGGTACTTCCCGCTTCATTCGTCCGGTAATCACCGTCTCGACGACCGCGATGTCGCCCTGCTGCTGTATCTGCCCGATTGTCAGATTCTCGATCGCGATGAATTGGCCAAGACGCCGCAGGCTTTGTTCCAGCTCATCCGGTGTCGTCTGCTTTCTCAATGACGTTGGCAGCAGGCTGTAAAGCTCACTGTAACGCCCTCTTTGCAGCAGGCTGAAGAAGCGCTGCACGGCGGTACGCACCCTCCGCTCGTCACCCGCACCCTGCCCCGCCAGCGGGAACGGGGCCAGCAGTCCGGCAATGATTGACAAAAATTGACGTCGGGTTGGTGCCATGGCTCCGGCCGCGCTGTCTACTTCGCCTGCTTCTTTGATGCCGGCCTGCCCTTTGCTGCCCGCTTCGGCTTCGCCTCGCTCACTGCCGCCGCCACCACTGCCGCCTCATCCTCACCACCACGATAGCCGCACGCCTCATCGGCACAGTACCGAACCGACTCGCCCTTCTTTGCATTGTACTTCTCCAGCAGGAAGGGCTTGCCGCATTGCGGACACGACTCGTTCACCGGCTTGTCCCAGTAAACGGCATCACATTTCGGATATTCCGAGCAACCGTAGAAGTATTTGCCGCGCTTCGATTTCTTGACCAGCAACTCCCCACCACAGCCCTCGCGCTGACAGGGAACCCCGGTCGTCTCGCGCTTGATATATTTGCACTCCGGATAGGCCGAGCAGGCGGTAAACTCGCCATACGGGCCCTGCCGCTTCGACATCTGTCGTCCACACTCGGGGCAGATCTCGTCGATCAGCACCGGTGCTGCCACCGCTCCCGTTTTGGTAATCTTGCGCGTGTTTTTGCAGTCCGGATAGCCGGTACAGGCGAGGAACTGCCCGAAGCGTCCACGCTTGAGCGCCATCGTCCGTCCGCATTTCTCGCAGGTCTCGTCAGCGTATGGATTCTCAGCCACCGTCTCCGGGCTGACCTCGCCGCCGGTAATCGCCGCTGCCGGCTTTGCGAGATCCCTCGTCGATTTGCACTCCGGATAGTTGGTGCACGCAAGGAACTGGCCGAATCGCCCGAACTTGATCGCCATCCTCGATCCGCACTTCTCGCAGCGCTCCTCAGTGACGATCTCCTGACGCTTGACGTCGCGCATGTGCTCCTGCGCCGTCCTCAGATCAATGGTGAATTTGTCGTAAAAACCGCGCAGCGCTATCGTCCATTTGAGCTTCCCATCCTCGATCTCATCAAGCTCTTCCTCCATCCGCGCCGTGTACTCGACGTTGAAGAGTTCGGCAAAACTCTCTACCAACAGGTCGTTGACGATGATCCCCAGCTCGGTCGGATGGAACCGATTCTCCAGCTTCTCAACATACTCACGATCCTGAATGACACTCATGATCGACGCATAGGTCGATGGCCGCCCGATCCCCTTCTCCTCAAGCGCCTTGACCAGCGTCGCCTCGGTGAATCGCGGGGGCGGATCGGTAAAATGCTGGTTCGGTGTCAGCGTGTTGAGCTTCAGTCGCTCTCCCTTCTGCACCTTCGGCAACCTTGCCGCCCGCTCCTCGTCCTCTTCGTCCTTCTCATCCTTGCCCTCCTCGTAGACCGCGAGGAAGCCGTCAAACTTGATCACCGACCCGGTCGCCCGAAAGATGAATTTCTCGCCCGCCCCAATGTCGATCGTCGTCTGGTCAAAGATCGCCGGCATCATCTGCGAGGCAACAAATCGCTGCCAGATCAGCCGGTAAAGCGCCAGCTCATCCTTGCTCAGATAGGCACCAACCTGCTCCGGAGTCCGCTCCGCTGATGTCGGACGAATGGCTTCGTGCGCGTCCTGGGCATCTTTCTTTGAACGGTAAAGGATTGCCTTCTCCGGCAGATAGTTCGAACCATACTGCCGACCAATGAATTCCCGCACTTCTCCAAGCGCGCTCTCCGCCACCCTTGTCGAATCGGTACGCATGTAGGTGATCAAACCGACCGCACCCTCACTGCCCAACTCGATCCCTTCATAAAGTTTCTGCGCGACCTGCATTGTCTTCTTCACCGAAAAACGCAGCTTGCGCGATGCCTCCTGCTGCAATTTCGAGGTGATGAAGGGCGGAACCGGATTCCGCTTCTTCTCACGGGTCGTCACCTCCCTGACAACATAATCCGCTCCACGCAGCTCGTCGAGGATGCGAGTCGCCGTCGCTTCGTCGCTGATATGAAATTCGTTCTTTCTTACACCGTCATCAAAGCCCGAGGTCTTGACTGTCTTCTCCGCCACCTTGTAGAGGCGAGCGTCGAAGGCTGGCGGAAGCATGGCCGAAAGATTGGCAATCAATGACCAGTACTCCGTCCTGACGAATGCCTGAATCTCGCGCTCCCGCTCGACTACCAGTCGTACCGCCACTGTCTGCACTCGCCCGGCCGAGAGTCCGCGCCTGACCTTGTCCCAGAGCAGTGGGCTCACCTTGTAGCCTACCAGCCGATCCAGCACCCGCCGTGCCTGCTGCGCGTCAACCAGGTGATCATCAATCTTTCCCGGATGCCTGAATGCCTCCTCGATGGCCGTCTTCGTGATCTCGTTGAACATCACCCGATAGACGGCCTTCTTCGATTTGCCACGCCCCCCGGTGACCACCTCGGCAATGTGGCGTCCAATGGCCTCACCCTCGCGGTCAGGGTCGGTGGCAATGTAGACTGCCTCCGCCTCCTTCGCCGCTTCCCGGATCTCCCGAACTACCTTCTCTTTGCCGGGCATCACCTCGTAGGTCGGCTCAAAGTCGTTATCGATATCGACCCCGAGCCCCTTCTTCGGCAGATCCTTGATGTGGCCCACCGAGGCCAGCACCTTGTAGCTCTTACCCAGATATTTGTTGATTGTCTTCGCCTTCGACGGCGATTCCACGATGACCAGCGATTTCGACATATCAGTTCTTCCCACTCCCTCTCGCCACTCTCTCCCGCCAGCTTCTGTCGGCTTCTGTCAGATGTGTCCCAATCCTGAATTCCCAAGAGCGAATCAATTATTATTGCAAAAGGGAGTCGAATACCACGAACAGCCTCTCAGGTTCAAGCCATCTTTGCATTAAGTCCTGGCAAATAATTGAATAGCTGTTTTCAGGGCAGGCCTTTGATCTTTACTCTCCGGGTTTGAGGCGGCCTCAATGATGTCACACGGACGAGGACGTTGATTGGCAATTTTGAATGGCTGAGAAGAATCCTGACCCGGCATTTCATTTCAGTCCGGATCTTCATCAGTCTCGTCATCAGTCTCTGCGGCGTCAAGAGCTTCACCAAGCGAGAAGGCACCCTCATAAAGGGCCTTGCCGACGATCAGACTGTCGACTCCGCTCGGCTGGAGTCTCCTGACGGCATGGATGTCGTCGAGTGATGCGACCCCGCCCGAAGCGGTGACCTTCAGGCCGCTCAACTCGGCGATCTCCTGCGTCGCGTCAATGTTGATCCCCGAGAGCATCCCGTCCCGTGCGATATCGGTGTAGACAATACGGTCGACTCCCATCTCCGCTACGCGCTGCGCAAAATCGACCGCGAGTATCGACGAGAGCTTCTCCCAGCCACGCAGCGCCACTCTGCCATCTCGCGCGTCAATCCCCACCACCACCGTCGTGCCAAACTCACCAATGATATGCTCTAACAGCACCGGATTTTCAATGGCTGTTGTTCCAATGACGATGCGCGTCACGCCAAGGTCATCAAGACGCCTGACGTCGTCCCTGGTGCGTACCCCGCCGCCAAACTGCACCGGAATGCTGGTATCATAAATGATCCGCTCCAGCGCCTTCAGATTCTGGACATCCTTCTGGTTCATCGCTCCGTCAAGGTTGACGATGTGGAGCATCTCCGCACCCTCCTCGACCCAGCGCTTCGCCACATTTACCGGGTTATCAGAATATATGGTTTCGGCGGTGACTTTACCTTGTGTCAGCCTTACACAGCGCCCGCCGCGCAGATCGATCGCTGGAATGATTATCATGCAGATGTTACGCCAGTTTTCGCGCCCTCTTCACTTTCGCGTCTTCTTCACTTTCGCTGCCGGCTCCCCGGTGATTATCGATGCTGGTGGATGACGAAGCGGACCAGACAGAAAATATGGACCAGACAGAAAATATGGACCAGACAAAAAATATGGACCAGACAAAAAATATGGACAAAAGACCCCAAACGAACCAGACCACCGTGATCACAACCGCATCAATACTACTCATCTCTTATCTTGAATCAAGTAAAATCTCCAGTCAGCGCCAATTTTACAATTTTCGCCCGATTATTGTTGCCGCTGGCGCCAGTGACGCAACAGCGGCTAACATTAACCGATTCCTGAATTTATTGAGCGGAGGAGAAGAGAATGGATTCATACATCCCCACATCGCGAACGACACTGAAGCGGCGACCACAGCGGGGCCATTATGATCGCGAGACGGTTCACGCGATCCTCGATGCCACCTTTATCTGCCACGTTGGCTTCGCGATCGAGGGGCAGCCTTATGTCATCCCGACCAGTTATGGGAGGGATGATGACCGGATCTTCATTCACGGTGCAGCCGCCAGCCGGATGCTGAGACTGCTTGCCGGGGAGGTGCCGGTTTGTGTGACGGTGACTCTGCTGGATGGTCTTGTTCTGGCGCGATCGGCCTTTCATCATTCAGTCAACTATCGTTCGGTCGTCATTATTGGCAGAGCCGGGCTCATTGAAGACCCGGTGGAGAAAGCGCAAGCCCTGAGGGTGATCACCAACCATATCGTTCCCGGCCGCTGGGAAGAGGCGCGCCAGCCGAACGATCCGGAGTTGCGGGCGACGACGGTGCTTGAACTGCCACTGGAAGAGGTCTCGGCCAAGATTCGTACCGGGCCGCCAATCGACGATGAAGAGGATCGCCTGCTGCCGATCTGGGCAGGGGTGGTGCCGATGCGTCAGGTTGCCGGGATACCCGAACCTGATAGTCTGCTCGACCCCGGGATCGAAGTGCCTGAGTCAATCAAAAGGTTGAGCGCGAAGGGCTGATCCTTGAGGGATCGTTCTCCATCGCCGATTTGCCGCCTCTCGCTGCCGGCAGCGTAAAGTAAAATTTGCTGCCACAATCAACAATGCTTTCGACGCCGACCTCGCCTCCATGCAGTTCGACGATGTGCTTGACGATCGCCAGTCCGAGGCCTGTCCCCTTGATGCCACTCTCGGTGCTGGTGTTCAACTGGAAGAACTTGTCAAAGATGCGCGGCAGGGCATCGGCGGGGATCCCTCTGCCGGTATCAGCGACACAGAAGCGCAGTCGCTTCCCGGCCGTTTCGGCACTGATCGTCACCCGCCCGCCGCGCGGAGTGAACTTGATCGCGTTCGAGATCAGATTAATCAGGACATGCTCGACTCGGCGCGGATCGCAGTAGGCGTCAGGCAGTTGCTCGCTGACACGGTTCAGCAGAATCACGCCCGACTGCGCTGCAAAGGTCAGCAGCTGCTCGATGACCATCTCAACCAGTGAAAATGGCGAGATTGCCTCGTGGTGCAGTCGCATCATCCCCGCCTCGATCTTCGAAAGATCGAGAAGGTCGTTGACCAGGTGGCGAAGCCGATCCGACTGGGCACCAATCTGCCGGATATGCTCGGCCTGCAACGATGTCAGGTCGCCGTAAATGCCTGTTTCAAGCATCTCGGTGATCCCGCTGATCACCGTCAGTGGCGTGCGCAACTCGTGCGTGACCATCGAAAGAAAGGCATCCTTCATTCGATCCAGCTCGCGCAGCTGGGCATTGGTCTGAGCAAGAGCCTCGTTCATCGCGAGGATCTCCGCCTGCGACTCCTGAACCGTGCGCATGAAAGTCTGCTCCACCTCCGCCAGTCGCCGCCGCAACAGGTCGCGCTCGCTTCTCAATTGCTGGTTTTCGTCGCTCAGACTGCTCTCTATGTCCATAAAGTCATCAGATCACCTGGTGATCAGCAGGTAAGTGTTGTGCCCCCCGATAACCTCACTGAAGTCCTTATGATAGATAGTATCGATTTTGCGGAATCTTCTGATGATATCGGTCATCTCCGCAAGGGTCATAAAGCCGTCATCGGTATGAGAAATTGCCCATCGTCCGACTCGCCTGGCCTCGACAAGGAAGGTGGCGATCAATTCCTGATAGTGTTGCTTTGACAGGACCGCATCACCGAGCCTCCCCCGCTGTCTCCTGAGCATATATTTCCACTCCTCAGGGTTGCCATTAGCCAGGATCTCGCGCCAGGGGTGCCTACTTAGCAACCCTCTCGGGCCAGGGAAACGCGCAAACATGACGTCGGCACTGACCTGCCGAAGAAAATAGCTGGCATCGAGATTGAAGCTGCGATTATCTTTCCCGTTGTCAAAGACCTGGCGCTGCGAGCGCCAGAATTGTAGAAAGACATCGGAGAGCGGGCGGCGGAGGTGACTGGTGTGCGGCTGAAATGAGAGGGCATATTCACCGACTCTCAGGGCGTGAGAGACAGCCAAAGCCTGACGATAGGGGGTGTGGAGCTTCCCAATGGCTGGTCGGAGATTGCTGAGCCAGATGGCGTCTGCCTCGGACAACCGGTCATCGATCAGTTGAAAGCCAGGCTGACCGTGTGGTGCCGCTGCCTCATTCATCAGCATCGCGACATCCTCCTCACTCAGCAGGATGTTGCGATTCTCAACATAGGCACGCGACATCGCCGCAGCCCACTTGCAGATATCGTTTGAATATACCTGCTTGCCCCAGAATTTCAGGTACCAGTCAAGGTCAGGCGAGCCGGCAAAGGGGATGGCAATCGTTGAAAACTTCAACCGGCGCAGGATGTTGAGCTCGAAGCCCAGCCAGCGACGGATCAGCGGCTCAGTTGCTGCTCTCATCGGTCTTCTCCATAGGCGTCCTCGCCTCCATAGGCGTCCTCGCCTCCATAGGCGTCCTCGCCTCCATAGGCGTCCTCGCCTCCATAGGCGTCCTCGCCGCGGATGAACTTGAGGGAGTTGCACCATCAGCGTCAGTGCCCGATCCCGTTTCAGTATTTGTGCGGGACACGTTGCTTGTCGCCTCCCCGGGGGTGACAGCGGAAGGGGCAGGCTCAGTCAGGCGGATCTGATCAATAGTCTCAGCCGGCTCTTCCTCGATTCGCGGTGTTTCGTTGATGATTATCTCTGAAGGAGAGAGGAGTAGCGCATCGTCAGGCTCAGCGATCTCCCTCACCTCATCGACCACTTCGATGGCAACACCATTTTCAAGAATGATGGTTTCAGCCTCTTCACCGGCGAGATCACGCAACTCGCTGAGGTGATCGAGAAGCAAGCGGACGATCGCCGGGTCAAACTCAATCCCGGCCTGGTCAGCGAGAATCTGCTCGGCATCGAGTGGATCGATGGCGTCACGCCACGGACGGTCGGAGATCAGGGCATTGTAGGCATCGACAACCCGCAGAATGCGTGCCCCAAGCGGGATCCCCTCCCCGGCGAGCCCGTCAGGATAGCCAAGGCCGTTCCAGCATTCGTGATGCCAGCGGATCAGCAGCTGGGCCAGCCGCGGCAGTCTCAATTCAGCCGCCTCCTGCTCGCCAAGAATCGGGTGACGCCAGAGGTCGAGTGTCTCCTCCCAGGTCAGCGCATCCTCGCGAAGCAGGTAGTTTCGCTTCATTTTGCGCTCACCAAGGTCATGGCCGAGAGCGGCCAGTTTCAGTGATGTCAGATCATGTCCGGTGACATCGAGCCTGGTCGCCAGCGTCTCGGCAAGGCGCGCGACTGCAATTGCGTGAGGCTGAGAGTAGCCCTCGAGACGATCAGTATCGGTTGCGAGCCTGATCAGCCTGTCCGCCAGTGCCTGATCCGCCGGCTTGAATTTGAGAGACGGTTCCGGGGTAAACATCCAATTCTCCTTCAAAGAGTCTCCTCCGAGTCTCCTTCGAATCTCCTTCAAATCTCCTTCGAATCTCCCTGATGAGTCTCACGCAAAGAGTTTTACAAAAAAAGCCCCACATTAACAAACAGTTGTAAGCATTTGTCGGATAAAAAGCAAGTTGCCGACGGTCAGTCTCGATGACAATGACGGAGCACGCCCGCTTTTGACTATTTGCGGCTGCTGGTCCATCCTTCCGCGATGATGAAGAATATCACTAAAAAGAATGAAGAGGCAGATTCCGGCACCGGCCTGAATCTGATCAACGAGGGGGCCCTCAGCTTATGGCTGCGATAAAGGGGGCGCTCCTGCCAATATTCTTTGTCGTTGCGGGAGGTGTGCTTTACCATGTTTCACAGAAAGCAGTGCCACGCGGACTGAATCCGCTCTGGGGGGTGATTGCCGCCTACGTGACGGGCATACTTATCTGTCTGGTCCTTCTTGCTGTTTTGCCGGGGGAGGGGCTGGCGACAGGCGCTCTCAGGCATTTGAATCTGGCAGTCTTCGGGATTGGTGGCGGGGCGGTGCTGTTCGAGGTTGGCTTCATGCTTGTCTACCGCGCCGGGGTCGGCCTGGGCATTGCCTCGGTGATTGGGAATATCTGCGTTGCACTCCTGCTGCTCCCGATAGGAGTCATTTTTCTGGGTGAGAAGCTGACGATGCGGACGCTGGCAGGGATCGCCTGCTGTCTTGTCGGGCTGTTGCTGCTGGCAAGGAAATGAGTTCAAAGCTGAGGGCCGGCGGCGTCAAATAGTTTGCCAGTAGTTTGCCAGTGTTTTGCCTGTAGTTTGCCCGGGACTCTGGCATTGTACATTCTTAAGTTGAGGGAAGGGTAAACGAAAGGGGGGTGGTATGAGAAGCTGGTCCTGGCGTCAGATTCTGGCAATTTCAGTTTTGACAATCGGGGTGCCTGGTGGTTTGCTGCGAGCTTCGGAAATGAGTTCACCGCCCGGCGTGCCGTCCGCGTCGATGCGCCTCAGTCGCATTGCCTTCGGCTCTTGCGCCGTCGAGGATCAGCCCCAGCCGATCTGGACCAGTATTCTCGCGGCCGATCCACGGCTGTTTCTCTTCATTGGCGACAACATCTATGGCGACACCGAAGACATGGCCGAGATGCGCGACAAGTATCGGCAGTTGGCCGCGATCCCACAATTTCGACGCTTTCGCGCCCGGGTGCCGATTCTGGCGACCTGGGATGACCACGATTTCGGGCTCAACGATGGCGGGGCGGAGTTTGCAGCCAAAGGCGCATCGCAGAAAGAGTTTCTTGATTTCTGGGGGATCCCCGCCAATTCACCGCGGCGGCAACGGGAGGGTGTCTATCATGCGGCCATCTTCGGACCTGCTGGCAGTCGCGTCCAGGTGATTCTGCTCGACACTCGCTATCATCGCAGCCCGCTCAGACCGCGGCCGCAGGGCAGTTCTGGTGAGGGGCGCTATGTGCCGGATGATACCCCGGGGAAGACAATGCTTGGCGAGGCACAGTGGCAATGGCTGGCTGAGCAGTTGCGTCAGCCGGCCGAGCTTCGCCTCATTGCCTCAAGCATTCAGGTCGTCGCCGAAGATCACGGCTGGGAAAAATGGATGAACCTGCCGCTGGAGCGGGCACGTCTCTTCGCTCTGTTGCGGGAAACGAAGGCGAGCGGCGTCATTTTCCTCAGCGGTGATCGTCATCTTGCCGAGCTTTCGATGATGGATGGCGGTGTTGGCTATCCGATTTATGATCTGACGGCGAGCGGACTGAACAATGCCTCGCACCGGTGGCGACCGTATGAGGTCAATCGTCACCGCGTCGGCACGATGAATCAGGGGGACAATTTCGGGCTGGTGACGATCGACTGGGGCGCGAAGGATCCGGTGATCTCTATGCAGATCCGTGACCTTGACGGCGAGATAATTATTCAGCGCAAGATTGTTCTCAGCCTGCTCCAGCCCCTGGCTCGCCAATCGACCGGCTGAAGGCCAATCCGGTCACTTATTTGCCACGTCTGCCGGGGGAGACGGCCGAGGCCATCATCTCATCGTTGGAGAAGGGCTGGATGTCGTTGACGATCAGCACACTTGTCACGCCGTGATGCCTCCCGGTCACCGGCCATGAGGGGCGATCAGGATTGTAGATGGCGAGTCCCATGACCGCTACGGCGATCATGGCCAGGACCGGGAGGACGTGCCTCGCTTCCAGAAGAAGCATGCTCCAGGCTCGCCCTTCATCCAGTCGTCGTCGCTTCTCGTTCTCGATCCGTGCAAATATCCGCCGCTGGAGACCATGTGAGATCACGCCATTATTGGCGTAATCTTTGTTTTCTGCATTGTTATTTGCATTCTCCGCGGCACCGGTCTCGCGCCAGGCTTCGAGTAGTGACGAGGCTATCTGGTCGAGCTTCTCGTTTTTTTGTTTATCTCCTGATATAAACCGTAACATCTGACTCTCCCACAACCATTTCTTATCTGTTATCAGTTATCTCTTACTTTTATCTCTTATCTCTTATCTCTTATCTGATTCTGATCTGATTCAATTCTATGTGTATATTTGTTCTAAAATCTGCTATTCAATATTTTCCAGAGCGTTATTTTCCAGATCGTGACTGAATTGTTCAGAACATTATTTCAGAACATTATTGACGATACCAGTTTTTACCGGTTGATTAAACCCGGATGTGCATCAATGTCAATTATGCACAGTCGCATGGTCGATATTCTGCCGCAGGTGGTTACATGTTTTTCCGCAAAACAAGGTCCGGACTCCACAGATCCCGGCACAATAAATCCCTGATTGGTCTGGTACCGGCGGGGTTGGTGGTGTTGGGGCTCTTTGCGGGAGGGGTCGTGGTGGCAATCGGTCAGAGTCTGGGATTATGGTCGGCGACGGGTGGGCATAGCGGGCTGACGCTGGTCCACTATGCCGGCTTATGGCGAGATCGGGAAGTATGGCGATCAGCAGGTTTGACGATCGGGATCGGGTTGATGGCGACCTTGTCATCGGCGGCAGGTGGGGCAGGGATTGCGTTGGCGCTGAGAAGGCGGGCAGCGCGATCGGGCTGGATAAGCAGCCTGCTGCAGGCGCCGCTGGCGATACCGCACCTCTCGATGGCGATTGTGTTGATGAACCTTGTGGCTCCGGGCGGGCTGGTGGCGCGGCTGATCTTTCGCTTCGGCTGGATAGGGGGTCCGGAGGGATTCCCGGAGCTGATCAATGACGGTTGGGGGGTAGGGATTTTTCTGGCCTATCTGCTGAAAGAGGTTCCCTTCGTGGCGCTGATGCTGCTGGCGCTGCTCCTGAGAGTCGGTGAAGGGTATGAAGAAGTCGCGCGCACGCTGGGCGCAGGATGGTGGCAGCGGTTGCGACACGTCTGGCTGCCACTGATGGCCCCGGCGGGGCTGACTTCAGCGTTGATGGTTTTCGCCTTCATTCTTGGAGCCTACGAGGTGCCGGCGCTGCTTGGAAGGCAGTATCCGGCGATGCTCTCAGTGGTGGTGCAGCGGCGCTATCAGGATATCGATCTGGCGGCGCGACCGGGGGCGATTGCCCTCGCCGTGGTGCTCTCGCTGGTAACGGCGGGCTTGGTATGGCTTTTCCTGCGCGTTTCGCGACGGCATGGTGGAGCAGAGAGGCTGGTGCTCTTCTGATGGGACGGCGGCGTCGGGGTGAAGCGCTGACGATCGGGATGATCGGTATTCCGGGTATCGGGCCAATAGTAATGCTCGCCGTCTGGTCGCTGGCGGGCTCCTGGTTCTGGCCGGATCTGCTGCCCGGGGCATGGAGCCTGCGGGCGTGGCGTTACCTGGCGTCACCATCGTCGGGAGTGCTGGAAGCGCTGGCGACCAGCCTGGGAATTGCGCTGGCGGTGGCGCTGCTGGCGCTCGGGATTGGCTGGCCGGCGGCGAGGACGATCGCGTCTCGTGGGTTCTCTGCACGGCGCGGTGTCATTTTTCTATTGCTGTTGCCGGTGCTCGCGCCGCCACTGGCCTCGACGATGGGGATGCATGCGCTCTTTCTGGTCTATGGTCTGGCCGACACGGTGAGCGGTGTGATGCTGGCGCATCTGGTTCCGACGGTCCCCTATGCGATTCTGGTGTTGGCAGGGAGTTTCACGCGGCTCGATCCCGACCTTGAAGCTCAGGCGCGGAGTCTCGGGGCAAACTGGTGGCAGGTCTGGTGTCATGTGACTATGCCGGCGATGCTGCCGGGGGTGGCGGTTGCCGGTGTTTTTGCCTTTGTCATTTCGTGGAGCCAGTACCTTTCGACGCTGATCATCGGGGGCGGGCAGGTGCTCACGTTGCCGCTCGAACTGGTCTCCTTTCAGCGTGCTGGCGACGAGTCGATGGCGGCAGCCCTCTCGCTGTTCTTTCTGGCGCCTCCGGTTCTGCTCTTTCTGCTGGTCGGGCGCTTTATGATTTCCGGTGAATGGAGGCACACTCGATGAGGTTCTGGCTGATCGTCGCCATTGTCTCGACGATATTGGCTGGTGGCTGTCGTCGCCAGACGGCTCAGGTTGTTGATCCGGTGCAACCGGCGCAATTGGCGACAATGTCATGGAATGAGTTGACGCAAAGAGCGCGTGGTACGACCGTCAACTTCGCCATGTGGTCTGGCGACGAGGCACGCAATCGCTATTTTCGCGAAGCAGTGGCCGGGGAGGTGCAGCGGAGGCTGGGGATCGAGCTGCGGATCGTTCCGCTGAGCGATGCGGCTGATGCCGTCAACAAGCTGCTCAATGAGCGACTGGCCGGGCGCCTCACTGGCGGTTCGATCGATATGATCTGGATCAACGGCGAGAATTTTCGTACGGCGCGTCAGGGGCAGGTGCTTTGGGGGCCCTTTGCCGAGCATCTGCCCGGTCTGCGCTTCTACGCTGAGTCGGCGCGGAATCGCGATTTCGGGACACTGATCGAGGGTTATGAGGCTCCCTGGCAGCGCGCACAGTTCGTCCTCGCCTATGACAGCAAGCGCGTAGCCGCTCCCCCGCGCACCATCGCGGATTTGCGCGACTGGATTCGGTCTCATCCCGGGCGTTTCACCTATCCGGCACCACCCGACTTTACCGGCTCGGCATTCATTCGCCACCTTCTCTGCCATTTTGGTGGCGGTGCGGAGAAATTTGAGAACGGCTTTGACGAACAGCTCTACCAGCAGGCAGCGGAGGCGACAATGGCCTGGCTCAACGACACCCGACCATTCCTCTGGCGGCGGGGTGAGACCTACCCATCCTCGCCGCAGGAGGCCGAACGTCTCTTTGTCAACAACGAGATCGACTTTGTCATGAGCTATGCGCCAAGCTTTGCCAGCGAGAAGATTGCGCGGGGTGACTTTCCCCAAAGTGTGCGCACCTTCGTCTTTGAGAGCGGGACGATTGGCAACTACAGTTACCTTGCAATCCCTTTCAATGCCGCCAATACTGCCGGTGCCCTGGTCACCATTGATTATCTGATGTCACCTGAGGCGCTGCTCGATCAGGCGCGAGCACTTGGCATCGTCTTTCCGCATGAGCCGGGACGTCTTTCGCCCGAGGATCAGTCGCGTGTCGGGAATCTGCCGCGGGGGCCGGCGACATTGACAGCCGAAGAACTGGCGCGCCACCTGCTGCCGGAGGCCGACAGCCGCTATCTTGAAAGGCTCGAAAAGGATTGGCGCGAGAGGGTCCTGCAGCGATGAGCGCGACGGGAGTGACTATCGAGCGGATCGTCGCCGGCTATGGTGATGAGGAGGTGCTGCGCGAGGTCTCGCTCGTGGTTGAGCCCGGCGAGCTGGTGGCTCTGCTTGGTCCGTCCGGCTGCGGGAAGACGACACTGTTGCGGATCGTCGCCGGACTCCATGATGCCGATTCCGGAGATGTTTTGTTTGATGGCCGTTCGGTGACTGATTTGCCTGCCGAGCGGCGTGGAGCCGTCATGGTCTTTCAGCGGCCCCTCCTCTTTCCGCACCTCACGGTTGCCGGCAATGTCGGTTTCGGGCTGAGGATGCGCCGTTTTCCGCCGACACTGATCGAGCGCAAGGTGGAGGAGGCCCTCGCGCTCGTCCGTCTCGAAGGTTTTGGGCCGCGTCTGCCTCACGAACTCTCCGGCGGCCAGGAGCAGCGGGTCTCGCTTGCCCGGGCCCTCGTCACCGAACCGCGAGTTCTCCTGCTCGACGAACCATTCTCCGCCCTCGATGAATCGCTGCGCGCGGGGATGCGTCTCCTCGTTCGCGACCTCCAGCGACGGCTGCGAATTACGACCCTCTTCGTTACTCACGACCAGCGTGAGGCGGCAAGCTTTGCCGATCGTCTCGCCGTCCTCCTCGATGGCCGGATTGCCCGGCTCGCTCCGCCGTCCGCTCTCCATCAGGAACCGCTCAGCCCGGAACTCGCCCGCTTCCTCCGCCGCAACGATGACGAACCACCAGCCTTTAGTGCGGAAGCAGTATCGACTCAAGGCGCGGAGAGATCGTCAGCATCGAGGCCTCCGGACGGCGACCCGGCCTGATCCCCGGACCGCGCAGGATCAGCGTTGAACGATAGTCGCTCCGGCCGGGCCAGAGCCCGTGCGCGCCAATCTCCGCCGGCCTGCCCTCAACCTCATCGTTACCCGCGCCAAAAGTGTGATGCGGGGCCGGCTCGAAGGCCGCCAGTGGCGTGCCAAGATGGGGTGCGAATCTGCTGATCTCCGCCGGCAACACCTCGCGACCAACACCGTCTCTCCCCTCACGCGATGCCCGGCGCAGCCACTCCGCCACTGCCGGATCCCTGGTCATTGCCAAACCAGGGGTCGCCGTCACCTGGCCGTTGATCCCCTCCCTCTTTAACGCTGCCGGAAGGTTGATCACTTTGTCAATCCGCTCAAAACCGTGATCAGAGACTATCGCGACCACCATCCCCGGCGGCACCACTGCAAGGATCTGACCAATCAGCTCATCGGTATATTCCAGCACCGCATTTGCCTCGCGAGTGAATGGCCCGAGCTCATGCGCCTCCGCATCGAGATCAACAAAATGGAGCAGCAGCAGATCCGGCCGCTCATTCTTCAAAAGGTGGATCGTCGCCAGCGCCCGCGTCCGATCGTCCATCCACTCCTGGGCAAATGAGGGGTATGCCCGCGCGATCCTCGCCACCAGCCCCGGCGTTGCCTTTGACTCGATCGATGGCAGATCCATTGCCCCACCCCGTCGCTTCTGAAAGTATTCCGGCAGGTTATAGTCGATCCGTGCCCCTACCGTCACCGGCCAGGTGATCGCTGCCGTTTTCAGCCCCGCCGCTCCTGCCTTCTCCCAGAGAGTGCGCGACTTCAGCAGCCCTGTCTCCCAGTAGTAGTCACCTCCCTCACTCCGCGGCCGGCGATTCGAAAGAATCCCGTGCTCAGCCGGCGTTACCCCGGTGATCAGGGTTGTGTGTGATGGCCATGTCACTGTCGGGTAGACGCCAATGATCCCTTCCGTGACCTCGCCCTCATTCATCAGGCGTCGCAGATTGGGGATCTTCAGCCCGAGCTTGTCCGCGTCTCGCAGATAACGATAGTCCATGCCATCAACGGAGATCACCAGCAGTTGTCGCCCTGCCCGTGTCTGTGCCGCGATACCGAAGGATAACAAGATGATGATGGCGAGGAGGGAACAGCCTGTCGCCGCCTTCTCCCATTGTCTCCATCGCTGTTTGTCTGTCATTGGTCTACTCCCTCCGCTTCTTTCCGAAATCGAATCCTTGTACACGGATTGCGGGTATGATATCAACGATTTTGCAACAATGGCTCTATTTTCCCGGAGAGAGCGGGGTACACAGGAGAAGCAGGGGGATTTGTCTTCCGCCTCTCCCATTCTGTTACTTTGAAGGAGCGATCAAACAATGTCTGAGCTGGTGAAATTTACGCGTGATGGCGAGATAGCGATAATCACCGTCGACAATCCGCCGGTGAATGCGCTCAGTCCCGGAGTGCCTGAGGGGATAGCCGCGGCAATCGGGCAGATTGAGGCGGACGAAACGATCAGCGGGGCGGTGTTGATCGGCTCGGGACAGACCTTTGTCGCCGGGGCCGATATTCGTGAATTTGGCAGGATCACTTCCGGTGAGCGTCGCGGCGGTATCAACCTGACATCGGTGGTGCGAACGGTCGAGGACTGCTCCAAGCCAACAGTGGCGGCGATTCACGGAACGGCCTTTGGCGGCGGACTGGAGCTGGCCATGGGCTTTACCTATCGTGTGGCACTGGGCTCGGCCCAGGTTGGTCAGCCCGAAGTCAAGCTCGGGTTGATACCCGGAGCGGCCGGTACACAGCGACTGCCGCGCCTTGCCGGCGTTGAGGCAGCAGCGCGAATGTGCGCCGATGGCCAGCCGATCAGCGCCGCCAGCGCGCTGGCACTGGGCGTTGTCGATCAAATTATCGAGGGAGACCTTCTCGGCGGTGCCATCGCCTTTCTGCGAGAGAAAATTCCCTCCGGCGCGCATCCACCGAAGACTCGCGAACGCCACGAGAAGCTTGGTGATCCCGAGACCAATGCCGCCATCTTCGCGGCCCTCCGCGCGGCGACCAGGAAAAGCGCCCGTGGGATGACCGCACCGCTGGCGGCAATCGATGCCGTCGAGGCCGCAACCAGTCTCCCGTTTGACGAGGGCGTCGCCCGTGAGGCTCAGATCTTCCAGGAATGCCTCTTCTCTGATCAGTCGAAGGCGTTGATCCACGTCTTCTTCGGCGAGCGTGAGGTCGCACGCATCCCCGATGTCCCGAAAGATACTCCCCTGATTGAGATTCGCCGTGCCGCCGTTATCGGTGCCGGCACCATGGGCGGTGGTATCGCCATGAACTATGCCAATGCCGGCATCCCGGTTCTCCTCCGCGAGGCCACCCGTGAGGCACTCGATCGTGGTATGGCGACCATCCGTCGCAATTACGAAAATTCAGTGAAAAAGGGGCGATTCACTCCTGAGGTCATGGAGAAGAGACTCTCTCTGATCACGCCGCAACTCGGCTATGATGGATTTGAGGAGGCCGACATCATCACCGAGGCCGTCTTTGAGGGCATGGCACTCAAAAAGGAGATCTTTGCCGAAATCGATCGCGTTGCCAAACCGGGTGCCATCCTCGCCAGCAATACCTCGACGCTGAGCATCGATGAAATTGCCTCGGCTACCTCGCGACCCGAGGCAGTCATCGGGCATCACTACTTCAGCCCCGCCAACGTCATGCGCCTGCTCGAAATCGTTCGCGGCCGCGCTACTTCAAGAGAGGTCATCGCAACCTCGATGTCCCTCGCCAAACGGCTGAAGAAGGTTGGTGTTCTCGTCGGTAACTGCTACGGGTTCGTCGGTAATCGCATGCTCCATCCCTACGGTCGCGAAGCCCAGTTCCTCGTTGAAGAGGGGGCCAACCCCCAGGATGTCGATGCCGCACTCGTCAATTTTGGCATGGCGATGGGCCCCCTCGCCGTTGGTGATCTCGCCGGCCTTGATGTCGGCTGGCGCATCCGCAAGGAGCACGCCCATCTGCATGACCCGAATGTGCGCCACCCGCTCGTTGCCGATGCCCTCTGTGAGCTTGGTCGCTATGGCCAGAAGACCGGTGCCGGCTGGTACAAATATGACGAGAATCGCCGCGCCATCCCCGATCCCGAGGTCGAGGCCCTCATCCTTAAACTCACCGCTGATGCCAACATCCGGCGTCGCTCAATCTCCCCTGACGAGATCATCGAACGCACTCAGTACGCCCTCATCAATGAAGGTGCCCTCATCCTCGAAGAGGGGATTGCCCTCCGTGCCACCGATATCGATATCGTCTATATCAATGGTTATGGCTACCCAGCCTGGCGCGGCGGCCCGATGTGGTATGCCGATACTGTCGGCCTGCACAAAGTCTATGAGCGCGTCTGCCAGTTCCACCAGCAACACGGTGATCACTGGAAACCTGCCCCACTTCTCAAGCATCTTGCCGAGCAGGGCGCAACCTTTGCCAGCTTCAGAAAGGCCTGACGCACGGATCCCGCCCGGCTTATAGCCAAATAAAATGGCGGAAGCGAGAGAAACAAGCATCTCAGCTTCCGCCATTTGTTTTCAGCTTAGCAGTTCAGCCTTACTGTTACCAGCAGGCCGGAATGGGCCGTGTAGGACTCGAACCTACGACCCGATGATTAAGAGTCATCTGCTCTACCAACTGAGCTAACGGCCCGACAGACGTTCCACGCCAATGTTGCAGGTCAATGAAACGAAATGTTCATTCTATGCATTTATTGACACTTGTCAACCCGGGCATCAGCTTCAGGAGATCGTCTCAGCAACGTTTTCGAGCTGGAGACCGATCTTCGAGAGAATGCTGTTAACGCTCAGACCCATCCCTGAGAGAAAGATCAGCGCGACCGCGCCGATCAGCACGAGGAAGAGTGAATACTCGACGACATCCTGACCCTGTTCGTCACGAATAAATTGACTAATCAGCCTTCGCATTGTACCTCGCATCGCAGTGCATCTCGTCCCCGGAAAGCCGGGCGGGGCGACGAGTGGTGGTGCACCTGTAGTTACTGGAACTGCAACGGGGCCCGAAAGGGATTGCAGCTTGCTGCCATCCTGTTACCTGCTGGTTATTGACCAGCCTTCAGGTTATTGACTTTCGGTATTTACTGGAAAGAACGTGTGTGTTCCTCAATGAAGCATCCGGTGTGGCGCAATGCGCATACACAGGTGATGCTTACCGATATTCGAGGGGCGGGGGACGTTCAGAGTGGGGGCAGAGATATTCTTACCCTGAACGTGAAATAGTATATCCTGATCCCGGCGTTTCGCCAAGTGTGATTGAAAAAACGCACGAGCAGATCAGAAGATATGTTTGACCATCTCCGAGCGCAGCTCCCTTTCGCGAATCATTGCATTGCGAAGCAGTTGCTCGTAGCGGGCGATGGTACGCTCGGCGAGGTGCAATTCCTCGCGCAGGCTGGCGACTTCGGCCTGGAGCTGCCCAACCTGCCCGTGCTGACTACCCGCGCGACGGACCCGCTGCTCCTGAGGTGACTCGAAGTAGCTGACATTGTTGAAGGATGATTCCGCGGTCTTTTCACGTGAATCGCCAGGAGTGATCCCGGTGTTCGGCTGCTCGATCAATTTGATTGCCGCACTCATGCTCTTCTTCTCCTGCCGCTGATCTATCCTGCTGAACAACCCTCGATTGGGTGCCGCAGTCGGTTAACTCTTTCGGTGACTGCTTCAACCGCTTTGCTGTCTGTCCGACGCAATTAGAAGAGGCATCTCCGATTCTGGTTGCCCTGCGTTGGATTCCGACCGGAAAATCTCCGGTATGGCGGCGCGGGGCGGTGGCGATCAAAGAACGAAAAGTGGCGCTCGACGTGCGATGAAAATTAAAAAAGAGCCGTCGAACAGCTTCACTATCGTGTGTGAGGCAGGGGAAACGGTGGAGTGTGGGGGCTGCGTGCCATTGGCGCAAAGAGCCATGGCGCTAATCTCTGATAATTCCGGCTCTTGCCTGTTCTTTACTGATTGCTGGCAAACCCGTCTGCTATTGCAGATCG
>CAIKMY010000248.1 GCA_903828635.1 uncultured Acidobacteriota bacterium
ACGCTCTGATCGGGCAGTCGATAGAACCAAATCGGAACAGGTAACATTGGGACACTGCGCACTGGAATCGCCACGAATCAGAGACGTCTTCCAATGTTGCCTGTTCCGATGTTGGCTGTTTCTATTTAGTCATTACATCAATATTATTGGAGGGAGAGATATGTTTGCTCGAATTTATCGCATCAATTTGAAAGCTGGTCAGGCAGATGCCTTCAACGAGGCGGTTCAGCAGCAGGTGATTCCGCTTCTCCGCAAGCATAACGGTTTCCGCGACGAGATTGCCATGGTCTCAGTTGACGGAAAGGAGGCGCTGGGTATCAGTATGTGGGAGCGTCAGGAGGACGCCGAGGCCTATGAGCGAACTGGTTTTGCCGAGGTGAGCCGGATTCTGGCACCGCTGATGACCGGCAGCGGTGAATTGCACAAATACAATGTTGGCGTCTCGACGGCGCACGGCACGATGCCGGGCAAGGCGGCTGCCGAGCAGCATGCTGCTGGTCGACGACTCTGATAATGCTTGCGTTGTCCACCCGTCGCTGTCAATCCCCCCGGCGACGGGGATGGCCAATACCGGGCGATGATGAACAATAACAGGAGGGAGTTATGTTGAGGCACAATCTGCGAGTCGGGTCGGATTGTCTCTGGCCGGGGCTGCCAGTGTTTGCAATGGTGATGCTGCTGCAGATGCCGCTGGTTGGCGGGGCAGGGGCACCCGCGAGGGCACAGGGTGGTCGAGGCTATGAGCACGAGGAGACGCGCCAACTGGTGTCGCTGGTCAACGATGCGGCCGCGCAGGTGCGTCGCCGTGGAGAGAAGGCGTTTGACGATTTTCGCCTGCGGGAGAGCCGCTGGCGCAAGGGTGATTTATATATTTTCATTGTCGATCCACGGGGAAGGATGCTGGTTCATCCCGATCCGGCGCTCGAGGGCAGGGACGAACTGGAACTGCGGGATATCGACGGGAAGCCGATCGTCCGGGGGCTGATCGATGCCGCGAGTCGTCCGGGGCGGGATAACGGCTGGTATCACTATCGCTGGGCGGTTCCCGGGGGGCTTTTACCGCGCTGGAAGAGCAGCTATGTCCGACGGGTGATGACGTCATCGGGGCAGGAATTCATTGTCGGCGCAGGACTCTATAACGATCGGATGGAGCGCACCTTCGTGGTCGATCTGGTGAGTGATGCTGTCGCACGGGTTGAGAGGGATGGTGCTGGTTCATTCTCGCTGTTCCGTGACCAAACAGGAGCGTTTATGGTCAAGGATACCTACATCTTCGTCATCGATCCGGACGGAGTCGATCTGGTCAATCCGGGGTTCCCCAACCTTGAAGGGCGCAACCTGCTCAATCTGCGAGATACCGCCGGGAAGCAGCCGATAAGGGAGATGCTCAGCCTGGTGCGCGGGGGCCGGTCGGGTTGGATCGACTATATGTGGCCAAAGCCGGGCGAGAATGTCTCGACGCGCAAGTCGGCCTATGTGCAACGGGCGAAGATTGGCGATCGCTGGTTGCTGGTCGGTTGTGGAGTCTACCTTGCCGATGCTCCAAAGGCACCGCTGGTTGCCGGTCGGCTGACGCCGGCGCAGCTGATGACGCTGGTTCGCGATGGAGCGGAGCTGCTTGCAGCCCGCGGTGAGGGGGCTTTCCCCGAGTTTCGTCAGCGTGGTGGAAAGTGGTTTCAGGGAGACAACTACTTCTTTGTCTGGACAACGGATGGAACGAGAGTCCTCCATGCGGCCAATCCGGAACTGGAGGGTGAGAATGTCCATGGCATGAAGGATATCCTTGGGAAGCCGGTCGGGAAGATGATCATCGATGCCGCTCTCTGTCCGACGGGCGAGGGCTGGGTCCATTACATGTATCCCGAGCCGGGCGACATCTTCCCGACCTGGAAATCGACCTTTGTCAGGCGGGTGACCTTTCCTTCCGGAAGGGAGTATATCGTCGGGAGTGGCGTCTACAATATGAAGCTCGACCGGATGCTGGTGATCGATGCCGTAGACCGTGCTGCCGAGCTGATTGCCGAGCGGGGCAGGGAAGCCTTCGATATTTTGCGAGACAAGGCCGGCCCGTTCGTCTTTATGGATTCGTATGTCTTTGTCGATTCGACCGATGGGGTCGAACTGGTCAACCCCGCACAACCAGGCCTTGAGGGGAAAAACCTCATGGAGATGCGTGATGTCAAGGGCAAGCTGGTGGCGAAAGAGTGTATTGATGTCGCGATGAGGGAGGGGAGCGGCTGGGTCGATTATTACTGGTTCAGGCCGGGTCAGAACAATCCCGCTCACAAGCAGAGCTACGTCCGCCGGGTGACCGTCGGCGGTGAGACTCTGATCGTCGGGTCGGGGATGTATCTCGACGAATAGGGCAGTGGTCGCGCTCGTGGTGTCGCCGCCTCGCGATACGGGCGTCTCCTCAGCCTTTCCTTAATCGTCCGATGAATCTATCATCTTCCTTGCAGTAAAGACGGCCGTGGCGACAATGCCGTCTCTGATCAGGAGGATGGAAGGGATGCGGACGATTATTCTGGCAGTATTGCTGGTGCTGCTGCCCGTGCTGGTGACGCGCGGCAGCAGGCCACCGGTGGTTCTGATCTCGATCGATGGGTTGAAGCCGGACTATCTGCTCAGGGCGGATGAGTACGGTCTCAGAATTCCCAATCTGCGCCGGCTGTTGCGCGAGGGGGCACATGCCGAGGCGGTGACGGGAGTGCTGCCAACCGTCACCTATCCGAGCCATACCACCCTCGTCAGCGGAGTCTCTCCGGCAAGTCACGGGATTACAGCCAACACACCGTTCGACCCCCTCGCCAGAAACCAGGGTGGTTGGTACTGGTATGCCGAGGATATCCGGGTACCGACTTTGTGGGATGCCTGTGCCGGAGCCGGCTTGCGGACGGCAAGTGTCGACTGGCCGGTAACGGTCGGTGCACGAATCGATTTCAATATTGTACAGATGTGGCGTGCAGGCACCGCGGATGATCGCAAGCTGATCCGTGCCCTATCGACACCAGGGCTGTTGACGGAGGCGGAGCAGGCAATCGGTCCCTACCCGGAAGGTTATGATTACACGGTCAGAGCCGATCTGCGACGGGCAGCTTTCAATGCCTGGTTGCTGGAGACGAAGCGGCCACGCTTGCTGACGACCTATTTCGCCGGCCTCGATGAGGTGGAGCATGCTCACGGGCCCGATAGCCCCGAGGCCCTCTCGGCGCTGGAAGAGATCGACGGAGCCGTCGGGATCGTGCGTGCGGCGGCGCAGAGGGCCGGAGGGGGAGAGGCGTTTATTTGTGTCGTTTCCGATCATGGTTTTCTGCCAACAACCAGCGAGATCCGGCTCAACGTCGCGTTACGCGAGGCTGGATTGATCACGATTGATGAGCGTGGGCGCGTCTCATCCTGGCGGGCAATGGTCTGGAACTCCGGTGGTTCCGGCGCGGTAATGCTTCACGATCCAACCGATGAGGAGGCGCGCCGCAAAGTTCGGGCAACGCTTCGTCAACTCTCCGAGGCTTCCGGGAGCGCCCTTACTGCCGTCTATGAGGGAGAGGAGATCGCCCGTCGCGGCGGCTTCCCGGGGGCGGCCTTCGTTGTCGGCACGAAGCCGGGATACTACCTCGGTGGCGGGTTTGAGCCCCCGCTGACGAGGGCGATAGCTCCCGGAGGCGGCCATGGCTTTCTACCGAGCCTTGCCGCGATGGATTCTTCATTCTTCATTGCCGGCAGAGGGATCACCCCGGGACGCAACCTCGGCCGAATCGATATGCGCGATATTGCGCCAACACTGGCATCCCTGCTTGGAGTCTCGCTGCCCGGTGCCGAAGGGCGTGACCTGCTGCGTCGCCAGTAGTCGCAGAATCGGCACGGACATACTTATTCAAAGCGATTCAGACAGGGGAATCGCATTCTCCTGCTCGCCATCTTGCTGCCGGAATAAGGAATCGAGATGCAACCCCCTGATATCTATCATTTTTCCACACACTGATGAGAAATGCGGGCTAAGCCACGAAGTCATAAAGAATGGGAAATGCAGGTTGGTAGCGTGAAGTTACCCCCCTGTTGGTAAAATTCCCCTGCCTGAGCCATGCAGTCGCAGTCTCGTTATTGTGTACCTAAGATCACTGCCTGCTGTACTTTAATGTAGACCCGGCCCGCTTCTCAGCCTACGGAATGCGGCTTGCATTTACCTCTGTGTTAATCGTGATTACAGCCAGGGGAGCCCGGGCTGATGATGAGGAGAGGAGGAGGGTCTTATGAGTAACCAAACAAGAACAGGATTACGACCCTTCGTCAGACTGTTGGCGGAAGGGGTGGGTGTGGTAGTGCTGGCGGCGATGGTGGCCAGTCAGGTTCTCGCGCAGTCAGATCGATATCCGTGGTTTGAGGGTGGGGCGGTCAGCTTTGCGCCGCAGGTCACGTATGTGGCAGGGAAGAGCCCTTTTACGGTGGTGGCACTCGATGTCAACGAAGATGGCAGGCTCGATCTGGCGGTGCCAAATCGGGATGCGGCGACGGTGACGATTCTTCTGGGGCGGGATGATGGTACGTTTGTGCCGAGCGCGGTTGAGTTCCCGTGGGTCGATTGCCCGATCGGGATCGGAGCCGGCGACTTCAACCTCGATGGTCACCTCGACCTTGCCGTGATCAATCATCTCTGCAATACGGTAACGATTGTTGCTGGGCGCGGGGATGGCACCTGGCTCAGCCGTGTCGACTTTCAGACGGGAGCCGAGCCGCGAGCGATCGCGGTGGCCGATTTCAACAACGATCGCCGACCCGATCTGGCAATTGCCAATCGGCTTGAGGGAACGGTCTCGCTGTTGTTCGGCAATGGTGATGGCAGTTTTCGACCGAGAGTCGACTATCCGGCAGAGCTCAATCCGCATGCCGTCGTGGCCGGCGATTTCAACGGTGATGGCCTTGCTGATCTGGCCGTTGCCAGCACCGGAACGAGCACGGTGACCATTTATCGCAACCGCGGAGATGGGGTGATGGCACCGCTACCCTCGATTGCTGCCGGCAGCGGCAGCACGGCGCTGGCGGCCCTCGACCTCAACCGTGACGGTCGCCCGGATCTGGTCGTCGTCGATGTCGTCAGCGATGTCGTCAGCGTTCTGCCGGGCAGGGGTGACTTCACCTTTGGTGAGCGGCGTGAATACGCTGCCGGTGACAGCCCGATCGATGTGCGTGGCGGCGATTTCAACGGCGATGGCAACATCGACGTTGTCGTGGCCGACCGTGACCCGTCGATGGTTACGATCTTGCTGGGGAAGGGTGATGGCACCTTTGCAGCAACGACGCACCTCAACCACTTCGCGACGGGATTGACGCCCTACGGTGTGGCCGTCGGGGATTTCAATCGCGATGGCCGACCCGATATCGCCACTGCCAACTTCGTCGGCACCTCTGTCTCGGTGCTGCTTAATGAAGAGCCGCGCTTTGCCAACCTCCGCGTCACGCAGACGACTTCGGCGGCGAGCCTTGCCGCCGGTCGGACGCTGACCCTCACTGTGCGGGTCGCCAACTCCGGACCGGATGTCTCACGCGACGTCAGACTCAGCGATGCCCTGCCGGCAAAGATGACTCTGGTGTCGTGCACCGCCAGCGGCGGAGGAGTCTGCGGCCCCAATGGTGCCGATCTGACCGCCTCCCTGACCGTCTCCTGGAACGAGATTGCCGTGGGGAGTGGTGAAGAGGCGACGATCATCCTTCGCGGAAATAATGACATCTGTGGTGATGACCGGCTGTTCAATATCGTCTCGGTCACGGCACGAACCGGAGATCCGATACTTGAGGATAACCTTGCGGAACTGCTGGTCGTTGGCGATAACCTGCCACCTGCGATCACCGGATCGGCTGACCTTCTGGCCCTCAGCCCGCGGCCAGGTGCTCGTCTCGGTACGCTGGTCAGCTACGGTGCCCCGGTCGCTCTCGATAACACCAGCGGGGTGAGTGTCAACTGTACGCGTGCCAGCGGCAGCCTCTTTCCGCACGGGATCACCAGTGTCGTCTGCACGGCAACCGATCTCTGCGGGCTGACCGCTGCCTGGCGCTTCAATGTTTCGGTCTTCGATATCCTGCTGCTTGACGACCGCAACCGTCACTTTCTCCTCTTCGATTCCTTCACCGGCGACTATGTCTTCCGTCGGGCTGACAACGATCAGGAGTATCGCGGCCGGGGCCGCATCACCCGCACTCGCTGCGAGATCCGTCTGAAGGACAACTCCAGACTCGAGGCGACGTTCAATACCTGCCTCCTGCGTGGCTGGGCAACCTTCCGCCCGCTGATCATTGCCCC
Organism: uncultured Acidobacteriota bacterium; assembly: GCA_903828635.1. GTDB lineage: Bacteria > Acidobacteriota > Blastocatellia > RBC074 > RBC074 > CAIOZW01. The sequence goes on from CAIKMY010000248.1 coordinate 6,296, forward strand.
AACGCTGACGATCTCCGACAGGTGGACAGGCGACAGTGTCCTGCCACCTCGCTGAGCGGGCTATTGCTTGCGGGCAAGGTCGGTGACGACCTGCCAGTGGTATCTGACAAAACTGTGGAGAGAGGATTCGAGGATGCGCTCCTGGTCACTGTGTGCACCGTAGCCACGGGGGCCATCCTCGCTGTCGATGAGGGGGCCGATACCGTAACATTGGACACCACGCGCACGCAGATAGGCCATATCAGTGCCACCGGTCATCATTGTCGGCAGGGTCGGCACGTTATAAAGCTTCCTGTTGGCAGCTTCGAGGATGCGAAATGCCTCGGTGTCGAGACGACTCGGAGGGGCACCCGGTCTGGTGGCCCCTCCCTTCAATTCGCTGATCTCGATCGCCGGATCGCCAACGATCTGGCGCAGCTTGTCGAGGAATGCCGGGAAGTCCTCGTCCGGAAGCGCACGGATATCAAGCGTTGCCTCCGCCTCCGACGGGATGACATTGCGGAGATAGCCTCCCTTGACGATGTTTGGAGAGATTGATGTTCGCAACGTCGACGAGAGGCGCGGCAGGTTGACGGCGAAATACTCCTCAACCGCGGTCGTGTCTCCCCCACCAAGCAGCTGCCGAAAGCGCGTCGCCTCCTCCGGACGGCTGATTGCCGCGAGTCGCTCAAGGTACTGGCGTGTTGTCTCGTTGAGCCGCATCGGCGGCATCCATTCGGCGACCTTCACAATTGCTCGCGATAAATGGAGAATCACGTTGCTTCGCAGCGGAACCGAGCCGTGGCCGGCAACGCCGCGAGCGACAACCCTGACCGTGTGCGCTATCTTCTCCGTTGTCGCGACCGTTGCCAACTCAACCCGTCCGCCGGTCCTCACAACCCCGCCACCCTCGGCGTAACAGTATTCCGCCTCGATCTCCGGCCAATGCTTCTCCACCATCAAAGTGATGCCATTGGGCCCTCCGCCCTCCTCACTCGCTTCGGCAAGGAAGATCACGTCCCGGTCAAGGACCACCTTCTCGCGCTTTAATCTCAACATGGTCATCAGACCGGCGACGACACTCGATTTGTCGTCAATGGCTCCGCGACCATAGATGTAGCCACCCTCACGCGTCGCTGAAAATGGCGGATGCTTCCATTTGGCCGGATCGACCGTGACGACATCCGTATGACCCATGATCAGCAATGGACGCTTCTGACCACTGCCGCGCAGCCGCGCTACCAGGTTCGGCCGTTTCGGGTCGAGCGCGAAGGTCTTCACCTCGATCCCCTCGCGTTCAAATACTCCTCGCAGATATTCGACCACCAGGATTTCATTACCCGGCGGATTGCTCGTGTCAAGTCGCAGGATCGCCTGAAAATGACGGATCGTCTCTTCAGCAATTGCCTCAGGCGTAGTTGCTGGTGGTGACTGCCCCATCGCCATGGTCGTCATCAATAATAAATGCGCGAAGAGGAGTGTGACACCGATATTCAGTCTGGTAATCATATGCAGGTTCATCCCGGCTTATGTTGATCGTCAATTATTGGGCAGGATATCGTGCAAGAATGTCGGCAACTATTTCGCGCTGAGTCTCTCCCTGCTGAAAGAGGCCGATGGCGGCGATGCCCGCTACCCCTGTCGCCAGCACATCATCGATGCCCGCAAGCCTGATGCCGCCAAGGGCAATCACCGGAATCGGTACCGATTCGCAGATGGCCTTCAGCCTCTCCAGCCCGAGCGGCTCTCCCATCCCCCGCTTGGATGGCGTATCGAAGACCGGCCCGCAGACAACAAAGTCGGCTCCACCCTCGCCGGCCACGATTGCCTCGCGCAGCGAATGGATCGAGACCCCGATCAGGAAATCAGCGAGACCGTGGTCTTCTGTGACCCGGCGGACATCGGCTGCTCGCAGCGATGTCGTGCGCAGGTGTACTCCATCTGCCCCCGCCACCAGTGCGACGTCAAGCCGATCATTGACCAGGACGCGCGCCCCGCTGCCCTCAACCCTCGCCACTGCCTCGCGCACATACCCCGCCAGCGTCGCTGCCGGCAGATCTCTCTCTCGTATCTGCACCAACTGGCAGCCGCCTTCGACCGCCCTGCTGATTGCTGCCAGCTGCCGTCTCCAGCACTCCTTGTCTTTCAATATCCGGCCGGGTTCACTCATGCCCGGACGGTCGCTGATCAGATATACCAGCGGCCGGCGCTTCGGCAGACTCGCCCCCGGCATTCTGCTCCTCATCGCTGCCATTCGTTACCGCATCCTCAGCTCTCCGCCGAAAGCTGGAAATCTCGCGCAGGCCGAAGAGCAGATTGACAACCCCAAGACCGGTCACTGCTCCTCTTACCCACCCGCTGTTGACCACTCCGGGCAGCCAGCCGGCACGAAACTTTTCCGTCATCAGGAAAAGAAAGAGATTGCTTTCCCAGAATTGCGCAGACCAGGGAAGGATCATCAGCAGAATTCCAATCTCAAAGCTGATGACCACATAAACGATTGTGCTGACTTTCGCCGATATTGACATCTTGATACTCAGCCCGGAACCGGAAGCCGGGCCGGTCTCCAGCCACATCACCGCTTCTCAGTTTATTGCCTTTGCAGCAGGTCGATATTTTAGTGATACAGACTAACAGATTATCGACTCAGGCTGAAGTCTCCATCATCTTCTGCGCCTCTTTCCTGTAATTGACTCAGGGCAATCGCATTATGAAGATGCCTGACAAACAGGAGATGACAGGTCTGAAAGTACATCCGGAACCAAGGAGTGGCTCCCATGGTGTCCCGAGAGATCTCGATCCCGAAGATGATTGAGTTTTTTCTGATTTATCTGATCCCCGAATTGATCGATGTAAACGACATAAACTGATTTACATAATACCGGCAGGGCTATGCGCAATGATTTCCGGAGTCGAAGGGCCCACCGGTATGACAGCCATTGGTAAAGCAAAGAAAAACCGGCTTACACAATTTCCTGACCTGTCTCACGGTGTTCCGTCACACGACACATTCGGGCGAGTCCTGAGCATCATTGAACCCGGAGAGTTCGAGCGGTGCCTGTCGAAACAGGTCAATGAGCAGGTCAAAAGGGGAAGTAATGGCACTCGACGGCAAAACGCTGCGGGGAGCCCACAACAAAGCTCAAGGACAGGAATCAATAGAGATTATCAGTGCCCGGGCCGCGTCGCAGCGGCGTTTGGTGCTCAACCTGCTACGCCGTGATCAGACTAAAAAGGGTGGCACCCGGATCAAACGGCTTAAAGCTGCACTTCATGAGGATTATCTGCGTAGAATTCTCAATTCACAATGCGCTTGCCCTGCTCTTGTTTCCATCAAAGTGTCGAATGCTCCGTAATGCATCAACGGCGAACTGGTGATCAGCGGTTGGTATTGCGGAGAAAGTAGTCTTCGTCCTCACGGAGGAAGGTTTCGACATCGAAGGAGGTCTTCAGTCTCCGGTGGGGGTTGGCAAGGATCCGGTCGATGAACTTGCCGCTTGGGCCGGGATAGGCGGAGTGGTGGCCCTCGATCAGATACTCGGTCAAGCGGGTGATCTCCTCGGTGCGAAAAAGCTCGGGATCACGCAGGTCGGTGACACGGATATCGCGGCCGCGGTGAAAGACCGTGCAGGTCGTCTTAATGAAGCGCAGATGGTGGTGAACGAAACCGGGGGCAAGGACCTCTTCATACCCAACCTCCGGCGGTGGCTCCGGCATCCACTGTAGATCGAGTAACAGCTCAAAACGATTGAAGGCGAGGTCGTTTATCGTATCGATGTCGTCTTCAAGCCGCTCAGGACTCGCGAATGGTCCGGTCAGGCACAGGTCAACATCCCAGGTCGCCGCGAAATCGAACAGGACTCCACCCAGAAGGTGGAGTCCATATCGCGGCAGAATGTCGGTTTCACTCCTGACCGCTTCGAGCAGCCCGCGAAGCCGCTGGTAGTCGGGACGTCTCCATGGCGTATAGGTCACGAAACGTCCCATTCGATAACAGAAATATTCGCCCATCGTTCATCTCTGCACCGTTCTGAAAGCAGTCGATCCTTCTCTGCTACTTGCGGACCTGCTTATAATGTTTGTCATCACTCCGATCCACGTAGTCCAAGACCGTAACGTACTCTGACTGTGGGTTCGGGGGAATGGGGATTCCGTCATATTTTTTTACCAAGGCTTCAAACTTTACCTCACTGCCTCCGACAAGCTGGTCGATCACTTTCCCCCACGAATAGATCATGTAGGTCGGCATAGCGGAGACACCAGCCTCGGCAGAGATATCTTCAAGCTCATCGACATCGACCTCGAAGAATTTCACGGTGCGATAGGTCTCTGACATTCTGTCAAGGACAGGCTTCATCATTTTGCACGGACCGCACCAACTCGCATTGAAGGCGACCATGCAATATTCCCCGGTATTGATGTGTTGGCGGAAGTCATCGGCGGTTTCAATCCTGGTAATCATTTTTTCTCCTGTTGCTGCCAAATATTGGTAAATGGAATTAAAGGGGTGTGCCAGGTGATCGATCAAGCGTTTGATAAGCAAGATTAACCAATCACCAGACTTGTGGGGGGGCAATTATTATTTAGCACAGGCGGGAGATATAAATCTTATAATTCCGGATATATTTTCTAACACCGGGGTAATTTTTGCTCAATTCTTATCAAATCTTATCAAAAACGAGATCTGATCGGACTCGCGCAGGCTGAACGGAGGCCGAAACCAATAATATCGTTGGCACTATGCGGCGTTCCTTTAAAACGCCGGGGGGCTGTCGGGCAGGGTTCCCAGGGCGTTGCTCCGGGCTGGTATGCGCTCGGGGCAAACTGATCTCACCAGCCTGATTCCGGGGTGCTGAAAGTGATATCCGGCGCTCCGGGAAATTCTGATGAGAAATGCGGGCTGATGCAGACATGTCTCCTGATTCCTGATCAGGGACTGGTTCTGATATCGACTGTCTCTGTTTTGGCTGATTTAGACACCAATTTATTGGCGGGGTGCCAGGTGCCGATCGAAGAAAAGCGCCGGCCTCACCGGCTCATCAGGATCGACTTCTCTTCACGATTGCGGACGATGGTCAGCGTAATTCTGGATGATTGGATATTGTCGAGGCCGATCAGCAGGGACGCCATATCCCGGACTGTCTCGCTGCCGATCCGCACGACGACATCGCCAGCCTTCAGGCCGGCCTCTGCGGCATGCGATCTCTCAGCCACACCGGTGATCAGCAGGCCACCCGTCACCACGAAATGGTTCATCAACTGGCCGGTCAGCGGCATTGCCTCGATACCATAAAAGACTCTCAGCCTGATCTCTGGTGGTGCCGGCACCGTCACCGCACTCAGAAAGAGCCTCATCTTCTCGATCCGCAACTCGAGTTCACGAAGGTTTGGACTCTCTTTCCCGAGGCTTGAAAGTTCGTCCTCCATCTTTTTCAGCCTCTCGGAGAAGGCCAGAATCTGCTGAGCCGGGTCGGCCGATGGCACCGGCACCAGCTTCGCCTTCAGTGTCATTACTTCGGAGTCGCGCCTTACCCGCACTATGATGTCAGAGTCCGGTGGCAACTGCCGAATCAGGCTGGCAAGTTGCGCATAGTTAAGGATACGCTGCTCATTGATACTCAGCAGAATATCCTTGGGGATCACCCCCGCCTTCTCCGCCGGACTATCCGGAGCAACCGCGATAATCCGCACCCCTGCCTCATCATTCGACCTTCGTGTCCCTGTTGCCGTCGGACCGAGAATCACATCCCGACCCGTAGCACCAAACCAACCATAGCTGATGCTCTGGCGCGATCTGATGATCGACTCGGCAATGCCGGCGATCTTCGCTGTCGTGTAGACGAGGGCCTCTCCCCGAACATTATTACTGTCATAGATTGCCACCCCGAAGACACTTTTGCCGGGACCCAGAATCAGGCTGCCATCCTGGACTGCCGTCAGCTTTGGTGTCAGCAGGTGGTATATCGGTTTATCCGGCTGGTAGCGAAAATCTCCAATCGCTCTCGCAATCTGACCCGAATAGGTGTTTCGTCGCGGACTGCTCAGGACGATCGCCGCATTCATGCTCATCCGCTGGTTGGGGTGGAAGCCGTAAAGCTGAATATTGAATCTGGCCGGCAGCGGATCGGGCTGGTAAAATCGTGCCGGTGCCAGGCTGCTTCCCTCAGCCTTGAGTATGCAGATCCCCGAGACCAGATCCATTCCCAGAAAGACCGCCTCAACTGACCGGGTCTCAATCGAACGAACCGTGACCGCCTTTGGCGGATTTTGCGGCGTCACATCGATCAGGCGCGTGGCAATATGCCCTTGATCATCGAGCACCAGCCCAAGCGTTACCCGCTTCCTGATCAGTGAAGGCATAGGCTCGCCATCGAGCGTCATGATCTCCTTTTCACTACCCAGCTGACGTGAAATATCGACCGTCTGCGTTACCCAGACCCAGCCCTTCGGCTCATCCTGTCGCAGCAACGGACGCCCCGCCTCCGCCACTTTCGGCCTCCCGGATGCGACACCTCCCCGCCTTCCGCCGCTACTGCCCTGTGCCATTGCCACGCCACTGAGCAGCACCATCACCACCATGAGCGATACGAAAATGGTCGAATTACTGTTGGAAATGTCGAGGGCCAGACTGACTGGCCTTTGTTTGGTTGGCCGGTGCATCCGTGAAGCTTAAAGCGGGGAAAGTAAGCAGGCCGCAGGGCACGTCAAATCCCTGCGGCCTGAATCATAATTTGATATCTGTCGAACCGTCATTTCCCTTGCCCAATATCGGCACATCAGATCGAGGGAACATAAGCTGGTGCCTTGCCGCTCACTTGAGAGGCCACCTCGGCACCAATCAACGTCATCTGCTGCGAGGCACTGACCATCTGACTCCGCTCGTGATTGTAACCACGCCAGTCACCGCCGATCTCACTCTCCTCTGTCTCGACAGGAGCCGATACCGCCATCTCACGAGCGGCCCTGACACCGGCGGCCTCAGCCGCAACTCTGGTGTTCCTGCTCTCTGTCATTGCTACCGATGGCGCTGACTTGATCTGCGCCGGAGCGTCAACCCGGACCACAACCGCCGGGGTGGCTGATTGTGGCACGTTCTCGCTGTGACGATAAATCTGATATGTCGAAATTCCAACCACCAGAGCAAGCGCTGCCATCGCCGCCGTCGCCTGCGACCAGGAGAATGACGAGAAGGCTCCCGACCAGAGCTTCGTGAAGAACTCTCCACCAATCGCCGGGACGCTTGCCGCTCGCTGATGCTGCTCCCTCTCCGCCCGCGCTATCCGTGCTTTCAGGCGAAAATCAAAATCTCCAGGTACCTCGACTCGTGGCTGGGAATGCAGCAGAGCCATCAGCGATCTCATCTCCTGCGCATGACGACGACACGATGCACAAAGATCGACGTGGAGCGCTGCCTCACCCGACAACGACTCACGCCCAATCCCTGAATCGATCGCTTTTCTGGTCTCCTGACAATTCATTCCGGTTATCTCCATCTTAAATCGCTTACTTAAATTGCTTACTTAAATTGCCT
>CAIKMY010000249.1 GCA_903828635.1 uncultured Acidobacteriota bacterium
TACAGCGAGGGGCTCGATGTCCTCGGCCGCTTCATCGAGGTCGTCTCCGGCATGCCCTTCGACGTCTTCCTGCAAAAGCGACTCTTCGATCCGCTGGGCATGAAGGATACCGGATTCTACCTGCCAGCCGGGAAGGCCGGCCGCCTTGTCGCCGTCCAGAAACCGGTCGACGGTAAATGGGTGCGCTACCCTGTCACTTTCTATGATCCCGACTACCCGATCAAAGGGGCAAAGTCCTTCTTCTCCGGTGGGGCCGGCCTCTGCAGCACCTCATATGATTACGCCACCTTCCTGCAAATGTACCTCAATGGTGGCGAGCTCGGCGGAGTGCGCATCCTCAGTCGAACGACCATCGAGACGATCATGCAGCCGCAGATGGGGCGTGAATACTGGACGAACGAAAACTCGCAATACGGACTTGCCTTTGGTCTGGTGACGTTGAAAGGGGTCGGCGTTGGCGGCCAGGGCAGCGCCGGCACTTTTGACTGGGGCGGGTATTTCAACACTCAGTTCTTCGCCGATCCGAAGGAGAAGACCATTGGCATCCTCATGAAGCAGATTCGCGATAATGGTCCGGATGATACCGGCTGGAAGTTTCGACTGCTCGTCGGGCAGTCGATCGATGATTAACCGGCTGAAAGGATTATCATGACTCGACGGCGGCCTCGATTAGTCGGGGCCGCTTTTTTACTTTGCCGGCTCTTCCCGTAAGTGATTGCCTCTTCATCCCGGCCAGGCTTGTTGAGGATGAACGGTTGATAGTTGCTATTCTGCCTGCTGATGGTCAATCCTTCGTTCCAGCATGTCGGGAGAGATAATGTCCTTGCAAACTGAATCGGAACAGGCAACATTGGGAGACTGCACGCTGGAATCACCGCGAATCAGGGACATGTTCCAATGTTGCCTGTTCCGATGTCGGCTGTTTCTATTTGGCTGTTTCTATTTGGCTGTTTCTATTTGGCTATACCGGGAGTGTCGAATAATGTATACACCTGAGCAATTACTAAATCTGCTGGCCGATCCTGAATCAGAACGGATTGAGCGCACGACTTCGACCAGCAACACGGATAAATTTGCTCAAGCTATCTGTGCATTCGCCAATGATTTGCCAAACTATCGGCAACCGGGATACCTGGTAATCGGAGTCGATGATAATGGTTCTCCAAGTGGGCTGACAGTATCTGATCAGTTACTGCAAAATCTTGCAGCTCTCAGATCTGATGGCAATATTTTGCCATTACCAATGTTGAGTGTCAGAAAAATAGACACTCCAGCGGGAGAACTTGCAGTTGTTGAAGTTCAGCCTTCTGATCTCCCCCCCGTCCGCTACAAAGGACAAGTGTGGATTCGGGTTGGGCCGCGAAGAGCGATAGCGAATGAACAGGAAGAGCGTGTTCTTACCGAACGACGCACTGCACTCGCACACACCTATGACGCAGCCCCCTGCAACTCAGCAGGGCTGTCAGATCTGAATCAGGATCTTTTCCTGATAGGCTATCGTAAACACGCTCTCTCGGAAGAGGTCATCGCTGCAAATCATCGAACGCTCGAACAACAACTCGCCAGCCTGCGGTTTTACAATTTGAACCAGAAATGTCCAACCAATGCCGGAGTACTGCTCTTTGCCCCACGACCGGTGACATTTCTGCCCGGCGCATATGTCCAGTTTCTTCGGCTTGCCGGAAATGACCCGACAAGCGAGGTGATTGATGACAAGCAGATTCACGGTGACCTCGCGACCGTACTGAAGACGCTTGATCTGCTGATAGACGTTAACGTCAGACAACGGCCCGTTTTTGTCTCAACCCTGCAAGAGGAAATGGTTCGTGATTATCCAAAGGCTGCAGTCCGGGAATTCCTGTTGAACGCTGTCATGCACCGAAGCTACCAGTCGAATACACCGATTCGTTTCTACTGGTATTCTGACCATATCCGGATCGAAAACCCTGGCGGGCTTTACGGTGAAGCCGCCGGGCATTTCCCTGAAAGGAATGATTATCGCAATCCGGTGATTGCTGAAGCGATGCGCGCCATCGGCTATGTCAATCGTTATGGCCAGGGGATTATGCGCGCACAGTCATCATTGCGTGAAAATGGCAATCCGGAGGCAGAATTCACCGTTGACACCAGTTGGTTTTCGGTTCTCATTCATACAAAATCGACAAAGAGGTGATAACCCGTCGATTGAAAATGGCAGTTAAGATAGCTGAACAGACACAGCCGACATCGGAAGAGGCAGCAGTGGGCTCTCCCAATATTGCCTGCTCTGGTCGCTGCCGGGTGCCCCCGAGCCCTGCCATCTCTTGCAAACTCCTTTGAATCGTCTCGCCATTTTGACTAAACTTGCTGCTGAATTTCTCGCGTCCGGATCAACAATTATCTGGAAGGAAGTATCAGTGACGAGACATAGCCATCTTACGAATATTGTCAGGCTGTTGTTGGTGCTGGCGATTCTGGCAATGGTGACGATCGGGCAGGCGCGGGCAATAGCCGCGGGCAGGGTAGTCGATTTGACAGGGGCGGCAGTGGCGGGGGCAACGGTGAGCATGCTCAACGCGCGGCAGGCGGTGGTGGAGACAGCGGTGACTGATGAGCGCGGTGAGTTTAAGATGCGCGGTTCGGCACCGGGGACTTATGAGCTGCTGGTCGGGGCCTACCGGGGACTGGGAGCGAGGCGGGTGGCGATCACGGTCACGGCTGACGGGGCAGCGCCGGTGGTGATCCGGCTCGGCGCAGTAGAGCTGGTCGAAGAGGTGACGGTAACAGCGGAGATCGGGGTGGTGCAGTCGCTGGATCAGACGACTCAGCAGGTCAACGTCATCGAGGAGAATAAGCTGACGCAGCGGGCACTGGCGGTAACGGCGCAGGCAGCGCAGGAAGAGCCGGGGTTGCAGTTGCAGCGTACCAGTCCGAGCATCGGAGCGATCTTCGTGAGGGGGCTGACCGGAGCGAAGGTGGTTGGCTATGTTGATGGCATTCGCCTTTCGACATCGACGGCGCGAGGTGGAATCAACAGCTTCTTCAATCTCAATGATGCCTCCAATCTGCGTGCGGTGGAGGTGATCCGCGGTCCGAACAGCGCGCAGTACGGCAGTGACAGCCTCGGCGGGAGCGTTCAACTGATGACGAAGGTACCGCTCTTCACTGCCGGGCCGACGGAGATTCACGGGCAGGTCGGCACGCACTACAACAGCGCCGACCACAGTTTTGGTGGTCAGACGCTGCTGACGGTTGGCAACGATCGGGCGGCGGGGCTGATCAGCATCTCCTCACATCGAAGCAGCACTGTTCGACCGGGAGGCGGGTTCGAGTCGCACTCGGCGGTGACACGGTTTCTCGGCATTCGTTCTGACACGATCCTGGGTGAGCGCTCAACCGATACCGCCTTTACGCAGTACGGGGGGATGGCCAAGCTCAGCCTGCGGCTGAGCGACCTCGACTTTCTTTCATTCCATTACCAGCGCGGGCAGATTGATGGTGGCAAGCGCTTCGACCAGACAATTGGCGGTGACGGCAACCTGATCGCCGATCTGCGCAATTTCATGTTCGACTTTTTTTACGCTCGTTATGAGCGGTTGCGTGTCGGCTGGTTCGATACGGTCTCGGGATCATATTCGTTCAACGCCCAGCGCGAGGAGAGAGTCAACCAGGGAGGCAACGGCAAACCGCTGGGAGTGATTACCCGGCAGCCGGAGCGGACGGTGGTGCACGGCGGACAGATTCAGGCCTCAAAACAGATGAGGAATGACTCGCTGACGATTGGTGGTGAGTACTACCGCGACAGCGTGCGAGCGCCGTCCTTCACGCTCGATCCGGCAACCGGGGCCATTGCGCAGGCGCGTCCGCGGGTACCTGATGGAGCGCGATACGGGAATTTCGGGATCTACGTGCAGAATGTGCTGACGGTACTGCCGGAGCGGCTGCGGCTGGTCGGGGCGCTGCGGTTCGGCCGAACGGCGTATGAGTCCCTCGCTTCACGAAGTCCGCTGGTGGGTGGGCGGCCTTTATGGCCGGACGACCGACTGACGGCAAGTGCGGTGACTCCGCGCTTCGGGGCTGTGCTGACAATCACGGAAGGGCTCAACCTCTCGGCACAGGCAAGCCGCGGGTTTCGTGCGCCGAGCATCACCGACCTTGGGACGCTGGGCCTGACCGGCAATGGCTTTGAGGCCAACGCCGTCGACCTCGCCGGCCGCGGGGCAACGATCGGCTCCACCGGCGGCAGCACCGCCGTCTCAACCGGCATCCCCGTCTCTCAACTCAGGCCGGAGACCAGCTGGAATTACGAAGCCGGACTCCATCTCCACCGTCGCCGCGTCGACTTCGACCTCAATGGCTTCATTAATGATATTCGTGGCAACATTGCCCTCCAGACGCTGATCCTGCCGCCGGGAGCGGTCGGCCTCAAGCTTGGTGATCAGCAGGTGACTTCGCAGAACGCCAATGGTGGCGTCTTCGTTCCTGCCGCAACCAACCCGGTGCTGATCCGCTCCAACTTTGGCAATGCACGCATCAAAGGCATCGAGCAGAAGTTCGACCTGAAGATCTCACGCGACTGGACCTTTGGCCAGAACTTTACCTGGTTGCACGCCGCCGACAGGATAACCGGACTGCCACCAACCATCGAGGGCGGGACTCCCGCCCCCCAGGGCAGCCTGCGCATCCGCTACACCCATCCCCGAGGCCGCTTCTGGATCGAGCCCTGGCTGCACGGCGCCAGACGTCAGACGCGACTCTCGACTCTCGATCTCGAGGATCGACGCATCGGCGCCACCCGCACACGCTCGACCATCCAGAACTTCTTCCGCCGCGGTGCCACCGTGCGCGGCCTCATTGCCCCCGGCCCCGATGCCAGACTCGGCACCGCTGATGATCTCCTCATCGCCACCGGTGAAACCCTCACCCAGATTCAGAATCGCCTCCTCGGCAATGGTGCCGGAGCCCCTCTTTTCAGCTACATCCCTGGTTATCTCACCGGAGGCATTCGCGTCGGCCTCAACCTCAACGAAAGCCACCAGTTTGTCTTCATCATCGATAACCTCAATGACAAAAACTACCGCGGCACCAGCTGGGGACTTGATGCTCCCGGCCGAGGCTTCGCCCTGCGCTACAATTATCGATTTTAAACGATCAGGAATGCGGGCTGGCGATATCCTCTCGCAACGTCGTGGTATCGGGCCGGAAAAGAGACAACCGCAGAGAACTCGTGAGGTGACTTCCATCTCACGAGCTCTCTGCGGCGGTTGTCTTTTCCGACTATCGGCTGCTGCGGGCTACTGCTTAACGCTGACGGTCGGGATATTCTGATCGCGTATCAGCTTGTTGAAGGCGGGCAGATCGGTGGCAATGATCTGCCTGAGCGCGACGAGCTGGGTATCGATGCGGCCGATGAGATCTTCAGCGACGGCGAAATGCTGGTCGGTCGGCTGTGAGTCAGGACCGGCAATCGATCCGGCGAGGGCAGCAAGCTTGTTATTGAGCCGGATCGGGTAGTTGAGGGGATCCTGGCTGCTCTGGTTTTTGGTCTGGTAAAGTTCCTGCTCGATGGCGGTCAGCTTGTCGCTGAGGGCCTTCGCGGCCTCAACGACGGGTTTGGCCTCGGGTTGGGACCTGACACGGACAGCATAGTCGTTGACCTGCTTGCGAATGTCGCGAATATTGACGATCGAGTCGTGAGTTTCGGTCAGTTTATCGCGAATTTTAAGCAGCAGATCGAACTGCTTACGGAACTCCTCATCGGTGGTTGGGATGCGTGGATCTTTGCGGAGATCAAAGTTTTCGCTGACGGTCTTGCCATCAACGGTCAGCTTGATCTGGTAAGTGCCGGGGATGGCCCTGGGGCCACTGGTCATGCCGGCCCAGAGAATCATTCCCGGAAAGCGGCTGGCATCAGGATAGCGCAGATCCCAGACAAAGCGATTGAGCCCCTTTTCGGCGGAGAGCCGTGGCACACCTCCGCCAAAGCGGCCTCCACCGCCCTCAGCCGCTTCGGCATTTTGACCAGGTGCACCGTCATTAGTCGAACTGCTGGTGAAGCGACGAATCGACTTGCCGGCAGCGTCGAGAATTTCGAGGGCGACTTCACCCCGCGGCTTCTCGCCAAGTCGATACCAGATGACGGCGCCGGCAGCCGGGTTCTGGCCGATGGTTGATGCTGACGACATCCGTCCTCCCCCACCCGGCATGCGAATCGCGTCCTCCGGCTTGAAGAGGTGGAGATTGGCGGAGGCGACACGCTCATTCCATTGGTGGAGCACGGTCAGATCATCGAGAATCCAGAAGGCCCGGCCCTGAGTAGCGACAACCAGGTCCTTGTCACGCTTGTGAACCGCGAGGTCGGTGATCGGAACGATCGGCAGGTTGAGCTGCAGCGACTGCCAGCTTTCGCCGTCGTTGAAGGAGACATAAAGCCCGGTCTCAGTCCCGGCATAGAGCAGACCGCGGCGATTGGGATCCTCGCGAATGACCCGCGTGAAGGCAGTTTCGGGAATGCCGCTGACGATCTTCTTCCACGTCCGGCCAAAGTCGCTCGTCTTGTAAAGATACGGCCGGTTATCGTCCGACTTGTACATCGTCGCCGCAACATAGGCGGTACCGGCTTCGAAGGGAGAGGCCTCGATCGAATTAATCTGAATCCATTCGGGCATGCCGGAGATGTTCTTCGTTACATTATCCCATTTACTGCCACCATCCTGAGTGACATAAACCAGCCCGTCATCGGATCCGGTCCAGATGACTCCCTTGCGTACCGGTGATTCGGCAAGGGCAAAGATCGTGCAGTAATATTCGACGCTGGTATTGTCTCTGGTGATCGGCCCGCCGGAAGGACCGAGCCTGCTCTTGTCATTGCGGGTCAGGTCGGGACTGATCGGCACCCACGTCTGCCCCTCGTTGGTCGTCCTGAAGAGCCTGTTGCCAGCGGTGTAGAGCACGTTGGGATCGTGTGGCGAGAAGAGAATCGGGAAGTTCCACTGGAAGCGATACTTCATGCCCTCAGCCCCCCACCCCATCGGGTTGTCAGGCCAGACATTGATATCGCGCTCCTGCCCGGTGCGATGATCGAGCCGCGTCAGATAGCCGCCATAGTTCCCGCCAAAGACGATATTCGAGTCCTTCGGGTGAGGCTGCACCCAGCCCGACTCGCTGCCCGCTGTCTCCTCCCAGTCACGAATCGTGATGCCAAAACCGGTTGTCCGACTGGCAATCTTCACCGTCGAGTTGTCCTGCTGCGCGCCATAGACGTGGTAGGGGAAATCGTTGTCGAGAGCGACGCGATAAAACTGAGCCGTCGGCTGATCCTGCTCGCTCCAGTTGGCCCCGCCATCGAAGGTGACGTTGGCCCCGCCATCGTTGGCATTGATCATGCGGCGCGGATCATCGGGTGCAATCCAGAGATCGTGATTGTCACCGTGCGGCACAGTGATCGACGTGTAGCTTCGCCCGCCATCGATCGATTTGTAGAATCCGGTATTGAGCACATAGACGGTATCAGCGCTCTTTGGATCGGCAAAGATGTGAGTGTAGTACCAGGCACGCTGGCGCAGATTGCGCCCGTCATTGACCCGGGTCCAGCTGTTGCCGCCATTATCCGAACGGAAAACCCCGCCGTCCTCCGCTTCGACGATTGCCCAGAGCCGGTCAGAGTTCGCACCGGAGACGGCAACGCCGATTCTCCCAAGCAACCCTTTGGGCATCCCCGGCTTGCGCGAAATCTCGGCCCAGGTGTCTCCACCATCGGTCGATTTGTAGAGCCCGCTGTCCGGCCCCCCGCTCTCAAGGCTGTATGGAGTCCGCTTTGCCTCCCAGATGGCAGCATAGAGAACGTTGGGATTGGCAGGATCGATGACAAGGTCGACCGCTCCCGCCTTGTTGCTCTTGTAAAAAACCCGCTCCCACGTCTTCCCGCCATCCTTCGTGCGATACACCCCACGCTGCTCGTGCGGTCCGAAGATGTGGCCAAGCGCAGCAACATAGACGATGTCCGGATTTCGCGGGTGAATTCGCACCCGACCAATGTGACGGGAATCCTCGAGACCGACGCGCTTCCACGTCTTGCCGGCATCGACCGACTTGTAGACGCCATCGCCGTGCGAAACATTGCCGCGAATGCAGACCTCACCCATCCCAACGTAAACAACATTCGGATCCGACTGGCTGACATCAATCGCCCCGACAGTCCCCGTACCGAACGGCTGCCCATCAGAGATCGAGACCCAGTTTGACCCGCCATCGACCGTCTTCCAGACACCGCCACCGGTTGCTCCAAAATAGAAGACCATTGGCTGCGAGGCGACTCCGGTCACCGCCACCGAGCGCCCTCCACGAAATGGCCCGATGCTCCGGTATTGCAATCCGGTCAGCGAACTGGTCACCGGTTGCTGCGCCTTCGTCACTTCGTGTGCCACCACTCCTGCCAGAATCAGCAGCCCTGCCACCAGACAGAGCATCCGCCACTCGGACACACGCCACCCCATCCTCCTGCTTGCCATTGGTAAGAATCCTCCGCTCCTCAGACTTGTTACCAGACTATTTGTCGCTGTGGTTATCAGGATTGCCCGTCACCTCGATGACGAGCTCGCCGTCCTTCTCGTCAAGCGTCACCAGTCCGCCGTGCTCAAGCTTGCCGAAAAGGATTTCAGCGGCAAGTGGCTCACGGAGCTTCGACTGGATGAGTCGCGACATCGGACGAGCTCCGAACTGCCGATCATATCCCTTGCGGACAAACCATTCGGCGGCAGCTTCGTTCACTTCGAGAGTTACGCGTTTCTCCATCAACTGGGCACGCACCTCATCAATGAATTTGTCGACGACACGGCGGATCGTCTCCGGCCCAAGCTGCTCGAAGGCAACCCAGCCGTCCAGCCGATTACGAAACTCGGGGCTGAAAGTACGCTCGATCGCCCCCTTCGCCTTGCTGCCGGTTCCGCTGATACCTCCGCTCTCCGCTGCCTTGAAGCCCATCCTGGCCTCACTCAGATCACGCGCACCGGCGTTGGTCGTCATGATCAGGATGACATTGCGAAAGTCGGCTTTGTTGCCGTTATTGTCGGTCAGCGTCGCATGGTCCATCACCTGCAGCAGAATATTGAAGAGATCCGGGTGGGCCTTCTCGATCTCATCGAGAACGAGAACGGCGTAGGGAGTCTTGCGGATCGCATCGGTCAGCAGCCCCCCCTGATCGAAACCGACATATCCCGGAGGCGCGCCGATCAGGCGGCTGACGGCGTGGCGCTCCATGTACTCCGACATGTCGAAGCGTATGAGTTCGATCCCCAGCACATAGGCCAACTGCCGCGCAACTTCGGTCTTGCCCACGCCCGTGGGGCCGCTGAAGAGGAAGCAGCCGATGGGCTTGTCGGGCTTGCCCAAACCGGAGCGCGCCATCTTGATGGCAGACGCCAGCGCGTCGATGGCCGGATCCTGGCCGAAGACGACGCTCTTGAGATCCCGGTCCAGTGTCTTGAGCTTGCTGCGGTCGTCGCTCGACACGCTGGCCGGCGGGATGCGGGCGATCTTGGCCACGATCTCCTCGACCTCGGCGCGCGTGATCGTCTTCTTCTGCTTGTTCTTGGGCAGGATGCGCTGCGCAGCGCCGGCCTCGTCGATGACGTCGATGGCCTTGTCGGGGAGGTGGCGGTCGTTGATGTACTTGGCAGA
>CAIKMY010000250.1 GCA_903828635.1 uncultured Acidobacteriota bacterium
CGGCGGCGCGATCAGCGGCAATCGTCACCGGAGCGTTGGGGTTGCGAAACGGTGCGGCGTCGCCGGTCGCCTGGCGACTGAACCAGGTGGTGCGTACCCGGCCACGAAGGAGGCTCTCGCCGGAGTCGAGTCGGGCATCGATCTCTTCGGCATCGGCGCGGGCAGTGCTGTCCCAGAGTTGCGGTCGCCCACGCAGGGCGATGGTTTGTGCAGCGGCAGCGTAAACTGCGCGGCTGGCGATCGCCCGGCGGTCCTCCTCGACATACTTTACCGCACCATCCATGACGGCCTCGGCAAGATCCTGAGTCTGTTCCCGGAAACTGGCGGTGAGTTTGCGGCCGGAGAGGCTGCGCTTGCGTGCCCGGCGCTGCGGTGCAGGCGGCGTGAGCGGATCGAATTCGAGCAGAGGCGAACCATCGGCCTCGAAGGTTTTGATGAGATTGCCGGTTTCGGCAAAGGAAAAGACGAAGAGCGCCGCTGTCAGGCGCTTGCGTTCCGCATCGGGGAATTCGGGACGAGGGGTAATGGTAAGTACGGCGCCACCCTTCGCGGTCGCCCGGGAAAATGTCCGGCCATCGTCGTGGAAGAAGGCCTCGACACCATCCGCCTCAAGAACCCGCTCCGCGACCTTGTCAGTCTTTGATTCCGATTCGAAACGGATGAGGGTGCGCTCATTACCCGCGACCTTGCTGGCGACCACCTGCCTCGCCAGGCTGCGGCGCCCGTCAACCCGATAGGCAATCTCGATCACCGGAGCCTCGATCACCCGGAGCGCCCCGTCCCTGCGCGAGACGGCCCGAACGCCGCCGCGGGAGACCGACCTGATCAGCCGCTCCTCAGCGTCGAAATGAAAGTCTGACTCGGCGGCATTGTGCAGATCATCGTTGCCGCTCTTCAGCTCGACCTCGCTGCGCATCTCAACGAGTGCGAGCCTCTTCGTCGCCGGATCGAGCCGACCGGTAATGATCTCCGCCCGTGCAGTTCGATCGCCCTGAGCCGTCGTGGCCTTGCCCTCGAAGCGGATCGTGCCACTCGACTCATCATAATCTGCCCGATCTCCGCGAATTTCGACCGGGATCCGGCCGGCATCGGGTGAGCTGACAAGACGGGCATCACGCAGCAGCCTCAAATGGCGGGTCTCGGCGGAAAGCTCCGCCCCGAGAGAGCCACCCCTCAGGTCTCCCTGGCTGAATTCAACGGCGACCGTGGTGCTCGCTACCCGGCTCTCCTGCTGGTAACTGAGCGACTCGGTACGCACCAGCAGCCCGTCACTGCTGGTCACCGTGACATCCCCCTCAAAGGTGACGAGGCCCTTTCCGGGAAGATAACTGCCGCGGTTGGCAATGATGCGGGTCGTCTTCGGAGTCTGCCCGGCGATAGTTGCCCCGTAGGCAGTGAGATCAACCCGTTCAAGATCGTGATGACCATCCGAATAGGCAATATCCCGGGCGGCGAGAAGCCGCAGAACCTCACGACCATTCTCGTGGCGCACTGTCTGGTAACCCTCGACCACCGAGACGACATCGGCACGCAGCGGCGAAGCAGCGCGAACCGGGCCCGGGGTCCGCGCCTGGCGCCTCGCCCTGACGAAGGCCCCGATAATGATCGCGATCGTCAGACCAAGTACGGTCAGCGCCACCACTCGGCCGATTGTCTCCGGTTTGATCCTGAATTTGATTCTGCCCATATGACGATACCAGCCGCCAGTGAAAAACCGAGTATACCACGAAGAGGGCATCAGACTCCTGATCTTACTCTTGCCGATTGGCGTTTGATTGGGGTAAATTGCGATCATTGAACGCGTTGAGAATTCGCCGGGAAGTTGCCCGGCCCTCAGTGCCGAACCTCAGTGCCGGATAGGGCAGCAATAAGCCGCAACATCCGCATTCAGAGATCTGAAAGACCAGAACCAGAGACCAGAACCAGAGACCGGAACCAGAGACCGGAACCAGAGACCGGAACCAGAGACCGGAACCAGATTGGAAGAGCAAATATGCAGGTAATGAAACGAAGAGCGAAGGTATACGATGCAATCGTCGTCGGGTCGGGAGCGACCGGGGGCTGGGCGGCAAAGGTGCTGACGGAGAAGGGGCTCCAGGTTCTGGTGCTCGAAGCCGGGCGGCAGATCGACCCGCGCAAGGACTACCGGATGATGACGTGGCCCTACGAGCTGCGCTACCACGGAACCGCACCGGGCAACATCTACGCGCCACGCCAGCCGATCCAGTCGAAGTGCTATGCGGCCAACGAGTATGGCCGCCACCTCTTTGTTGACGACATCGACAACCCATACACCACTCCGGAGGATAAGCCATTCTGGTGGATCCGCGGACGGCAGGTGGGCGGGCGCTCACTGACCTGGGGACGTCAGTCATACCGGCTCTCCGATTATGATTTCCTCGCAAAAAGCCACGATGGATATGGTGAGGACTGGCCGATCAGCCTCAAGGATCTGGGGCCATATTACGATATGGTCGAGGATTTTGTCGGGATCAGCGGCAATGTCGAGAATCTGCCGCAGCTTCCGGACAGCAGGTTTCTGCCGCCGATGGCGATGACGTGTGGCGAGCGGATTCTGAAGAAGAGCGTTGAGAGCCGCTGGTCGGATCGACGGGTGACGATCGGGCGCGTGGCCATTCTGACGAAGCCGCATCAGGGGCGTGCAGCCTGCCACTATTGCGGCCACTGCGATCGCGGCTGCGATACGCATTCATACTACAGCAGCGTCGGCTCGACGCTGCCGGCGGCGGCGAAGACGGGACGGATGACACTGCGGGCCAACATGGTCGTCCGCGAAATCATGGTTGACGCCAACACCGGCAAGGCAAGCGGAGTGCGAGCGGTCAATCAGTTGACGAAGCAGGAGGAGGAGATTCGCGGGCGGGTAGTGGTGCTCTGCGCCTCGACGCTGGAGTCGACGCGAATTCTGCTCAACTCAAAGTCACGCCAGCATCCGCAGGGCTTTGGTAATTCATCGGGGGTGGTCGGCCACTACCTGATGGATCACATGTACCAGCTCTCGGCGGTGGGGACGGCGCCGATGCTTCGTGGCAGCGAGTATGACTACTCCGACGGGCGGGCCAACGGCATCTATATCCCGCGGTTCCGCAATCTGAAGGAGAAACAGCCCGGCTTCATTCGTGGTTACGGGATGCAGGGGCGTGTCGGTCAGGGCTACACGTTCAGCCATGCGCGGCAGATTCAGGGATTTGGCGCAGAGTGGAAGAAACAGGTGCGTGAGAATCCGAACGAGGTCACCTTCTTCCTCGGCGCGTGGTGCGAGATGTTACCCCGTTCTGAGAATCAGGTGACGATCGATCCGCAGAAGGTTGACGCCTGGGGCATCCCCGTGTTGCGGATCGACTGTGCGCTTGGCGACAACGAGCGGGAGATGGCAAAGGATGCGGTGACGACGGTGCAGGAGATGGTCGATGCCGCCGGCTTCAGAACATCCTTCCTCAGCAAGACCCCGGCCCCTCCGGGCTTCTGCATTCACGAAGTCGGTACGGCGCGCATGGGGAATGATCCGAAGAGTTCGGCACTCAATCGCTGGAATCAGATGTGGGATGCAAAGAATGTCTTCGTTACCGACGGTGCGTCATTCGTCTCACAGGGATGCCAGAACCCAACGCTGACAATGATGGCGATCACTGCACGCGCCTGCGACTACCTTGCGGAGGAGGTTCGCAAGGGCAATATCTGATCGTGGCCTCCGTGCACCACACGAGACACGGGGGCAGGAAGGGAGAGTGGACGATGAAGAGACATGGCGCTCAACTCTCACTGACGATGCCGGCGATATTGATGGCCTTGCTCCTCCTGCCAGTCGTGCCGGCGGCCCGGGCTCAAAGTGTGACAGTCACCGATGAGCAGGCACGCAGGCTGCTCAGTGAAATTGGTCAGTCGATTGGTGGTGGTGAAGGGGCGAAAGTGCCGGCAAGCCTCGTGATGAGTGGCAGGTTCACGCAGTTCTCCGGCACCTCCGCGGCCAACAGTGACGCTCGGAGTGAGATCAGGGGTGAGATCAGGATCGAACTGCTCGCCCCTGACAGGTTTCTGCGCACTGAGATCGCCAATCCGCAGCCGCAGACCTTCGTCTCTCTCTACCAGGGCTTCGACGGAAAAGAGGCCTGGATCGATCGCAAGGTCAATCGCACGCTCGGAGACGACGGCTCGGCCGAGGCCAACCGCGGCCTCAACGGTCAGAACAGCCCGGTAGCCGTCAGGTCGCGCGGCATGCGCGATGTCACCAGTGGCACAGTGATCAATCGAACCGAGACTCCCGGCAACATCGCTACCGAACGCACCGTACTCGGTATGCCAATCCCCCAGCCGCAGGGCCCTGAGGTCTCGCAGTCTCCCGGAGCCATTCGTGAGACAGGCCAGGTTGCCGCCAGAAAATCGCCGGGACCTCCCGGCATCGATAATCCCGATGTCAAAAAGGCTCTCACCCGCCGCCTGCTTCGCGACTTCGCCTGCCTCTCGCTGATCTGGCTGCAGCAGACGCCGACACCGTTCCCGGTGCGTCTGAGCCATGCTGGTTCGGTTCAGTCAGGCGGAGAGCAGATCGAGGCGCTCGAAATCACCGGCCCTGACGACTTTGCCGGCCGCCTCTTCGTCAGCCAGTCTACTCATCGCCCGGTGCTGCTGACCTATCGTGAACTGACAGCCAGATCGGTTGGCTACCTCACCAGCGCCAGCCCGAATGAACCCAACCTGCCGGCAAACCTTGAAGAGGCCGCCATCCAGTTGCATCTCGGCGACTACCGCCTCGTCAAAGGACCGAAGAATCTCTCGCTCTGGCTTCCCTTCCACATTCTTCGCGCCATCAATGGCCGTACCATCGAGGAGTGGCGCGTCGAGAAGTACCGGCTCAATTCTGACCTTGGTGAGAAGCGGTTTCAGCATTAGACTTTGCGCGAAGGCACGAGAGAAGAACAGAACTTGCGCATCAACTTGCGCATCAATTAGTTACGCGTCGACATTACTGAAACCTATGCCATCGAGATCAATATCACTGCCAATCTACACCGGAGGAACCGAGGTCGATCCGGTCTGCAAAATGAATGTGATGCCGGCAAGCGCGGCGGGGCGGTTCGAGTATGGCGGAAAGACATGGTATTTCTGCTCGGTTCACTGCCTGAAAAGGTTCAGCGCCGATCCGGAGGCGATCCTGCATCCGCCGGCAAAAGCCGTGGAACAGGGGTCGGCAGAGGCAGAGTACACTTGTCCGATGGATCCGGAGGTAGTGCAGCGTGGGCCGGGGTCATGTCCGAAGTGCGGGATGGCATTAGAGCCGACAGTTCTGTCGCTTGCATCTTCGGAGGGAGAGAACCCGGAGATGGTGGCGATGAAGCGACGGCTTTGGGTATCACTGGTGCTGACGATTCCGGTGGTGCTGCTGGCGATGTCGGAGATGGCCGGATCCGGGTTATTGACAGGAATGTCATCACGGCTGACGCAGCTGCTGCTGGCAACGCCGGTGGTGCTCTGGGGAGGGTGGCCCTTCTTTGAGCGAGCGTGGGCATCGCTGATCAACCGGTCGGCCAATATGTTCACGCTGATCGGGATGGGGACAGGGGCGGCGTGGGGCTGGAGCACAGTGGCAACGCTGGCACCGGGGATATTCCCGGCAGCGGCGGGAGGGCATGGCGGGCCGGAGATCTACTTTGAGACGGCGGCAGTGATCGTCACGCTGGTGCTGCTGGGCCAGGTGCTGGAGTTGCGGGCACGGGGCGAAACATCGAGCGCGATCCGGAAGCTGCTTGAGCTGGCACCGCAGAAAGCGCGGCGAATCGGGGCAACCGGGATTGAGGAGGAGGTGGCGCTGGAGGAGATCGCTTCGGGAAACATGCTGCGCGTGCGTCCCGGCGAGAAGGTACCGGTCGACGGGACGATCGTCGAGGGGAGCGCGGCAATCGACGAATCGATGGTCACGGGGGAGCCGATGCCGGCGGCGAAGGTGGCTGGCGACGGGGTGATCGGCGGAACGATCATCGCCTCCGGCAGCTTTGTCATGCTTGCCGAACGAGTAGGGAGCCAGACCCTCGTCGCGCGAATCGTGCGGCTGGTTGGCGAGGCGCAGCGCAGCCGGGCTCCGATTCAGCGTCTGGCAGACCGGGTCGCTTCGATCTTCGTGCCGACGGTTATCGGCATCTCGCTGCTGGCACTGATTGGCTGGGGCATCTTCGGGCCGGAGCCGCGACTGAGCCACGGGCTGGCGAGTGCGATTGCGGTGCTGATTGTTGCCTGCCCCTGCGCCCTCGGCCTGGCGACCCCGATGTCGATCATGGTCGGAGTCGGGCGTGGCGCCCTTGCCGGAGTGCTGATTCGGGACGCGGTGACGCTCGAAACACTCGGGCGGGTTGAGACCATCGTCCTCGACAAGACCGGAACGCTGACCAGCGGCAGGCCGGAGGTGGCAACGGTGATGCCGATCGAAACGGGCAGCCCGGCAGCGGCCGACCGGCTGCTCGGACTGGCAGCGGCGCTGGAGCGCGGCAGCGAGCATCCGCTGGCTGGTGCCATTATCAGGGCAGCGGAATCCGGGGGTGCGGCGAGCATTGCCAACTCCCGGGTCGAACAGTTCGAGACGGTCGCCGGGCAGGGTGTCAGGGGAATGATTGACGGAGCAATGGTCTGCCTTGGCAACCCGCGCTTTCTGGCTTCGATGGGGCTCGCACTCGATGCCGGCCTGCTGGTGCAGGCGGAAGAGCGGCGTCGCGAGGGAGAAACAATCGTCTTCCTGGCGATTAATGGCGCGGTGATCGGGGCAATTGGTGTCGCTGACCCGATCAAGCCGGGCGCGGTCGAGACGGTTGCCGCCCTGCGGCGTGAAGGGTTACGCATCGTCATGCTCACCGGAGATAACCAGACGACCGCAACCGCGGTGGCCAGGCAGCTCGGCATCGAGGAGGTGATCGCCGAGGTCCTGCCTGACGGCAAGAGCGAGGTGATCGCAAGTCTGATGAATGAGGGGCGGTTGGTGGCCATGGCCGGAGACGGCGTCAATGACGCTCCGGCATTGGCACGTGCCAGTGTCGGCATCGCCATGGGCAATGGAACCGACATTGCCATCGAGAGCGCCGGCATTGCCCTCGTCAAGGGTGACCTCTCCGGCATCCTCCGGGCCAGACGGCTGAGCCGGGCGACAATCCGCAATATCCGGCAGAATCTCTTTTTCGCCTTTCTCTACAATGCTCTGGGGATTCCGCTTGCCGCCGGGGTGCTCTACCCGGCACTCGGGATGCTGCTGAGCCCGATGATTGCCGGCGCGGCCATGACCTTCAGCTCGGTGACCGTCATCACCAATGCCCTGCGATTGAGAAGAGTCCGCTTATGAGTGAGACCTGCGAAACCTGCGGGGCTCAAGAGTCCCATCGCTATCAGACAGCCGCCCCTCGCCCCTTCCCCGAACCAACGGAGATCGTCGAGCGACGACTCTGCACCGGCTGCGCACGGCGCGAACGACGCCGACTAAATAGAAACAGCCGACTAAGTAGAAACAGCCGACTAAGTAGAAACAGCCAACTAAGTAGAAACAGCCAACTAAGTAGAAACAGCCAACTAAGTAGAAACAGCCAACTAAGTAGAAACAGCCAACTAAGTAGAAAC
>CAIKMY010000251.1 GCA_903828635.1 uncultured Acidobacteriota bacterium
GCGCTGCTGGTGGCCCTGATTGTCGGGATATGGTCAGAGAGGTGGCGAGCGGCGGCACGGCTGATGGCAATTGTGGCCGGAGGCTGGTGGGGAGGCTACCTGCTACTGACGGGATTGCTGGGGCTGCGGATGACGCCTCCACGCAGTGATAACTGGGCAGGTTGTATCGGGATCTTCGTGGCGATGGTGATCTTCCTCGTGCGAGAAAAGAATCACGGGGCGCTGCTGCTTGCAGGCTATGGTGCGCTCTCCGGAGGGATCGGCTTTGCGGCGGGCGATTTTGTGCAGATGCTCGGGCGCTCGGGCTGGGGGCCGATTGGAAGGTATCAAGCACTGCAGAATCTCGACTACTGGAAATGGATGGAGCGCATCTTCGGTCTGATCATGGGCATTGGAGTGGCCCTGGGTGCAAGGCGGCTGGCTGCGGGAGTGGCGGCACCACCAGAGCCGAGTGGCGACGACAGGCGACTGCGATTCTTTGCACTGACAGTACTGTTGATAATAATGCCGTGGAAAACTTTTGTGAGCAACGTCCGATTCTGGATGGAGAATGGCCAGTTCGGGGAGCCGCTGCTGGGGGTTGGCCCGCGTATGTGGATCCTGGCGGTGGCGATCGGGCTCTCGGTGGTGATGATTACCGCAATCAGGCTGCACCTTGGGGGACGACTGCCAATGATTCCCAAAGATGGAACGGGGCGAGTCCAATTGTTATTGCTGGCGCTGGTCTGGCTCTTCGTGATCGGTGATTTCACGCGGACGGTTTCGCACCTTGAAAAGAAGGGCGTGCTCTCGGTCCACGTCAGTTTCTGGATGACGGCAATGCTGGTGACGCTGCTGGTGCTCTTCTCGCCATCAAAGCGGGCGAATCTCTGAAGCATATCCGGCCGGCTGTTTGATGATCATCTGAATCAATTTGCGAGCAATTTATGAGTATCGACCTCTTTGCGGAGAAGACATTGACGGCTGCGGTGAGGAGGATTCCGGAGAAGCCGGATTCGACCTTTCGCTTCATCGGTTTCGGAACGGAGGAGATTCAGCTGGGACTGCACCAATTGCAGGACGAGGCCACTCGGAGAGCGGCGCACCTCGGGCGGCTGGGGATCATCAAGGGCGAGCGACTGGGGCTGATGATGAGTGAGGCGCACGAATTCATCCGGACGTTTGTCGGGTGCGTACTGGCAGGCGTGGTGCCAGTGCCGCTCTCACCGCCAATGACCGCAAGGTCGGACGAGCAGCTGACAACCAATGCCAGGCGGATTCTGGCAAATGCGCAGGTCAGAGGGCTGGTAACGACAGCGTCCGGCAGGTCGAATGGTGAGCGCATAGTTGCCGGGCTTGGCGGCGAGGCACGACTGCTGACGGTTGAGACCGATTTTATCGGTGAAGCGCCGCCGCTCGATCCACCGCTGATCACCCCTGAAGATCTCTGCTTTCTCCAGTACACCTCGGGAAGCACGACCGATCCGCGGGGGGTAATGGTGACGCACGGCAACCTCATGGCCAACCTCGCGGCATTTATGGGGCCAAACGGGCTGGCAGTCGGGCCGGGTGATGTTGGCGTCAGCTGGCTGCCGCTTTACCACGACATGGGGCTGATCGGCATGATTCTCGGGCCGCTGGTCTATGTCGGCCCACTGGTGCTGCTCTCGACCAGCTCGTTTGCGCGCGATCCACGTTCCTGGCTGCGGGCGATCGACAAATACCGCGGGACGATCACCTACGCTCCAAATTTCGCCTTCAGCCAGGTGCTGCGAAGGCTGCGCGATCAGGATCTGGAAGGGCTCGATCTGAGGTGTCTGCGCGTCGTCGGGTGTGGAGCCGAACCGATCAACGCCGAGACTCTGCGCAGGTTCACCGGGCGGCTCGCTCCGACAGGATTCCCGGCAAACGCGCTGGCCCCAAGCTATGGTCTGGCGGAAGCAACCCTTGCCGTCAGCCTTCATCGTGTCGGCAGCCCGATCCGCACTGAGACGATCAACCTTGCCAGCCTCGCTGCCGGACGGGCGGTGGAATCAGGCGACGGAACATCGCCCTCAATCGAAGTCGTCTCCTGCGGCCTGCCTGTGACCGGCCACGAGGTGGCGATTATCGGCGAAGAGGGTCAACCACTCGCCGAGCGTGAGGTTGGCGAGGTTGTGGTCCGCGGTGAGAGCGTGACGCGAGGCTATTTCGACAACCCGCAGATGACGGCGAGCACCTGGCGTGATGGGTGGCTGCTCACCGGTGACCTTGGTTACCTTGCCGGCGGGCATCTCTTCATCTGCGGACGCAAAAAGGAGGTGATCGTCATCCGCGGTGCCAACTACTACCCGCAGGACATCGAGGCACTCCTGCGCGA
>CAIKMY010000252.1 GCA_903828635.1 uncultured Acidobacteriota bacterium
ATGATGATCTTGTTGAACGATGCCATGCTCTATTCTCCTCGTCTTGTTGGTTAAGTCTTTCTGTTACTGGTCGATGATCGTCGATCAGGATCGGTCCTTAATTCACGATTTGCGGCATTTCCGATATCTCCCGGTATCTCCCGGTAATTCCGGCCACTGCTTGCAATGGCGTTCTTTTGACTCTCCCGGGGTGATGTGGAATTATTACGTGACAAGAACGTCTTTTAGTTATATATGACGCGGGGATTGTATAACGATTCCCGATAAATGGGGAGTACTTTTTATTGGCAGTTTTCCGGCAGTTTTCCGGCAGTTTTCCGGCAGTTGTCCAGAGGTTGTCACCGGGGTAGAGGCAGGCTGTTCTTCAGGGGAAGGCTCAGGGCAGGGAAGTCTTCAAGGCCGGCTGAGGCTGCCAAAGCAGCTCGGGATTGTATACAGTTCAGGTGATGCATTAACTGGACAAAGCATGAAACAGTATCAGGTAATAGTTGTTAACATATTGATAAATGGCTGGTTATGCTGAAGTTTCTCAACATTGCCAATCTCGCACTGATCGACAGTCTGCAGATCGGGTTCAGTCCGGGGCTGAACCTGCTGAGTGGGGAGACCGGGTCGGGCAAGTCGATCATCATCGATGCCCTCGGGCTGTTACAGGGGGCTCGCTCATCGCCGGAGATGATCCGCGGTGGCTGTGATCGTGCGGCAGTCGAGGGACTCTTTGAGACAGAAGGCAATGAGCCGCTGCTGGAGTTACTTGCCGAGGCGGGGATCGGGGATCTCGACGAGGGGCTTCTCATCCGTCGTGAGCTCTCCACCTCGGGCAGGGGGCGCATTCTGATCAACCACCAGCTGGCGACCATCAACCTGCTCAAGGCAATACAGCCCCACATCATCGATCTCCACGGCCAGGGAGATCAGCAGAGCCTGCTCCTGGCCGAGTCCCAGCTGGCACTGCTCGACTCCTTTGCCGGGGCCGCGACGGCGAGAACAGAGATGGCGGCCGGCTATGAGGGGCTCCTCGAAAGCCTGAGGCTGCTTGAGGCGTCGCTTGGGTCGGATGCTGAGAGGCTGCAGCGCCTCGACCTCGTCACCTTCCAGGTGGCTGAACTGGAGGAGGCCGGACTGCGCCAGGGCGAAGATGAAGAGCTTGAGGCGGAGAGACGCCGCCTCGCGAGCGCCGAGAGGCTGGCGAGGCTGGGCCACGAAGCCTTCGGCCTGCTCTATGAGGATGAGGGGGCCGCGCTCTCGCGCCTGGGAACGGTCGAGCGACGCCTGACCGAACTGGCCGCGATCGATAACGGGTTTGCTGAGGTTGTTACCCAGTTGTCGACTTCGCGCCTCGCGCTCGAAGATGTTGCCAGTTCTCTGCGCGATTATCTGGGAGATCTCCGGGTCTCGCCCGGAAGACTGCAGGAGGTCGAGGACCGTCTCGCCGAGATCGATCGGCTGAAGCGGAAGTATGCCGGCGGCGTTGAGGCGATACTTCTGCGGCTCGACGAACTGCGGCGTGAGCGTGATGCGCTGCTCAATTACGAGGAGAATGCCGATCGGTTGCGCGAACGGCTGCTTACTGATCTCAGGGCCTGTCGGCAGGCCGCCAGCAAGCTGTCGGAGTTGCGTCGTGACGGGGCACGTCGCCTCGCGACCGCGGTCGTCAGTGAACTGGCCGATGTTGCACTCTCGCAGGCACGGTGGGAGGTGGGCTTGAGAGAGGCGGTCAACCCGCAGCTTGGCGAGCGGCTCGTCGCGCTCTGCGGGATCAACGAGACGGCGCTGCGGCGCACCGGGGCGGAGACTATAGAGTTTCTCTTCTCGGCCAATGCCGGCGAGGAGTTGCGGCCACTTGGTGCCACCGCTTCTGGCGGAGAGCTCTCGCGCCTCATGCTCGTTTTGAAGACGGTTATCGCGCCGGCACTCTTTCCCCGGACACTCATTTTTGACGAGATCGATGCCGGCATCGGTGGGCGCGTCGCCGATGCCGTCGGGCTGCGGCTCAAAAGGCTGGCTGCCGCCAATCAGGTGCTTTGCGTCACCCACCAGCCGCTGATTGCTCGTTATGCCGATGCCCATTTTCGTGTCAGCAAGCAGACAGTCGACGGCCGAACCCTGACCAGTGTGACCGAACTCGATGCGGATGGTCGCGTTGAGGAACTGGCGCGGATGATTGGTGGTGCCGGCATTACCACCCTCGCGAGGCGACACGCCCGGGAGTTGCTTCGCGGAGGGGGGGAGGAGGAAGGCCGGTAACCAGCCTTACTTGTCGCCCCGGCATGTTTGTTATATAACGGAAGCGGTCCTCAGGGCTCACTTCAGTGTTGTCTCGCACGCAGACGCCGCCGCGCCCGGGAAGTCACCAAAGAACTCGCCAAAGACCTGGTTGAAAGACCCGGTTGAATGATCTGGTTGAATGATCTGGTTGAATGATTATGACGAAGAAGAAGCTTTACCTTGAGACTCATGGCTGTCAGATGAATGTTCATGACAGCGAGAAGGCGATCAGCATCCTCGCCGAGAGCGGATACGAGGCGACGGCCGACCCGCTCGACGCCGATCTGGTTCTTCTTAACACCTGCATGGTTCGTGAGAAGGCCGCGCGCAAGGTCTACACCCGGATTGCCGATATCCGTAACCAGCTTCGTGAGGTGACCCCGACTCGTCAGCTCCCACTCTTCGGCGTCATGGGCTGCGTTGCCCAGTCGGAGGCTGAGCGCCTCTTTGAGCGAAGTCGTGATGTCCGCCTCGTCATCGGGACACAGTCAGTAGGTCGTCTGCCCGAACTGGTCGGCCAGATTGAAAGTGGCTTCCCGCGGGCGATCGATGTCCGACTGACCCGCGATGCGGAGTTTGTCGATCTCGACGCGGGGGCGCGACAGACGCCGCACGTCGCGTTTGTGACGATCACCGAAGGCTGCAACAAGTTCTGCTCATTCTGCATTGTCCCCTTTACCCGCGGGCGTGAGCGAAGTCGGCGCGCCGACAATATCGTCGAGGAGACACGCGCGCTGGCGCGCGAGGGCTACCTTGAGGTCCATCTGCTCGGGCAGAATGTCAACAGTTACGGCCTCAGCGGCCGCTTCCATGGCAGCTTCCCGCGCGAAGGGACGCCGTTGCCGGCCGCTGGTGAAGGCGAGATCACCTTTGCCAGGCTCCTCGATCGCGTTGCTCGCGAGAGCGGCCTTCCGCGTATCAAGTACACGACCTCATATCCGCGCGACTTCGACGAGGAGGTGCTGCGGGTCATGGACTCTCACGAGAATCTCTGTGAGTGGATCCATCTTCCGGCACAGTCGGGAAGCGACCGGATTCTTCGTGCCATGCGTCGGGGCTACACCGCACGCGAATATCTGGCAAAGATCGAGGCGATCAGAGCCTCTCAACGCGACTATGCGATTACCGGTGACATCATCGTCGGATTTCCCGGAGAGACTGAAGAGGACTTTGCCCGGACACTGGAGCTGGTGGCCACGACCCGCTATGACGGGCTTTATATATTCAATTACTCTCCG
The DNA here is from genome assembly GCA_903828635.1 of uncultured Acidobacteriota bacterium. Taxonomy (GTDB): domain Bacteria; phylum Acidobacteriota; class Blastocatellia; order RBC074; family RBC074; genus CAIOZW01. The sequence goes on from CAIKMY010000252.1 coordinate 3,507, forward strand.
CGTCCACGTACTCCGGCGGCGGCCTATGAGGATTCTGTCCCGGAGCCGGTCAAAGCTGAACGATTCCTCCGGCTGCAGGAGCTTCAGCGACGTGTTCAGAAGGAGCGCTATGAACGGTATCTTGACCGCACGGTCGAGGTGCTCGTCGAGGGACGAAGCGCCCGCTCCGCTGCGGATCTCACCGGTCATACCCGCACCCAGAAAGTCGTCAACTTTCCCGGAGACCCTGAACTGATTGGCCGACTGGTCAGGGTGCGTATCACCCGGGCCAATCCCAACAGTCTCTATGGTACTCTGATCCGAGAGAGCCTTTAGTGAGAGCCGACATCTGATAACGAAGAGTCATATGGAGAGTCTTATGGAGAGAGAAGTTAAAGTGAGGGGGTTGCTCGTCGACCCAACCAGCAATTCGCCAATCGTCCTGCTCAAGGATGTCGGCAGTGATGCCATGCTGCCCATCTGGGTTGGCCCCTTCGAGGCCAACTCGATTGCTACCGAGATCGAGAAGGTGTCGCCACAGCGTCCGATGACTCATGATCTTCTCCGCAATGTCATCAATCAAATGGGTGGCGTCGTCAGCCGCGTCACCGTCACTGAACTGCGTGACAATACCTTCTTTGCGGTTATCGAGATCTCTGTTAACGGAGTGGTCGTGCTTATCGACTCACGCCCAAGTGATGCCATCGCCCTTGCTCTGCGTGCCGATTGCCCCATCTTTATTCGTGATGAGGTGCTTGAACGCTCCCGCACCGACGAGTCTCTCGCGGTCAATGAAGAGGAAGATCTCAGCGATGACGAGGTCGAATGGCCGGAAGAGATCGAGGATGTCAGCGACTACAGGATGTGATTCGTCGCCGCACGAATGCGGCCGAAAATGAGGAGGCCCATGCCAAACAACCGGATGATCATTGCCATCGCTAATCAGAAGGGCGGTGTCGGCAAGACGACGACGGCAATCAACCTCGCGGCGGCGCTTGGTCAGCATCAGAAGCGTGTGCTCCTCGCTGATCTCGACCCCCAAGCCAATAGCACTATCTCCTTTCTTGACCCGGGCGAGATCGAATTTTCCATCTATGACCTTCTGACCAACCGCGAACTCTCGCTCAATGATGTTATTCGTCCGACCAACACTCCCAATGTCGATATCCTCCCCTCCCGTATCAGCCTTGCCAAACTGGAGGGACAACTGGTCGGCCAACTCGATGCTCCTTTCAGACTCAAGGATACCTTCGATAATATCAAACTCGATTATGATGTCATTATTATCGATACCCCGCCGACTTTGGGTCTGATAACGGTGAATGCTCTGGTTGCTGCGAGCCACCTGATCATTCCGATTCAGTCTTCATACTTCGCGCTGGAAGGGACTGACGACCTGCTTGACACCATCGGGCGGATCAAGGCCAGACCCAATCCGGAGCTGGAGGTTCTTGGGGTGGTGGTGACGTTGCATGACCGGCGAACGACGCTTTCACGTGACATTCACGATCAGATCTGCCAGGTCTTTGGCGACAAGGTCTTTGAGACAACGATCTCGAAGTCAGTGCGGCTGGAGGAGAGTCCGGCCTATCGTGAATCGATCTTCAGTTTTGCTCCGCAGTCGAGTGGGGCAACAGAATATAACAACCTGTGTGAAGAGGTGATCAGACGTGCCAGCTAAACGAGGACTGCCGACGACCCTGAGAATGCGACACGACCGACATTACGTTGAGGAGCTTTCGGCACTGAGAGGGGCGCCGATTGGCCGCATGATACCGATTGACCGGCTTGAGCCCAACCCTCATCAGCCGCGCGTCGAGTTTGGCGACCTCGATGATCTGGTGGCCTCGGTGATCGAGAAGGGGGTGCTTGAACCGCTTCTGGTACGTCCGTCAGAGGTGGGCGGGCGGTTTATGATCATTTCCGGAGAGCGCCGTTTTCGGGCTGCGGGGATTGCCGGTTTGAAAGAGCTCCCCTGCATCGAGATGGATGTTGATGATCAGGCCGTAGCGGAGATTGCGCTGATCGAGAATCTCCAACGGAAAGATCTCACCCCTTTTGAAGAGTCCGACGGGCTCCAGGTGCTGGCTGATCGTTTCGGGTATCGACATGAGGAGATCGCGAAGAAGATCGGCAAGTCGCGATCCTCGGTGACTGAGTCTCTCAGCCTTGGTCAGATACCACCTTCGATCCGTGAAATCTGTCATCGTGCCGGCCTCTCGTCAAAATCGCTGCTGCTGCAGATTGCCCGTCAGCCTGATCTCGAAGCCATGAAGCTCTTCGTCGAGAAGGTGGTGCGCAGCGGCATGACTCGTGATGACGCGCGGAGGGAGCGACAGAACCCGCAGGCCCGACCGCAGCCCTTCACCTACCGTTATCAGTCACCGGGCAGGGATTTCAGATTTGAGCTCAGGTTTCGTCGTGCCGAGGTCTCTGATGCCGAGTTGATTGAGACCCTTGAAGCGATCATCACCCAACTGAAGAATCCGGCAAGACCTTCGGAACAAGAGACTGAGAGGCCTTCGGAGCAGATCTGACGCAGAGAAGGCCGGCCGTTAAATCCGCCTGTTAAATAGGCAGGATTTACGTCTTCAGGCTGACCTCACGCGAAGGCCGCCTGAGTGCACCGATCTCTCCTGATCACCTGGTTCCTCTTCCGCGTAAGATCAGGCTGTGTGGTTTGAATGTGTAAGTCGTGCAATGTCAGAACTTCCTGACTTCGTCCGAGACAACCAGTGAACTGCTCTGTCTCACCAGAGAATCTCACACGAAGACACGATGGGGCAGGAATTCAGGTTCACGATTAGTGGAGGTGGGGGGGGGCAGTGGATTACTTCCCCCCTTTTTTCTTCTCCTCCTGGTAGCGTTTGCGCAGGCTCCGTCCCCACTTTTCGAGCAGCGGCTGCAGCGGTTTGAAGAGCCGTCCCCGCCATCCGCTGTTTTTCTCGCGCCAGAGGCGATGATACTGGTCAACATAAGACCGAATGGCTCCCTCATACTGGTGCTTCTTGATGCCGTGCGAAAGTGTCAGATAGTAATGTTGTGCCTGGAGGGAGAGCAGGAGGTAGGCAAGGTTTGGGTTGAAATTGAGTCTGGCTGCCAGCCGCTTGAAGAACCCCTCCTCCGCCTGTAGTACCGCCCTGAGTGATATTTCGCACCAAGGCTGTTGGGTACCCTGTTTGGGGTGGTAGATGCCCGGCAGCTCCGTTGCGCTATCGAGCGGCAGGCGGCTGTCAGGGGTAATGCGGTCAACAAGCACGACACGGGTCAGTCCGCGCTGATGCTCCCTGGGCAGTACCTCGAATACGCTCTCGATAGTTTCGATAGTCTTCCTGGGAAATCTGATCGTCGCTCTGTTTTCAATCTTCATCCTGGTGCAATCCCTCTTTCAAATTAGTTCCTGACGCCCGGCTGCTCGTCTCGACTGCCGTGATGCGCTCTCTCAGTGCACGGATCTCCTTCGGCCACTCGGCAATCTCGGCGAAGATCGCGCAGAATTTCAGCCATGCCCGATGATCGATTGCCGGCGAGCCGGAGATCGCACTCTCTGCCGGAACCGATGCGGGGATACCGGCCTGGGCGGTAGCCATGACCCCATCGCCAATCGTCAGATGGCCGGCAACGCCGACCTGACCTCCCAGAATTACCCGGTTACCGACGTGGCTGCTGCCTGCCAATCCTACCTGAGCACACAGTAAAGTGTCACGCCCGACTGTCGAACCGTGCCCGATATGGACAAGGTTGTCGAGCTTCGATCCCTTTCCGATGACTGTGGCTCCGATGGTTGCCCTGTCGATCGTTGTCCCGGCTCCAATCTCGACATCCTCCTCAATGATAACTATACCGGTCTGCGGTATCTTCTGCCAGGATTGATCGTCACGTTTGGCATAGCCAAATCCGTCACCACCAACAACCACCCTGTTCTGCAGGATCACCCGGTCGCCAATCCGGCAATGCTCACGCACCACGCAATGAGAGTGTATCAGGACCTCTCTCCCAATCTCCGCTCCCTCATAGATGACACTGTGAGCGTCGATTATCGTCCGTTCGCCAATCCTGACGCCCTCTCCAATGACTACCAAGGGGCCAATCGCAACCCCCTCGCCGAGCTTTGCCGTTGTTGCCACCACCGCTGTCGGATCGATTCCCGGCCTCCTCACTGGCGGCCGATGAAAGAGCCCAAGCGCCTCCGCAAATGTCAGGTAAGGGTTCGGTGAGATCAATCCTGTTCTTCCCCGCAGGTCCTTCTCATTCCGCACGATGATCCCTGAGGCCCCGCTCGTCGCCAGATAACGCCGGTATCTGACGTTGCTCAGAAATGTCAGATCTCCCTCCTGCGCATTCTCGATCTGGGCCACTCCCGCAATCTCAACCTCCCCGTCCCCCACCCACCTCACTCCAAGCCGCTCAGCTATCTCCCGAATCTTCATGTTACTCTCCTGCCTCCTCTCTCGTCGTTCAACCTCGCTGCCATTTTACTGCTTGACTCCATTACCCCTCACTCTTATCATTACTCCCATTGCGCTCTACCTGTGTCTGATAACGTAAGGTGGTTTGTGGCCTGAGCAGTCTCAGAGTTCAAGGCAGAACTGGTAACGCAGAGCGGGAATAAAACAGAGTTCATAAATGAGTTCATAAATGAGTTCACAAATGAGGTCATAACTGAGGTCATAACTGAGGTCATAAATAATGGACAACAGCGATCCCCGATTTACGGATGCCAGATTGATCGATGAGTGTATTACAACTTTGCGAGTGGAGAAAGGGCTTGCCGGGAATACGGTCGAGGCCTACCGTCGGGACATTGGGAAGCTGGCATCCGTGGCGGCAGCGGCCGGCAAGTCGCTGCTGACTCTGGATCGGGGGGATATTGTCGCCGCCCTTGCTGATTTGCAGGAGAGTGGCAGCCGTGATGCAACGATTGCCCGTTTTATCTCGTCGATACGCACCTTCTACCGGTATGTCGTGCGTGAACGACTGACGAAGAATGATCCGACGGCTCACCTTGAGTCGCGGCGAGCGTGGCAGCGGCTGCCCCACTTTCTAACGCCTGAAGATGTCGAATCCCTCCTGCGCCAGCCGGATCAGACGAGTGACCCGGGGATGCGCGACCGAACGATGCTTGAGGTGCTCTATGCCACGGGTTTGCGAGTATCCGAGCTGACCGGATTGAGGACGGTCGATATTGATCTCGACACCGGGCTGCTGACCTGTTTCGGGAAGGGAAGCCGCGAGCGTCGGGTACCGCTGGGGCGCTCAGCGATTGAATATTTGCGGCGCTATTATGCGGTGCGCGCTCGTCTCATTGGCTCAGGGGCGACGGATCTGTTGTTCGTTGAGAAGGGCGGAGGACGCATCAGCCGACAGCAATTCTGGCGGCTGATCAAGCATTACGGAGCCGCCGCTGGTATCGAGTACATCACACCACATATTCTCCGTCACAGTTTCGCGACCGCACTGCTTTCCAACGGCGCCGATCTGCGCTCAGTTCAGCTGCTGCTTGGTCACGGTGATATCAGCACCACGCAGATCTATACACATGTCACCGATGAGCATCTGAAGAAGACCTATCTCAGCTTTCATCCACGTTCCTGAATTGGGATCTGACAGACACCATCCCGGGACTTACGCCCGCAAACCACTTCAGGCAGATCTCAAGCGGAGAGACTGCAGGA
>CAIKMY010000253.1 GCA_903828635.1 uncultured Acidobacteriota bacterium
CCGGCCTTTTTCAGCTTCTTGCGCAGCTCGCCGTTGAACTCGCAGAGAGCACGGGCGATACCGTGTCGAACCGCACCGGCCTGGCCGGCCGATCCGCCGCCGGCGACATTGACGAGAATGTCGAAGCGTGCGAGCGTGTCGGTGAGCTGGAGAGGCTGACGGATGATCATCCGCAGCGTCTCGTTCTTGAAATAGTTGTCGATCCCGGTGCGGTTGACCTTGATCTCGCCGCTGCCGGCCCGAAGATAGACGCGAGCGGTCGCGCTTTTGCGCCGACCCGTTCCGTAATACTGGAGTTCCGCCACTTGTCCGATATCTCCTGGTATGTTGGTCTGTAGGTGAGCGGGGAACTGTTTGGTGGGGCACTCTATGGCCATCACCCGTTCAGTCTCCCGCCAGATGGTGCGATAGTGATTATCCGGCGTTGAGGGTCAGGGAGACCGGCTTCTGTGCACCGTGTGGGTGCTCAGCGCCGGAGTAGACCTTGACCTTGCCGGCCATGGCCCGTCCAAGCTTCGTTTTGGGAAGCATGCCCTTGATCGTCAGCTCGATCAGCCGGTCCGGACGCTTGGCGAGCAGGTCGCGCGCCGAGATCTCCTTGAGACCTCCGGGCCAGCCGGTGTGATGACGGTAGTACTTGTCATTGATCTTATTGCCCTTGAAGACGACCTTGGCGGCATTGATCACGATGACGTGATCGCCAGTGTCGAGAAAGGGGGTATAGGAAGGCTTGTGCTTACCCATCAGGATCCTGGCGACAGCAGTGGCCAGCCGCCCGACTGTCAGGCCGTTGGCATCGATAACGTGCCATTGACGATGTTGCTCAAGACCCTTGCCACTGGGAAAGTATGTCGACATAGTCATCATCTCCATTTAGTTTCAAAAAAACACGAACGCAAAGAATACGAGACCCGCAGGTAGTATGTCAAGGAAGCAGGCCGGCTCTCAAAAAAACCAGATGCAACCCGACATCGAAGGGTTTGAACTGTCCGGTCAGGCGGGTAACATTGGATAAAATTGACAAATCATCTGACAGGGTCGATGATCACAGAGCGGATGGTGATCAGTCCGGCAATTGGCGAAAATGATAATATTGGCCGGCAACTGGCGATTGGTGCTGAATGGCCGTCCGCATTGGTCAGGGAAGCTGTGTTGCAGCTGTGACCTGGAGATAATGTCCGGGGGAGAGGGACCGGGCCCGAGGGGGAACCCGCCCTGGGGTGAACCCAAAGAACAGAGAGAACAGAGATAACAGAGAACAGAGAATAGAGATAACAGAGGATACACAGAGAATACAGATTATACAGAGAACGACGACAGATGGAGGTGGAGACAGATGGAGAGACGTTTGCCGGGGACGTTGAATGAGTTGTTTCTGCAGTCGATCGAGCGACGTGGGAGCGGGGTGGTCTTCTCGTGGCGCAAAAACAAGGAGTGGCTGGAGATGACCGCGCCGGAGGTGAAGCGGCGTGTGGTGAGGCTGGCGCTCGGGCTGCACGGATTGGGGGTAGCGACGGGGGATCGGGTAGCGCTGCTGGCGGAGAGTCGGCCGGAATGGAGTCTGACAGACTATGCGATTCTCGCCAACGGAGCGGTCAACGTGCCGATCTACCCGACGCAGGCAGTCGACCAGGTAGGCTTCATTTTGCGCAACAGCGGGGCAAGGATTCTCTTCGTTTCGGGGGGGCGTCTGTTGCAGCGGATCGGGCCGGCGCTGAAGGGGATGGAGGAATCAGAGCGCCCGCGAGTGATCCTCTTCGACCGGCCCGAAGCGGGTGACTCCGGAGCGGGGAGCGGGGATGGGTCATTGATGGGGCTCAAAGATCTGGAAGAGGCCGGAGAGGCGATCGAGCGCGAAGAGCCGGGGCTTTTCGAAAGGCTGGCGGAGCGAGCCGGGCCGGACGATCTGGCAACGATCATCTACACATCAGGGACGACCGGGGTTCCAAAGGGGGTGATGCTGACGCATCGAAACCTTGTCTCGAACACGATCAGCGCAGGTGACATTTTTCAATTGGAGGAGAACGATATCGGGCTGAGCTTTCTGCCGCTCTCGCACGTTTTTGAGAGGACTGTCTTATATATTTACATGTGGCGCGGGGTGCGGATCTGCTTTGCGCGTGGTGTGGAGACCGTTGCCGAGGACATCAAACAGGTTCGGCCAACGATCGTCACGGCGGTGCCGCGCCTCTTTGAGCGGATCTACGCGACAATCAACAAGAGGGTGGCAGATGCAACTCCGATGCAGCAGCGAATCTTCCATCGCGCGATCAGGGTGGGACGCCAGGTGGCGGTACTGCGGGATGCGCGTCGGCGGGTACCTCTCTGGCTGTCACTCGAACACCGGCTGCACGACCGTCTCGTCTTCCACAAATGGCGTGAGGCGGTTGGCGGGCGCATGCGTTTTTTTGTTTCCGGAGGAGCGGCACTGCCCTCGGAGCTGGCCTATATCTTTCTTGGTGCGGGGATCACGATCCTCCAGGGCTACGGGCTGACGGAGACGTCGCCGGTTGTCTCCTTTAATCGTCCGGGAGCCAACCGGATCGGTACCATCGGCCAGCCGATTCCCGGAGTCTCTGTCAGGGTGGCCGAGGATGGCGAGCTGCTGATCCAAGGCGATAATATCATGCAGGGCTACTACAAGATGCCGGAGGAGTCGGCCGAGGTGCTCGAACAAAGCGATGATGGGGTCTGGTTTCACACCGGCGATATCGGAACAATCGAGGACCAGAACTACATCCGCATTACCGATCGGAAAAAGGATCTGATGAAGACGAGCCTCGGCAAGTACATTGCCCCACAGCCGATCGAGAACCTGATTCGCGGGATACCAATGGTTGAGCAGGCGGTAGTCATTGGCAACGGGCGCAAGTTCGCGGTGGCGCTGATCGTCCCGGTCTTCGACGCGCTCCGTGAGCATGCCCGCTCTTTGCAGATCGAGACGCGCGAGATCTCTGCGCTGGTCAAAGATCCGCGCATCATCGAGTACTTCAAGAAGAGGGTTGACGCGGCGACGCGCGATCTGGCGCCTCACGAAAAGATCAAGCGGATTGCGCTGCTTGATCATGACTTTTCGATCGAGGGTGGTGAATTGACGCCGACACTCAAGGTGCGCCGGAAATTTGTCGAGGAGCAAAACCGTGAGCTGATCGGTTCCCTCTACCCGAAGACGGATACGGATTGAGTAATGCGCCCGACCTGAATCTCGGGAATTGAAGAAGGGGCTCACCAGAAGAGGTCGTGACGACGCTCGATTTTGAAGGTGCAAGTGGGGGAGGCGGAGATGTTAGCGACAATCTGTAGAAGACTGGTTCTGCTGGTAATGGCTGTTGGTTTGCTGACCGGGAGTGGGTGGGGAGTGGCGACGGGGCAGCCGCAGACGGGTGGATCGAGCTGGATCTACCTTGGTATCTATCTTGGTGATCTGACACCGGAGCGGGCGCGGATTGCCGGCCATTCCGGAAGCGGCGGGGTGCTGGTTGGGCGGATCGAGGCGGGCAGCCCGGCGGCGAGGGCCGGGCTGGCCGTGGATGATTGTCTGATAATGTTCAACGACCAGCCGATTGAAAATCGGGCGCGGTTTTTCCAGATGCTGCAGGCAACTCCGGCAGGGGGGCGGGTAAGGTTGGTTGTCCTGCGAGCCGGCAGCAGATTGCAGGTCGAGGTCGAACCGGGCCAGCGACGTCCGATGCTGGCCGCGGATCGGCACCAACTCTTCAGTGAGGCCGATGCGCTGTTGCTCTCGGCTGAGGAGCGGCGGCGCGAGGCGGAGGAACTGCTCGCGAAGGGTGATGTTACCGGGGCGACACGGCTCAGGGCCGAAGAGCGATCATTTCGCGAAATCTCCCAGCAGCGCCGTGAATATGTCGAGCGCGAATTGAAGAGTGGTCGCCTGACAGACCCGGCACCACTGCCCGGGGCTGATTCCGCCAGCAGCCTCAGGCGCTACAATCTTGGCCTGACGGTGGTCGGC
>CAIKMY010000254.1 GCA_903828635.1 uncultured Acidobacteriota bacterium
CGTGGAGTCGGATATATCGATTTGCCGATTGACCGCGACGGGGTCACCAATTGGCCAATACTTCGTGGATCCAGCTTGAAGGGAGTCTGGGCCGATCACCACCGGGCAACGGCAGAGGCACGGGATAATGACTCTACGCTCCGAGCTGCATTTGGCATTGTCGGCAAAGAGAACGATTCGAACGCCGGCGCGCTGATCCCGACCGACGCCCGGCTGGTCTGCCTGCCGGTACGCAGCTTTCGCGGAACATTCGCCTGGGCGACCTCGCCGCTCTGCCTGCAGTTGCTGCGGCGAACATTGACCCTCGCCGGTGTCGGCAATCTTCCAAACGCGCCGGCAGCGCTCGCCGACGATAAAGCTCACCATCCGGAGAACTCAGCGCTTGTCGAAGGTGAAAACATCTATCTTGAAGACCTCGACTTTAAAGCCGAGAAGTGCGCGACGGCGATGGCCTGGGCAGATCTGATTGCCAGGAATGTCTTTGCCGATGATCCCGGCTGGCAGGAGCAATTCAAAAAACGGTTTGTCGTTCTGCCGGATTCAGCCTTCGACTTCCTTTGCGAAACCGGTACTGAAATAAACACCAGGGTCAGGATTAACGACGAGACTAAGACTGTCGCGACTGGTGCATTGTGGTCTGAGGAGTCTCTCCCCGCCGAATCAATTCTGATGGGCCTCATCCAGTGCGACCGCATCTTTGGTCGCCGCGGTGAAGAGATCACCCCCGGCGGACTTCTTAAACATTTTGCCACGGAATCGCTGCAGCTGCAGATTGGCGGCAAAGCGACCATCGGCCGGGGACAGGTACGCTGCGTCTTCACGGAGGTGGTGTGATGTCTCGACAAACACAAAGCCAGCGGCTGGCGCAAGCCGCTTACTTACAGATTGCAAATCATATTAAAAAACAAACTGGTGATGGCCAGAAGAAGCCAGCGAAGGAGTTTGTCTCCACCGTCAAGAAATTCCCGGCGCTCATCCACACCTGCGGGCTGGCGCAGGCCGTCGCCTTCGCGATGGCAAAGAAGGACCAGGAGTATGTGGACTATCTTGCGGCGGTGCTTCAGACTTCCGGGCACCCGGAAGTCACCAGTGCCAATAAGCTTGACGAATGCGCCCGGACATCAGACCTGAATGGCTACCTGCGCCTGAGCCGGGACGCCATCGCGGCGGCAAGCTGGCTGAAACGCTATGTCGAAGCGGCGGCCGGGGAGGAGGGGTGATGCGTCAACATATTGTCAACTTACGTGACAGCCGGGATCGAGGCCAGCATGCCGGGCTGCTACTCCAGCGCTTTCTGAACGAGAACGTGACAGGAGAGAATGGCAATCCGAAGGAGAAGCAGAATATTCTGCAGGCCGCCATGGATGCAGCAGCGGATGGCGAAGTCCGCGAACTCTACGGGCTCGCCTTCAAACGATGGAAGGAGTCGTTGCCAACAAAAAATGCCGCCACGGCCGATCTGAAAACGCAGGGACGGCTGATAATCGGCCTTGGCACGGAGAATGTTCTGGAGACGGGCATCCGGCTCCACCACACCTACGGCCTTCCAATCCTGCCCGGCTCCGCGTTGAAGGGGCTGGCCGCCCATTACTGTGATCAAGTCTGGGGAGAGACCGACGCCAATTTCAAGGATGGCGGCGACTACCACCATCTTCTCTTCGGCACGACTGATGAGAGTGGGTGCATTATCTTTTATGACGCACTGTTCATTCCTGAGTCAGTGAAAAATCCTCTCAGACTGGACGTCATGACCCCGCATCATCCCAAATGGCTGGACGGGAGCGTACCGCCGACCGATTTCGACAGTCCGACTCCGGTTCCGTTCCTGTCGGTCGACGGGCAGTTCCACGTCGCAGTCTCCTGGTGTGGTCCTGATGATGAAGAGGCAGTGAATTGGACAAAACTGACATTATCCCTTCTGAAAAAGGCGCTTGAAGAATGGGGCATCGGTGGAAAGACGACA
>CAIKMY010000255.1 GCA_903828635.1 uncultured Acidobacteriota bacterium
CTGCCTGGTCGGGCTCCCGCCATTGTCGATGATATCCCTTATGATATCCCTTATCTTGGATCGGACTCGCTATGGAGATGATCCCGGGCCGAAAGGGCTCCGACCGGAAGAGTTAAGACTGGAAGAGTTAAGACCGGAAGAGTTAAGACCGGAAGAGTTAAGACCGGAAGAGTTAAGACCGGAAGAGTTAAGACCGGAAGAGTTAGGATTAGACAATTTACAGGAAAGGGAGCAGGAAAGTGGCGATACGCCTTACCAGAATGGTTGACTGCGCTGGTTGAGCCTCAAAGCTTGCGCCAGACGCGCTTGCCCAGGTTCTGGGCAGGTTACCACGACAACCTCATGATCCGAATCTGCTGGTTGGCTTCGATCAGGCCGACGATGCGGCCGTCTATCGCCTGAGCGACGATCTGGCGATCGTTCAGACGGTCGACTTCTTCACGCCGGTGGTCGATGATCCCTTCGATTTCGGGAGGATAGCGGCACTCAATTCGCTCAACGATGTCTGGGCGATGGGTGGTCGTGCGCTGACGGCACTCGGCATCGTCTGTTTTCCGCGCGAGGGGGTCGATCTCTCGATTCTGGGAGAGATTATGCGCGGCGGGCTTGAGGTGCTGACAGAGAACGGAGTGGCGCTGGTAGGGGGGCACAGCGTGCAGAACGAGCAGATAATGTTTGGTTATGCGGTCACCGGGGTGATCGATCCGGCACGGATCGCGACCAATGGAGGGGTGCAAGTCGGAGACTCATTGATTTTGACCAAGCCATTGGGGACCGGAGTGATCTCGACGGGGATCAAGTTTGACCGGGCAGATGCCGTGACAGCGGCCGGGGCACTGGAGACGATGCTCGTCTCCGGGCGGCGTGCCGGCGAGGCGATTCGCGACTTTGGAGTAAGGGGAGCAACCGATATCACCGGCTTCGGCCTGATTGGGCACGCATGGGAGGTGGCGCGCGCCAGCGGGGTGACGATCGAGATCGAGTCGGCAGCGGTCCCGCTTCTCCCCGGGGCCCGGCTGATGGCCGAGCAGGGCATGCTGACTCAGGGAGAGCGCACCAACCGCCTTTATGTCGGTGACGATCTGACAATCGACACACGGGTTGAAAGGTGGATGACCAGTCTTCTCTTCGATCCACAGACGGCCGGCGGAATGCTGATCGCCGTCCCTGCAGCAAGGACGGCTGAATTGCTGGCAGTCCTCAAACGAGATTACCCGTCATCGGCCATCATCGGTCACGTCACGACGAAGGGGGCCTGCTCCATCACAGTACGATAATCAGAATCAGTCGGGGTAAGGCGGAGCCTGCTGCTCCGGCCCTTTCTTGACAAGCCTGTCGTCAGCGCCTACCATTCCCATTTATTCATCAATCAGCATCGTATAATCTGCCGGAAGCCCGGAAGCCCGAAAATCCGTAAGCCCGGGAGAAGACTAACAGGGAAGATTATGAGTCTCAATCAACGAAAAAGACGCGTTGGGATACTTGGCGCCACGGGGACAGTCGGTCAGCGACTGATTCACATGCTGCGCGAGCATCCATATTTTGAAGTCAGCGCCCTTGCTGCCTCGGATCGCTCCGAGGGGCGGCTTTATGCAGATGCCTGCCAGTGGAAATTGCCATACGAGATGCCGGAGGCAGTGCGCACGATGCCGATCTTCCCCTGCAAGCCGCCACTCGATTGCGATGTCGTCATCGCCAGCCTCCCGTCGGATATTGCTATCGAGGCTGAGGCTGCCTTTGCTGCCGCCGGCTTCCCGGTGATCAGCAACTCATCGGCCTACCGCATGGCCGCCGATGTGCCTCTGCTTGTCCCGGAGATCAACCCTCACCACCTTGATCTTATCCCGGTTCAGCAAAGGGAAAGGGGCTATCAGAAGGGCTACATGATCACCAATCCGAACTGCACGACTGTCGGTCTGGTCATGGCGCTGGCGCCGTTGCAGCAGCGGTTTGGTCTCGAAGCGGTGATGATGACCTCGATGCAGGCAATATCGGGAGCTGGTTTTCCCGGAGTCGCCTCGATGGACATCATTGACAATGTCATCCCCTTCATCAGTGGCGAGGAGGAGAAGGTCGAGGTTGAGCCACAGAAGATTCTCGGGCGGCTGAGTGGTGAGAGGATCGAGGATGCGCCATTCAAAGTCAGCGCGCAGTGCAACCGGGTGCCGGTGCAGGATGGTCACCTTGAATCGGTGCGTGTCAAACTCGCCACACCGGCGACGATCGATGAGCTCAAAGCCGCTTTTCGCGAGTTTACCGGTCTGCCGCAGGAGCTGCAGTTGCCAACTGCCCCTGTTCATCCGATCATTGTTCGGGAGGAGAAGGATCGCCCGCAACCCCGACTCGATCGTGATGTGGAGAAGGGAATGGCGACCGTCATCGGGCGTATCGGAAAGGATCCGATCTTCGATTTCAAATTTACCCTGATCAGCCACAACACGATTCGCGGAGCGGCCGGAGCTGCCGTTCTCAACGCCGAGTTGCTGGTGGCAAAGGGGCTCCTCTGAGCGGAGTGATTTGTTTATGTTGATTGTCATGAAGTTTGGCGGCACCTCGGTGGGGAGTGCCGAGCGCATAGCCGAAGCCGCGCAGCTGGCCATTCATGAAGCGGCCAAAGGCCATCGGGTGGTAGTGGTGACCTCCGCGATGAGCGGGATCACCAACCAGCTGGTGGCTGCGGCGGAGAGTGCCGCGAGGGGAGAATGGAACCCGCAAATTCGCGACCAGCTTTATGAGCGGCATGCCCGGGTTGCCGAGGATCTGATCGCCGATCCGGATATTCGTCAGGCGGCGCTGGAGACGATTGCCCGAAGGCTCGATCGTGTCGAGAAGCTCTGTTACGGGCTCTCGATGGTTCATGAACTGACGCCACGACTGCTCGATGTAATTTCCGGCATGGGCGAATGCCTTTCCGCTCCGCTGCTTGCCGGAGCGATTGCTTCGCGGGGTATTGCTTCTCACGCGGTCGAGGCGACTGAACTGATCGTCACCAATGACCGTTTTGGAGCGGCCGAGCCGATCATGGATCTGACTCGGGAGCGCTGTCAGGCCTGGTTGCAGCAGGTTACCGCTGATAAGATTCTCCCGGTGGTCACCGGCTTCATCGGTGCCACTGTCGAGGGGGTGACTACCACCCTCGGACGTGGTGGCTCCGATTACTCCGCCTCGATTCTCGGTGCGTCACTTGATGCGGACGAGGTATGGATCTGGACGGATGTCAATGGTGTCATGTCGGCTAATCCTGCCGAGGTGCCCGAAGCCCGCACCCTGCGCGAGATCTCCTACAGTGAGGCTGCCGAACTGGCCTACTATGGCGCAAAGGTATTGCATTATAAAACGATTTTGCCGGCATGTCGGCAGAATATCCCGGTGCTCATCCTCAACAGCTTCAATCCCACAGATCCGGGCACACGCGTCACGCTCACCGGGCGTCCATCCTCGCGTGGGGTCAAGGCGGTGACCTCGATTCGCAATGTCAGTCTGGTGACCATCAGCGGTCGTGGAATGCAGGGGATACCGGGCATTGCCGCCAAAGCGTTTGCCGCTGTCGCCGCCGAGCAGGCCAATGTCCTGATGATTTCACAGGCCTCATCTGAAAATAATCTCTGCCTGGTCGTCGGTTCGGCTGAGGCCTCGCGCGTTGTCAGGTCGCTGCGCTCCGCCCTTGAGCTGGACCTCTTGCAGGGTCACGTCGACGATATCATTCAGGACGATTCTGTGGCGGTCGTTGCCGTAGTTGGTGATCGAATGAAGGGAACACCGGGCATCGCCGGCAACGTCTTTGCGGCACTTGGCACCTCCGGGGTCAATGTCATTGCCATTTCACAGGGATCATCGGAACTCAACATCTCGCTGATTGTCGGAGAGAACGATGCGGCGGACGCGGTGCGGTCGATTCATCGCGCCTTCCGGCTGGACCAGCCCTCGCAGCCCTGACTGCTCACTGATCGATTACAGATATGACCTCATTACGCTGTCTTGCTTGTCACACTAATCATTCCACCGGTGAGAAACTCTACACCTGTCCGGGTTGTCAGGGGCTGCTCGATGTCGCCTACTCTCTCGAAGAGATGGAGGGTGAGAGGCTGGTTGCACTCTGGGAGTCACGCCTTGTGTCGCGTACCGATATCGATCGCAGTGGTGTCTGGCGCTTTCGCGAGCTCCTCCCTGAGACTGCCACAGATAGTATCGTCACCCTCATCGAGGGCAATACCCAGCTCTGGGATGCGCCTCGCTCGGCAACCTATGCCGGTCTCGACCGGCTGACCGTCAAGCATCTGGGCATGAATCCCACCGGATCGTTCAAGGATCTGGGCATGACCACGGGGATCACCCAGGCACGCCGGCTTGGGGCGACGGCTGTCGCCTGCGCCAGCACCGGCAATACCTCCGCATCGATGGCGGCCTATGCCGCTCGCGCCGGGATGAAGTCATTTGTCTTCATTCCCTCCGGGCAGATCGCCCTCGGCAAACTCTCTCAGGCACTCGATTATGGTTCGGTAGTCCTGCAAATCGAGGGCGATTTCGACGATGCCATGCGCCTTGTCCGCGAGGTTGCCGCCGAGACACCAATTTACCTGCTGAACTCGATCAACCCCTTCAGACTCGAAGGACAGAAGACCATGGCCATTGAGATGCTTCAGCAGCGAAGCTGGAGGCTGCCTGATCGCGTCGTCGTCCCCGGCGGTAATCTTGGTAACTCTTCAGCCATTGCCAAGGGCTTTCACGAGCTGCTGCTGCTCGGCATTATCGACCGGATGCCACGCATCACTATCGTTCAGGCCGAGGGATCAAATCCGCTCTACCGCATGTGGCAGGCCGGTGCCGATCTTCTCAGTCCAATCTCTCCCGCCTCGACACTGGCGACTGCCATCAAGATCGGCAATCCCGTCTCCTGGCCCAAGGCGATTCGCGGGCTCTCCTGCAGCCATGGCTCGGTAGAGAGCGTCTCGGAGCAGGAGATTGCCGATGCGAAGGCCGTCATTGGCAGCGACGGTATCGGTTGTGAACCGGCCTCCGCCGTCACCCTGGCCGGTATCAAAAAACTGGTTGCCAGTGGGGGGATCTCACCAGGGGAGGATGTCGTCGCCATTCTCACCGGGCATGTTCTCAAGGATCCCGACTATACTGTCAATTACCACCGTGGAACTCTCCACTATACCCCACCCGGCGGCGAGACGCTGACTCTTCAATCGACCTATGCCAATGCCTTCATCAAGGTGTCTGCTGACAAAGAGGCACTGATCGATGCCATGGGGCTGGTCTGAGAAGAGGTTTACTACAAGTTTACTACAATGAAAATGGCCGGACTCGCTGTTGCAAGTCCGGCCACTAATGTTTAAAGGCTCTCTTTCGTCTAGTACGGGAAGACCGGGAGTGTCGCTGTTGTTCCACCCGTCGTCAGCGTCAGGTGATGCAGATTGTGGCCACCGACGAAGTTCGTGCCGTTGACGATATTCCAGACAATCGCCGCACCGAGAACACCTTTTGATCCGTCCTGCGAGTAGAGCTTCAACCAGCCGGTGCGACCGGCCGGGATCACTGTAGTGAAACGGGGTACTGTACGTGGATAGCTGTCGCTCAGGGTGTTGACACTCTGACAGCCAACCGAGACACTGAAGCTCTGTGATTGCTCGGAATCGTCATAGAGCAG
>CAIKMY010000256.1 GCA_903828635.1 uncultured Acidobacteriota bacterium
CATCGAGCAGAGCCGCGATGTCAGGGAGTGGTTCATTGGAGACGCGCGGAAAATCGAAGAGAGATCTCTCCAGCGGCAGGTTGTGAACGATACGGGTCAGTCTGATTTCGAAGCTCTGCTCACCGAGGGTCATGACTATGAGGTGAGGTTCCTGGATCTCGCCGACCTGGCGATAATCGCCATAATCGAAGCGGCGGATAGCCCCATCCAGGGGGATCTCCTCGCGCAGCAGGCGGTAGCTGGCTGGATCGAAGCAGAGTTTAAAGCGGATGCCCCTCGCGGTTGTCAGCAGGATGGTCAGGGCTTTGACGCCGTCGATCTCGGTCTCCTCGGCGAGGGAGATCCTGGCCTTCTCCTTTTTGTAATCGAGCCAGCGCCGGGCGCGCCATCCTGCCTCAGCCTGGAACTCCCGGCTGGCGACGCCGGTCAGTGTTCGCAGCCCGTCGCGCGAGTCACGCACCCATCCCGACTTTCCATTAAAGCCGAGGCTGGTTTCGAGGCCGCGCAGATCGAAGGTTGAGGCAAAGAGATCAGGCTGCTGACTGCTGGCAAGATAGTTGCCGGCCGATCTGTCGCGCCGGCTGGTGATGGTTCCCGTTGCCTGCCACGAGCGGATGCGCCGCAGCGCCTTCTCGCTGCCCAGAGCAATCGTTGCATTCTTCAGTATCTTGTCAGGAGACTGCGCCAGGGTTAGTGGTGTCAGGGTCAACAACACCATCAGGGTAGAAAGCAGAACTCTCATTCTCTGTCGGCTGTTTCTATTCTGGCTGTTTCTGGTTAGATAAATCATTACTATCCTCTTTCTCCTGTTGGCGCGTTTCTCCTGTTAATGCGATAAAACCTGATCTCAAATGCCCCCCTTGACCGCTTGCGTCACTAAAGCTATAAACGCCAGAAAGGCAATTTATTATACACGGAGAAAGTTATGCCGACCGCAGGTCACAATTTTAAGTCGAGTCTGTTGCTCTTGTTTCTCTTTGGCGTGGCGCTGATTCTGCCAGGAGGGTGGATGGTGAGTGCAAACCGACCATTACCCGACGAAACCGAGTTTTTTGAGAAGCGGGTTCGTCCGGTTCTGGCTGACAACTGCGCCAAGTGTCACAACCCGGCAGCGCGAGTGGCCGATCTCGATCTGACGACGGCCGAGGGTTTCCGTAAGGGTGGGGAGAGCGGCCCGCTGCTTGATCGTCAGCATCCGGAGAAGAGCCGTCTTCTGCTGGCAGTCGGCTATGAAGAAAAGCTGAAGATGCCCCCGAGTGGCAGGCTTCGTCCCGAGCAGATCGAGTCGCTGGCGGAATGGGTGAAGATGGGGGCACCGTGGCCTGCCTCACCGTCTGGCGCGGTTGCTACATCGACATCGGCCGCCCCGCGCAGCGGCCGCGAGTTCACCGCGGAGGAGAAGGGCTACTGGGCTTTTCAACCGATCACAAGGGTAGAGCCGCCGGCGGGCGGGACAAATGGCCGGGCGAGTAACCCGCTCGATGCCTTCATTCGGCAGGGGCTTGAGGCGAAAGGGCTGTCACCGGCGCCGCCGGCAGAGAAGGTCGCACTATTGCGCCGGGCGACCTATGATCTGACCGGTTTACCCCCCACCGAAGCTGAGATTCGTGACTTTCTTGCTGATCAGTCTCCGGATGCCTTTGCCAAAGTCGTCGATCGATTGCTTGCCTCGCCGCGTTACGGTGAAAAGTGGGGACGCCACTGGCTCGATGTTGCCCGCTATGCCGACTCTACCGGCAACGATGAGGATCATCGCTATCCGCATGCCTGGCGCTATCGTGATTACGTGATCGACGCTTTCAATCGTGATCTGCCCTATGACCAGTTCATTCGCGAACAGCTTGCCGGAGACCTGATCCCCGGGCCGAATGGTGAGGAGGTCAATCGTCGCGGGATAGTTGCTACCGGTTTTCTCGCGCTTGGTCCGAAGGCGCTTGCGCAGCAGGACAAGACGCGCATGCTTTACGACGTTTATGACGAGCAGGTCGAGGTGACCTCGAAAGCCTTTCTTGGTCTGACGGTCTCCTGTGCGCGTTGCCATAACCACAAATTTGATCCGCTGCTGACCCGCGACTACTATTCAATGATCGGGATCTTCGCCAGTACCCGCAGCTTCCGCGATCCGCAGGAGTTTGTCTCCCCGCCGCTGACCAAACCTCTGGTGACGAGGGCCGAGTATGAAGATTACCAGCGACGCCTCGCCGATTACCGTGCGGTGGAGAAGCGACTGCGACTGGCAATCGATTACATCGTTGACGGGCAGAAGGAGGCACGGATCGCCGCGCTCAAAACACGGATGTCCGACTACTTCCTCGCGGCACGCCAGGTCTATCTGGATGGAGGGGATGTCGAGGCCGTCGCCAGCCGTTGGAAGCTCGATGTCACCGTCTTAAAGAAGTGGGTGAAGTACCTCAGGCCGGGCGAGGATCCGCGCCAGCACCTGCTGGCC
>CAIKMY010000257.1 GCA_903828635.1 uncultured Acidobacteriota bacterium
GGGCGAGTCGATCGTCGCGCAGAGGCTCTTCCTCTTTGGCCCACCAGCCCGGACGATCCTTGATCTTTCAACGGGTTACGATCTGACAGTGGTTGGTGCGCATGATCGTTATGAATCAACCCTGCCGGGGCTTGGCCACATCGCGACGTGCATCGTCGAGCAATCGACCAATGCCACGCTGGTCGGCCGCGAGATCCCTCCCGGTCGCGGTTTGCGCGTGCTGGCCTGCATTGACGGGTCGCTTGCCTCGCAGAACGCGCTTCGCTTCATGGCCAGCTCGCTGCAACTCGACTCCTCGGAGGTGACGCTGCTCCATATCGCCGAGACTCCGTGGATCCATCCCGGTCCCGTTCCTGAGTGGACGGAATATCCCAGCCGCGAGTTTGAGGCCGCTGATCCCGAGGGCCAGATCGACCGTGAGCTTCGACGTGAATCGTCCCACATCCTTGAAGTGGCGCGCCTCATGCTCGAATCATACGGGATTGCGGCTCAGGTGCTGGCGAGCGAGGGTGACGCCGTCCTCGAAATCGTCTCCGAGTCTGAGTCGGGGGAGTACGATCTGATCGTTATCGGGGCCACCGGCGAAGAGGGATTGAGGGAGGCGCTGACCGGTCACGCCTCGTCGCGCATTGCGGCTGTCGCTCCATGCTCGGTGCTCATTCCACGGTATGTCGCGTAAATCGGGGCACGCAACATCGGAACATTGCCCGCTGGAAGCATCACGAATCAGGGGGCATGTTCCGATGTCGGCTGTTTCTATTCATGTCAGCGATGATATCCGGGATTGCACTGATTAGTTGGTTCCTTACCCAGCCGGAACCATCGCGGCACCGTCGGGCAGATGCCGGGAATCGGCAGCAGGCCGCTTGTCTGGCAGACTTTGAGGGTGAATCCCTCCCCCGGTCGCTCAACTGGCGTCGGTGGCGGGGACAACTTTTGACGTGATGCCGGCAGGGGCAAGGTGACCGGCCGGGCAACCACATTGTCTGCCGGGGGTGACGTTGGTTGCGGCTTTCTCCCCGGTGACGCTTTTATCATTGGCGATGGGGTTGGTCTCGGAGCAGGCGATGGTTTGGTGCCAAGCCCGAGACTCGTCGCCAGGCGTTGCAGGATTGATGGTGGTTTGGTTGCAGGCGCCTGGCCGGTGGAGATGCTTGTCTGCGGTGGCAGTGGGATGAAGTCGTCGTTTGAAGCAATCCGCCCGTCAGACTTTCCACCCTGCGGCGAGTTCGATGGCGGCGGACCTGCGGATGGCCTGAATGGTGTCGGAGTCGCTCGCGGCTTCTCCGACGTTTCAGCCGCAGATGGCGGATCTCCCTCGGGTACGTAAGAATCCGGCAGCGGCTGATTGCCCGGACTCGTTCCCGTCAGGAAGTACTCCAGCCGTGAAGAGGGGGTCCCCTCGGGGACGATTGCTCCCGTCGTCGGATCGACCTGGTAGCTTGTCAGCCCCTCGCTTGGAATAACGAAGTCACCACCAAGCTCCGGGCGTATTTTCAGCGCCCGGATCATGAAGTCGGCCCAGATCGGGGCGGCAATCGTTCCCCCGGTCAGCCCGATGTCGGTGTTGTTGTCGAAGCCAACCCAGACGACACAGACGAGGTTCGGGGTATAACCGGCGAACCAGGCGTCGCGAGAGCTTCCGGTCTTGCCGGCCGCCGATGCGGTAAAGCCCTTCTGCCTGATCTTCGTCCCGGTGCCGCGATCGAGCACGTCCTGCATCATCGAGGTCATAATGAATGCCAGCGCCGGGCTCATCACCGGTGAGGTCGCCTGCTTCATTTCGTCAATCGTTCTTCCCTCACGGGTTGCCAGCCTCCGAATTGCCGCCGGGGCCACCCGGACTCCCTGATTCGCAAATGCAGTGTAGGCCGAGGCCACCTGCAGCGGCGAGGCCTCACCAACTCCCAGCGCCGCTGAAGGATAGCCGGGAACCCGCGTCAGCCCCGCCTTCTCAGCCAGCGCCTGTACCCGTGGAATGCCGATCTGCATGGCGATGTCAACGGTGATCACGTTCTTGGATTGCACCAGCGCGTCCCGCACCGTGATCGGTTTCATCTCAAACTTGTCACCGAAATTGCCCGGCTCGTATGGCTTCCCGTCGACATCGAAGCTCTTCGGCTGGTCCTGAAACATCGTCGCCGCGGTGATCGCCGATCCGCTGCCGGTTTCGACTGTTCCATACTCGCTCATGCCTGCCTCGCCGGACTCGAGAGCCGCAGCATAGACGAAAGGCTTGAAGACCGATCCCGGCTGGCGCCTGGCATCGACCGCCCGATTGAGCTGGCTCTGCGAGTAATCGCGCCCGCCAATCATCGCCAGAATCTCTCCCGTCTTGGCATTGAGCGCCACCATGGCCACCTGCAGTCCCGCAGTGCTCCGCTTGCGCTGCCCGACCAATGCGTCGATCTGCCCCATATTCTCGGTCACTGCCTGGTAGGCGGCACGCTGCAGCCCAAGGTCGACCGTCGAATAGATGCGCAGTGAGCGCAGCGACTGCTCACTCCCCTCATAATCTTTCTCAAGCTGACGTATCAGGTAATCGATGAAGTATGGCGCATCCGAGGCGTTGACTCCCTCGGACTTGCCGGTGACCCCCAGCGGCAGCTCGCGAGCGCTCGCTGCCTGCTGTGGCGTGATCATCCCGGCCTCTGCCATCTTTTGCAGCACCAGATTGCGACGATCACGCGCCCGATCCGGATTGGAGTATGGCGAATAGTAGTTCGGACTCCTGATAATCCCCGCCAGAGTGGCCGATTCGTGCAGCGCGAGAGTCGCAATGTCCTTGCCAAAATAGGTCCGTGCCGCCTGGCCAAAGCCGTTGATCGAGAAGCCGCCACGCTGGCCAAGGTAGATCTGGTTGCAATATAGCGCCATGATCTCTTCCTTGGTTAGCCGCTGTTCGAGAATCAGCGACATGTATGCCTCGGAGAGCTTGCGCTTCAACGTTTTATCCGGCTTGAGAAAGAAGTTCTTGACCAACTGCTGCGTGATCGAACTGCCACCCTCGCGGATCGTCCCGGCCTGATAATCCTTGACCAGCGCCCGCACGATCCCTCGCCAGTTGATCCCCGGATGCTCGAAGAACTGGCGATCCTCGATCGCGATGATCCCGTTGATCAGATCCCTCGGCAGGTCCTTGTAGTCGATGATCTTGCGCTTTTCCCGCTCCTTGTTGGTCACCGTCGAGATCAACTCCGGCTCGACCTCCGCCTGTTCAACCTCCGAGCGCGTATCGAGATCCACGATGTTGACAATGCTGTTACCGGTGCGGTCAAAGTAAACGCGAAGCTGATGAAAAGCCCTTGCACCCTCGCTCGCTGCTTCCTCGCCGGGAGTGATCTCCATCATGGCTCCGGAGATCGAATAGCCCCCGCGCGATCCACCTGCGTCTGTCTTCTGCTCCGCATAGCCGATCGTCTGCAGGTAAGCCTTCAGATCACTGAGACGGGTCGAAGAGCCCCGATTCAGCTTCAGCGGCGCCGCATAGATCCCCGATGTGCGTACGAAGATGTCTCCCTGCAGGCCCGCATCGATGATTTGTGAGTAGCGATCATAGAAAATTGCCAGCACGCCGGCGCCAACAAGCAACAACACGGCCACGGGAGCGAGGAAATAGGGTGACCGAAAGAATTGCAGCAGCCGCATCAGAGCTTCCCTCAATCGCGATGGTTCTGATGCTGCATTTCTCTTTGCCATTAGTGTGCCGCCATTTGGCCGTCAGTTGGCCATTAGTTAAGTTCGGGTCAGCCAGGGCCGCCACAATGGTCACCTGGCCGCTGATAGTGTACTACCAGAACCTGCACAAAAACAGTCTTAAAACTTTCCATTGTCAGTACAAAATAGAAATGTCCCCTGCCGGGCAGTTGCCATCCACAAGGGGGAATTCATCGCCGGCGGCAGGTATTGATGCCTTGTGTTGACTAAACACGAAGCCGGGAGGTGTTCCATTGAACAAAATGCCGCCGATCGTATACTCTGCCTGCCTGGATAGTGATTTTGGCGAACGCGCCGTGATGGCGGTAACAAAAGGAGAGACCTCATGTTGAAAGAACTCCATCTCCACCAATGGAAGAGCTTCGAGACGGCGACTCTCCATATCGATCCGCTGACGATCCTCATTGGAACCAACGCCAGCGGCAAGTCGAACACCCTCGATGCGCTGTTGTTTCTGCAACGGGTCGCGTCTGGAGTTGGCATCTTTCAGGCCATCAACGGCGATGTCAACCTGCCGCCTATCCGTGGAGGCATGGAGTGGGTGTGCCGCAAGCCAGCGAGGGAGTTTACCCTGAAGATGATTCTGGGGACAGAATCGGATAACTATGATTATCGCTACGAAGTGAGCGTACAGGTCAATGGCGTCAGGGCGGAGGTTGTCCGCGAAGAGTTGATCCTGCTGACATACGGCCCGCGCCGCCAGATCCCGAAAGAGAACCGCCTCTTTTACACCCAGCCACCGGAGGCGAACACACCGGGAATTTCCTGTTATTTTTCCACCGGCACCAAAGGCCCGGGCAGGAGAATCGATGTCAATCGCTCGCACATCGTGCTGGTGCAAGCGGACGCCCTGAACCTGCGCCGGGAGGTGCAAGAGGGGGTCAAACAGGTGCTTGGTCAGTTGCAGCAGATTTTTGTGTTTGATCCCATACCGAGCCATATGCGTGATTACTCACCCTTCTCTGAAAGGCTCCAAACGGATGGCTCCAATATTGCGGGGGTGCTTGCCGCCCTCGATCCTTCACAGAAAGCGGAGGTCGAAAAGACCCTGACCGAATATCTCAAAGCCCTGCCGGAGCGTGACATTCAGCGAATCTGGACCGAACCGGTCGGCAAGTTTCAGACCGATGCCATGCTCTATTGTGAAGAGGGATGGTTGGGCACAGTTTCGCATACGGTGGATGCCCGCGGCATGTCGGACGGGACGCTGCGCTATCTGGCGATCGTCACCGCCATGTTAACCCGTCAACCTGGCAGCCTGCTGGTCATTGAAGAGGTTGATAATGGCCTGCATCCTTCCCGAGCCCATGTGTTGGTGGAGATGTTGCGTACTCTGGGCAGGCAACGAAGTATCGATGTCATCGTCACGACCCACAATCCCGCACTGCTCGATGCCGCCGGAGTCCAAATGGTACCCTTCATCACGGTTGCCCACCGGGATGCTGTCACTGGTGCCAGTCTGCTTACCCAGTTGGAAGATGTCCAGCAGCTTCCCAAATTGATGGCCTCCGGATCACTGGGACGCCTGACGTCGGAGGGACGCATCGAGGCGGCTCTCAAACAGGAGGTGGCCAAATGAAGAAGGTGCTGATTCTTGATACGAGCATCCTCTGAATGGATTGTTCCAAGGATAACCCTCCAGCGGGAGAAAGTCTCAGCCTGACACCCATAAAACTATCCCTTCTTATGGCAAAGCAGCAGTGTCCGGCCGGCTCCTCGCCTGAGCGCACGTTCCTGACTATCATTCCGCCCTTCCGAGGAGAATGCTGTTAAAAAGCAGCTTGAAGGTGCCGTGAGGCTGGGCGCGGAAAGTGATCTCCGGTCCGAAGAGGCAGAGCCTGCCTGCTCCGACGCGCGCCTCGGCGGCAGCAACTGCATCTTCGAGGTGGTGTTCTCCCCAGGCCCAGCCGCTGAGCAGCGGAGCCTTGCCGGCAAACCATGCGACCGGCTTGATGCCACTCAGCGCCGCCTCGGGCCGCAACCGAAAGGCAGGGCTGTTGTCGAAGAGGAAGTTGACCTTCGTCGCCAGACCATAGGCGATCGGGTGAGTGTTATCGACGCTGGCTTCGAGGATCGATCCGGGGACATAGAATTTGTCACGCGGCAGGGGACGCTCGCCGCCACTGGCGAGTTTCTCGACGAGGGCATTGCCCATTGGCAGGCCGAGATGATACCCAAGGGCAGTCGAGCTGCCGATGGTGATGACAGAGCCGCCGGCTTCAAGGAAGGCTTTGAGCTGCGGGACGGTGGTGCTGATGGTAACATTGCCGAGTCGATCGCGGAATTCGGCCGGTATCGAGTCATCGCGCTCTCCGGCACGCCCATCGCGTGCGGGGATTGCGCCGCCGACGAAGATCAGCACGTCGAATTGCGAGGCAAGATCGCCGGCATCGAGCCTCTGCGGATAGACTACGGTGAAGGGAAATTCGAACTGTTCCAGCAGCCAGCGCGTCCAGCCCGAGGGCATCGACCCGCCATAACGATCCCAGAGGCCAACGCGCACCGGCCTGATGCGCAGTGTCGCGACACCGGGCGGTGTCGCGATCGGATCAAATTTGAGCCCGAGCTCACCGGCGATCTTTTCGACGCGCTCAACTGTTCCGGTGCCATTGGCCACCCAGATCGTTCCTGCCGGATAGTGCCGCTCACCAATGGTCAGCGGACTCTTCAGCCAGCGAACCTCATCGCCTGCCCGGAGCAGCCGGTTGGTGGCGATGAAGGAGTCATTGACCTCATGGCTCAGCAGGAATCCGGCCGTGCCGGCTGGTGCCGTCACCCTGGCAGCATCGAGTCGCGCCATCCCGGTGATCTTTTCAAAGGGTCCGTCGAAACCATCGAGCACCCGGTCAAAACTGACTCCCATCTGCAGCGCCAGCGTCCAGCCGGCATTGTCGTATGGCGGAATCGGCGGTCCTCCGGGATACTGCAGGTCATTGGGATGATCCTGTGGTTCGAACATGTCAAGAATGTGCGCACGAAAGGCCTGCGCTGTCTTCACCACATAGGATCCGGCCGGATAGCTTCGCCCGGCGACGGTGAAATCGGCTGTGGCGCGGTGAACGGCAATGCCGTTTTTGATCAGCGCGTTGACGAATTTCGTCACGGTCGAAAAATCGGGCTGATTCGCCGGCAGGATATAGCCGCGCGCATCGCGCCACTCCGGTCGGCGCAGCATCTCGTAATATTTCAGTGGTACGCTCTGGCCGCCTCCGGCGAGGGCAGGGATGTCGATCTCACCGGGCTCTGATCGATCACCATTACCGCGCCGCTCCTTCTGGTAGGTGGCCTGCACCTCGGCGAGCCGGCGTGGATAGGGCGTCCAGTTATCACGACTGCCGCGCTCGATCGCATTGCGACCCATCCTGAAAATATTCATCAGGAAATCTTCGCGATTCTTTGTCGCGACATCGAACACCGCGCGGTTTGCCGTCAGCGAGTACTCGATCGATTGCCGGAAATGCCATTTCTGTGGAGCAATCGGTGCTGGCAGATTCCCCTGAGGCAGATAACGATTGAAGAGAAACGGGATCTCCATCGGTGTCGGATGGCCAATCGTCTCCGTCAGCAGCCCGATCATGTTGTGGAAATAGACCGTTGTGCGCAGCCCGCCGTTCCACCATGTCGAGTAGCCGGCTCCGGTGCGCGTCGTCGCTCCCGGCTTGTTCTCGGCAACAAAGCGGTGATGCATTGCCGCTCCGACCACATCCAGCCCGGTGACCACCAGCGGGTCATAGAGATAGTTGAATGGATCACGGAATGGCGGTGCAAAGAGCACTGTCCCCGCCGGCCCCGTCTGGTGATGATTGTAGACAATCTGCGGAAACCATTCGTGATAGAAGACCCGGTTGATTGCCTCCGATTCCGGCTGTGATGAAAGGTAAAAGTCACGGTTATTGTCGTGACCGATATACTTCTGATAAAGGCGCGGGATGTTCGAATAGCTGCGCTTCGTCTTTTCAGGCTCGCGCATATACCAGTTCGAGACCAGCTCCATGCCATCCGGGTTGACGAGGCACCCGAGGATAATCGTCTCGTCAAGGAAGCGGCGCGTCTCCTCATCGTTGAGGCTGACCATCTGCCAGATCGTCTCGATCAGTTGCTGCGCACCGAGCGTCTCGGTCGCATGCAGCCCGCCATCGATCCAGACCACCGCCTTGCCCTCGCGAGCCAGCGCGCGCGCCTGCTCCTCATTCAGACCTTCCGCCAGCGCCAGCCGCCGCGAAATCTCACGGTAGCGATCCAGCTTCCGGTGATTTGCCGCCGAGGTGATGATCGCCAGATACATCGTTCGCCCCTCGGCTGATCGCCCCATCTCAACCACCTTCAGTCGATCTGATTCGCGGTCGAGGACCTTGAGATAGGCCTCGTACTGCGTGTAATTGACCAACTGGTAGTCGTCGCCAATCGCGAAGCCGAACTGCTCGCGCGGGCTCGTCAGCTTGGTCTGAGCCGAGGCGATCGACAGTGTGCTGACCAGACAAAGACCAATCAGCAGGGAGCGGAAGAGTTGCGGGAGACTGGAAATATGGGACATATGGGGTGTATGGAATAAATTGGACAGAGTTTGCAGTCAGTGACGCGTGGGCATCCGGACTGCCGGCATCAAGTCTCGACGTTACGCAGGAGACTATAAAACAAAATCGGGCGGTCGACAAAGCGACCGCCCGATATTTGATGAGTGCTTTTCAGGCGACTACCTGACGCTGATGGTTACCTCGTTGGAGCGGGTGACGCTGCCCTCACCATTGCGAACCTTGATGGTGATGGTCAGGGTACCGGAGGAGATGTTCGCCGGAAGCTCAACGTTGAACTGGTCAAGTCCGGAGAAACCAGGTGCCGGACCGGCATAGCCCACATTGAGCGTGGTGGTGCCGATGCTGGCGTCAACCAGTTCGGCGACTCCATTGGCCGGATTGCCATCGAGATCCTCGAGTCCGCGGAGACCGGTGCCGTAAAGCACAAGGAAGAGCCGGTCACCGCTCTGCCGGGTGATCGTTACCGGCAGGATCCTGCTGGTGGCGCTGTCGTAGCGGGCGAGCGGCTCGTAGCTGGTCTGGCCGCTGGCTTTGACACGCAGCAGCTGACCGGCCGGGTTGCCCTTGCCGGAGCCATCAGCGGTGAAGAGGCTCGGCGCGGCGGCCGAGATCTCGATCGTCCCCTGGGCCACAGCCTGACCGTCACGCATGACCGTGACCATTGCCGTTCCCGGCAGTACTTCATCCGGGACAAGGTAGTTGATCTGCGTCGGCGAGGCGAAGAAGAGTCCTGCCGCACGCCCGTCGACCATCACTGAGACTCCGCCAAGAGTGGTTGGCAGCGGCTGGATATTGGCCGATGCCGTCGTCGTCGTCAGGTTGGAGCCAAAGGCGGCAATGATCGAGGAGGATGAATTTGATGTCAGGTAGCTGCCGGCATTGACCGAGGCCAGCGGCTGGAACTGCATGAATGTCGCACCGGTCGATCCGGCTTCAACCTCGATGAACTTCGCGTCAACCTCACCACCGGGTAATTCGGCACCGACCACCTCGGCGAGTGCTCCAACCTCGATCCGGCTCCGCTGGCGATCGATCAGCGTCGAGCGGCTGACATTGACCTTGCGGCCATTGTCGAAGACCCACTGGCCGATGAAATTGGCCGTCTCCGGCAGATCGCTCACCCTGGCGATGAACTCGATGATGCTCAGATCGTTGATGGGTGCTGTCACGGGTGGAGTCGGTCGTACTGAGATTGAGAGTGCCGTCACCACACCGTCGGCAAAGAGATATCCCTTGACCTCGACGAAGGCTCCAACCTTGATCTCGCCGCGCTGTGTCTCGGTCTTCGTCGCCTCATTGACGTTGACCTTGCGACTGTTTTTGCCGATCGTCCACTCACCCGGATACTTCCCGGCGACGGCGGCTGGCAGAGTTTTGATGTCACCATAAAAATTGATGAAGCCGATGGCTCCAGCCGGTGCGTCCTTATCGCGCTCGACCTGAATGGCGAAGGCGTCAACACCGCCATCGGTCCGCTGGTTACCCTCGACCTGAACATAGGCGCCAACCTGCGGAGTGCCGTGCTCACGGACGATGCGCGTCCGTGAACTGACCGTCACCGGCCGTCCGCTGACGACCCACGTGCCAACGAGGGTGCTGCCGTTCGGCAGGGTCTCGATCGTGCCATAGAACCTGGTATAGCTGATTGATCCACCGGTGCCGGCTCTGATTTCGATCTCCTTTGCGAGGATCGACCCGTCAGCCTGGATGATTCCCTCAACCTCGGCGATTGCACCAACTTTGGCACTGGCATTGCCCTGGTCAATCTTCGTCTCGGCAACGACCCTGACGGTGCGCTCGCCAACTTTCCAGGTGCCGATCAGGCTCGGAGTGCTTCCGCTGGTTGACGTTGGTTCGATGCTCCTGATCTCACCAGCGAAACGCACGTACCCTGGTGTCGGCTCGGCGCCAATGACCGCGATCGAGGTCGCGATGACCGCACCCGTCTGGTCGGTTGTTCCCCGAACTTCGACCTGAGCACCAACCACCAGCTTGCTCTTGTCGCCATCGATCTTCGTCTCTGCCGAGACCTTGATCGTTCGGCCACTCACCTTCCAGTCACCAATGAAATTGCTGGTCGAGGGCAGCGTCTCGATCGTGCCGCGCAGCATTACCGGCAGTGTCGGAACCTGAATCTCGGCCTTGACCTCGATCCTTGTCGCGGCAAACTTGCCACCGGAGGTCAGGCTGCCGGTCACCTCAACCAGTGATCCGATCATGGCCTTCGCCCTCTGCTCATCAATCACCGTCTCGTTGGCAACCAGCACCGTGCGGCCGCTGATGACCCACTCTCCCGGCTTGATCGGGTTGGGCAGCTTTTCGACCTTGCCCACAATCCTGATCGTTGTCGGCGGCCCGAACTCCGGCAGGATGCCGACACTCAGCGCGGTGAGCGAATTGTCCTGCTCGATTCGCGCGATCACTGCGGCATTGGCACCGACTGCCGGGGCGCCAAGTTTCTGGTCGATCTTTGTCATGTCGTTGACATTGACGGTCCGGGTGCCGATCTTCCACGGGCCGATCCGGCCCGGTGTGCTCGGCAACTCCTCGATCCGTCCGACAAAGTTGAGCTGCGCGGCACTGACCGGCGCATACTTGATCTCAATTTTAGTGGCGTTGAAGACTCCACTTGACTGCCTTGTCCCACTGGCCTCGACCCAGGCCCCAACCTGGGGTTTGCCCTCGATCTTCGTCGAAGCGGTAACGCTGACCTTGACCTGTGCAATTGTCCACTCGCCGATCCATCCCTGGGTTGATGGCAGGCTGACGATCCCGCCGGCAATCTTTGACTCGGGGGCGCTGCCACTCTGAGCTGCGGCCCTCTCGCCCGGAGGGAATGTGGCCAGCGAGAGAATCATCACCACCACTGCCATCACGAGCGATCTCCGTCGTGCCGGAACCGATGCTGAAAGACTGTTATTCATATCGTGTGACCTCTAATGTGGTTGAGGGCGGGCTCGGCTGTCATTATTAAAGCTGTCATTATTAAAGCTGTCAGGATTAAAGCTGTCAGGATTAAAGCTGTCAGGATTCAAATGACAGATACGGGGACAGACGAACCCAATATTGGTAAAGAACTACGGGGCGTGAGTGTTATGACTGTTCAGAACTCTGCAAAGCGGCAGACTAATGCCGATCTGAGGCCTGTGCAAAGCGAACAGATCAGAACGAAGCCGATGCATCCGGGGGGACGGACCTGAAATTATTGTGAACCCTGCTTCAGGGGTTTGTCGACAGGGAGTTTTGTAAAGCGAAAGAATTTACATTTCAATTACAAATGACTGATCGATTTTGTCGATCATCCGCTCTTCAGGACCATGCCATTCACCGTCTCATTCGGGCCATGGCCTGTCAGGGGATCGCCGTGGCAAACAACAGAACCATTGATGATCACAGTGATGATTCCGGTTGCCTCGCGGCGGGGATGGCGGAAAGATGCCCGGTCGCGGAGTTTGTCGGGATTGCAGAGAACGAGATCGGCAAAGGCACCCGGACGGATGACACCGCGGTCGGCGATGCCGAAGAGTGTTGCCGGGTAGAGGGTCATGCGATGAACCGCGGTCTCGAGTGAGAGACGGGGCGGGGAACCAGTGAATTTCGAGAGGATACGTGGGAAGGCGCCATAAGCAGCGGGGTGAGGCAGTCCGCGGCCGTAGTCCTCGGCATCGGTGCAAAAAGCGCAAAATGGATGGCGGGCGAGGCGATCAAGCCAACGTCGCTGGCGACGTCCGCCGGAGATCTCAAAGATGATCATCGAGACCTCGCCCTTCTCCTCGATCAGAAGATCAGAGATGGCGTCAAACGGGCTTTTGCCAATGAGCGCACCTAGTCGGGCGAGGCTCAGACCCTCATACTGACGATGGCGGCGACTGCCAACCCGCCCGATGGTGATCGCCTCCCAGCCGGTGGCAGCAACCAGATTGTGAGGCCAGCCGCCATCGAGCCACGGGGGCCAGCCCAACTCGTCGGGGCGCGGAAGCTCGATCTCCCGCTCGATACGGCGGCGCAGATCGGGATCACGCAGCCTCTCCAGCAGTGAGGTAACTCCTCCCTCGAGCGCCCATGGCGGGTAGATGGCAATCATCATGGTTGCCGCGCCGGTGTACGGGAAGATGTCGAAGCTGAGGCGGATCCCCTCGCCGCGTGCCTCGTCCTCGAGGGCGAGAACCTCGTCGATCTTCGGCCAGTGTGCGCGGCCAACCGCCTCGCTGTGGGAATGGTGCAGCCTGACACCGGTGGCACGGCCGATCTCGATCAGCTCTTTGACGGCCGGCAGCAGCAGCTCGCTCGAACCGCGGATATGGCTGGTGCAGATCCCGTCGTGCGCCGCAACCACCCGGGCGAGTTCGATCAGCTCGTCGGTTGCCGAGTAGATCCCCGGTGGATAGATCAGCCCGGTTGAGAGGCCAAAGGCACCATCGTCGAGTCCTCGCTCGACGGCCGCGCGCATCTGTCGCAACTCTCCCGCATTCGGGATTCCTCTCGCCAACCCCATCGCCCCGATTCTGATGGCTCCTTGCGGGATCAATGTCCCGACATTGAGCAGCACACCATTGTCACGCAGACGTGCAAGGTAGTCGCCGATACTGCGCCACCTCCACTCAATCGACTCGGGGGTCATCCAGCCGGCAATCCCACGCATCTGTGCCTCGGCCTCGATGCTGGCCACTGGCGCACAGCCAAGCCCGCAGTTGCCGATGATCGTCGTCGTGATCCCCTGAGTCAGCTTGCCGCGCAGCAATTTCGCCTGCCGTGCCGGAGGGAGTGGAAAGATGAGATCCGCGTGTGAATGGGGATCGATCAGCCCCGGCAGCAGCGTCAGCCCGCGCCCGTCAATTTCACCTCCGGCCTCTCCAGCCATTTTACCAGCAGCCTCAGTAACCTCAGCAGCCTCAGTAACCGAAGAGACCCAGGCAATCCGATCGCCGCTGATGCCGACGTCGGCGATCCGCGCCGGTGCTCCCGTGCCGTCAATCAGCCGTGCGCCGCGAATGACCAGATCCAAACGGACAGAGCCAACATCAGAACAGACAACATTGGAAATCGTTCCTGATTCGTGGCGATTCCGGCGGGTCGTGTCCCGATGTTGTGTGTTTCGATGGCGGCTCTGTCTGTTCAGCCTCATTTGCCGGAGGGTGTCGCCGGGGCAGGGGAGGGAGAAACCATCGGGTAGAGGCGCGTCTCGGCGACACCGCTGCCCTCCTTCAGGACATAATGGCGATTGGCGACGAGGCTGCCCAGCTTCTCGACCTTGCCGTTTGGCCATTCGACCTCGACACGTTCGGCACGGTCGTTCCGTCCCAATCCGAAGGTCAGCGGCAGCTCGCTCTGCGAGCAATAGCTCGATCCGCTGTGCACTTGCTGCCAGAGGCGGCTTCCATCAGGCAACACCATCGTTACTCGCGCCCCGATCCCGCTCGTGTTGGAGACGACCCCGGTCGCCTCGATCCGCAGAAAGCGGTTCTGGTTGCCGCCATCGTTGCGCAGCAGCGACGCCGGCCCGCCATTGGTCGTCACGAGGATGTCGAGGTCTCCGTCGTTGTCATAATCACCGTAGGCGGCACCGCGGCCGACGATCGCTCGCTGAAAAGGCCTGCCGGAACGCTTCGTTACTTCGGCAAAACGCTTGCGGCCTTCGTTGCGGAAGAGCTTCGGTGCCATTGCATAAGTGATCTTCGGTTGTACTTTGTTGATATCGTCGGCGACGTGGCCGTTGGCGAGGAAGATATCCGATCGTCCGTCGAGGTCGTAATCAAAGAAGAACAGACCGAAGGTCAGCGTCAGCAGCGTTGCCTGGCCAAGCGTCGAGGCGGGTGCCTCGTCGATGAAGAGGCCCGATTTACCCTCATTGTGGTAAAAACCAAGCATCTCGTTTGAGAAATTGCCGATGATCAGGCTCGGATAACCGGAGCCATCGTAGTCGGAGAAATCGACTCCCATCCCGGCGCGTGCCTTGCCTTCCTCGCTGAAGGCGACACCGGCGGTGGTGGCCACCTCGGTGAAGCCACCCTTGCCATTGTTCTGGTAGAGCTTGTTCGGCTGGGTATCATTGGCGACGAAGATGTCGATCAACCCGTCGCGGTTGTAATCGAAGGTTGCCACGCCGAGTGACTTGCTGGTCGGATCGGCAATGCCCGCGGCCACGCTGACATCTTCAAATCGCCCACCGAGGTTGTGCCAGAGGCGTGCGCTCTGCCCCTTGTAACTCTCCGGTGTGCAGTAGCTTTTGCCGGTCCCGTCGAGTGAGCAGAAGAGATCGCCGGCAATCGTCCAGTCGACGTAGTTGCCGACAAAGAGGTCAAGCCGGCCGTCACGGTCGTAATCGAGCCACGCAGCACTGGTCGAGAAGGCGGGTGGCCCCGTCAGGCCGGCTTTCGCCGTGACATCAGCGAAACGCCCGTCACCGCCATTCCGGAAGAGCCGACTCTGGCCGAGCGCACTGACGAAGATGTCGTCCCATCCGTCATTGTCGTAGTCACCGACGGCGACCCCCATCCCATACATCGGCTTCGCCAGCCCGGCAGCAACCGTCACATCACTGAATGATCCATTGCGATTGTTGCGGTAAAGAGCCATTACCGACCGCCGCTTCCGTGGCGCATCCTCGAAGTCCATCGCGTTGATCAGCAGCAGATCCTGCCAGCCGTCATTGTCGAAATCGAGGAAGGCACAGCCGGAGCCGGTCGTCTCCGGGAGGTACTTTTTCCCATAGGCGCCATTGTTGTGGCGAAACCTGATGCCGGCACTTGCGGTGGCATCACTGTATTCGACCGGCACGATCTGCTCGGGGTAGGGGGGCAGCTTGTCACTCGGAACCCCGGCTGACTCGCCTGGCCCGGTTGCCCCGGCCTCAGTCGTCTCAGGTGTTGGCGTTGGTGACGATGTCACCTGCGGCCCCTCCGAGCGGCGACAGGCGGTCGAGAGCAGCACGGCGAGGAGAAATGTCAGAAGATATCTGGATCTCATAGGTGATCTCATTGTCACAGCACGGAAAGCCCCGGATGCTTCACCGCCCGGCGGCGATCATCTTCCCGCCGCGCCGACGCGAGGCCACACGCGAACCTGCCGGCGTGCTCACCCCCCTGCCGGCATACTTGCCGGCATATATCCGGGATGGCGGAACCGAAACGTGTTCGTGAATCTGCTGCCGCTCATTGTTG
This sequence comes from uncultured Acidobacteriota bacterium, assembly GCA_903828635.1. Classification (GTDB taxonomy): domain Bacteria; phylum Acidobacteriota; class Blastocatellia; order RBC074; family RBC074; genus CAIOZW01. The sequence goes on from CAIKMY010000257.1 coordinate 15,413, forward strand.
TCTTCCGGATGGAGCTGCCGATAAGGCCCGGTGATCGCCTGCGCCGACTCGTCCGCCTTGAAGCGCAAATAGAGCTTTCGCTCACGCTCGGCCGAGATGGCATCGCCCAGCCCCTGATAGGCGAGCATCAGATTGTAATGGGCCTGCAGATCCTCGGGATCGACGGCCAGTACGCGCTGCAGAGCCGTGACTGCCTCGCGGTAGCGGCGCTGCAAAAAGAGAACCCGACCGATTGTGTTGAGCACGACACGATCGCGCGGATACTGGCTGGCAGCCGTCTGCAGATGAGAATAGGCCTCGTCATAACGCCCCTCGGCCTTGAGTGTCAGCGCGAGGAAGAAATGTGTCTTGGCCAGTGTCGGATTGATCCCGAGCGCCTGGCGCAACATCTCCGCCGCCCCGGCCATGTTGCCTTCCTGAATCCGGGCGCGCGCAACATTGACCCAGCCGTCAGCATAGCCCGGCTCCATCTGCGTCACCTTGAGGAAGGTTGCCTCCGCCGCCTTGATGTCACCCTGCAGCAGCAGCCCGATGCCGTAATCGTTCCATCGCTCGCGCACCGATTGATCGAGTACCGGCTTCATCTCCGGCAGCTTCTCTCCACGTCCGACGACCCGCAGCGTGACCGTGTCCTCGGCCATAGTGACGATCGGCAGGTCGGGGATCTCCTTCAATTTGCCCGAGACTCCCGAGGTGTCGCCAGTGAAGACCCACCTTCCGTCATCATGCCCCGGCGCGATCGAGTATTCACCCTGCGCCGGATCACGCACCCCGGCGTATGACCACTGCGTGTTCCACCACGCGAATTTGCGGTAGTTGACCTTTGCCTTAATCGTCAGCCGGTTTCCGCAATCCGGCGGAATGATTAACCGGTAATGGACGGTGTCGGCGGCACCGGGAGGCACCAGCCGCACATAGGCGACCGAGCGCGCCGCCCAGGCATTACGTTTGTTGATCGGGTTGCCCCTCTCGTCGAGCATCAGTGAGCGGTAGAAATGGGCCCCCTTCTCGACTGGTCCGCGGCGGCCGGATTCATCATCCTCGGTCATCCCGCTCCAGAAAACGATCTTACCGTTCTCGTCAACGGCCTGCAGTTCAACCCAGACGTCGAAGCCATCGACCGTCCCGCCCGGGAAGAAATGACCGACCTTTCGCGTCCGCACAACGACGTCGAGCCTCATCTCCTCGCCGCGACGTACTGCCGCATCCGGAATCCGGTTGAGCGGTCCGATCGTCTCGGTCGGCTCGCTGATGTATATCTGCGAGGCACCAAACTGCATAGACTCCTCGCCGATGGCAAAGGTCGATGCGAGCCGCGGCGTGTCGTCGCCGGCTCGCGTCCGTGCCTCAGTTACCTTGCGCGCCTTGCCCGGTGTCATCCCGAAGATGTCGACCGTCACCTGCTTGTCCTTGAGGAACTCCGTGATCACTCGCAACTGCTCGGCATCCTGGTTGACAAACGGCAGCGCCGTATTGGCCCCCGGGAAGCGATGCGACCTCACCTTGCCGTTCTTCGCCGCCGGATCATTCGAATTGACGAGTGGCATGTGGCACTCCGCACACTTCTTCGGCTTGTCGGGATAGTAAAAGGCACGCGCCCCCTGTCCCGACACCCCTGAGGCCTGCCAGTTGTCATAATCGTTGAAGCCGCGGAACCATCGGTAATTGTTGACCGGTTTGTCAAGGTGAACCTTGTGGCACGAAGCACAGTATTCCGGTGTGTTCTCGCGCATGAAGGGCTTGACGAAGGTCCTGGTGTGCAACTCGGGTTTGGCATAGGTCAGCAGGTCATGGCCCCACTGCAGGAAACGGTTGTCGCTGACTGCAAGATCGTGCAGCGGCGGGTATTTGATCTCAAAATCGGCCTGCCCCATGCTGCTGCGGACGTGGACGATCGAGTGGCAGGAGTTGCATCCCAGCCCGTTCTGCGCCTCCGGCGTGTTGATCTGCTGCTTGATCGGGGTGTCGAATCGCCCGTTGAAGAGGACTGCGTGATCATGGCAACCGGCGCACCATTTTGATGGCTGCGTGCCGACCGTGTCCTGCATGTACTCGATCGATTTGCGATACCACTGGTTGTTAAACGAAGCGAAGTGGTGCGCGGATGAATTCCACTGGTCGTAGATCTCCTTGTGGCAGCGGGCGCAGGATTCAGAAGTCATAAAGAAATTGGACGGGATCGTCCCGCCCGTGTTGGTCGTTGCCGATGAGGGGTAAAACGGCCCGGTCGGTCCCTGCCCCTCACCCTCCATCGAGACCGGCGGAGACTGAGGGTTGACGATGTTGTCCTTTGCCGCCGTCGTCTGACGGCGGTACTGCCACGCCACCAGCGGCAGGATCAGCGCGATCGCCAGCGCCACACCGAAGGCCCGCGCGAAAAGGGAATGCTCGGCGCGACGTCGTGCAACCTGAATCGCCAGCAGTGCCAGTCCAAAGACTCCGATGATGACGTGCAACGGCCCGGCCCACTTCAGCGGCCGGCCAAATCCCATCCACGGTCGCGTCGCTCCAAAGAGCAGAATGAAACACCCAATCCCGGCACTCACCAGCATCAGGATCGCTCCAAGCCTCATTCCCCCTGACAATCCTGCCCAGCGCCTCCAGAGCTCTCTCAGCCCCAGCACCGTCAGCACCAGCCCAAGCCCGAAATGGAGCCCCAGCCCGGCGATGTATGAAACCGATGGCTCGTCAAAGGCTGCAAGGTACGAACTGTTGAGCAACAGCACCAGCAGACCAATCGCAAGAACCAATCCGGCTGCCGACCTCGATCTGGCAAGGTTGAACATCTTATCCTGACCTCCGTATTTAACCCGGCGCTTAACCCGGCACATTGAAGCCGGTCAGCTATGCTTCGCACCCCGATTATCACGGGAAATTGATGAACGATCAGGGTAAACGATGCCCGCCGCCATCGCAAGTCAGAGCCTGTGGCGCCGATCGCGAAATGGCTGACTGTACAATCCTCACTGCGGAGTGTACTTTTATACCCATCCTGCGTTACCGGGTCGAAAGGGTAGTTCCAGAGCGGGATGCTCGGGCAGACAAGCTGAAGCGTCAAAGATCCTGGCTGGATTGTCAAAGATGTTAAAAGGGTCTGAGAGGATCTGATGTAAGAGGATCCAGGAGGATCCAAGAGTATTTAAGAGTATTTAACACTACTTAATAATAATAGGATGCAGTTGGCGATATGGAGAGACTGATAGTCACCGGCGGGGCCGGATTCATCGGGGTCAATTTTATCAACTACCTGTTGGCAAAGACCGATGCAGTGGTGGTCGTCATCGATAAACTGACCTATGCCGGGAACATTGCCAGCCTTGAAGCGGCACTGAAGAGCGACCGGGTGGAGTTTATCAGGGCGGACATCAGTGACCGCGGGGTGACAGGTGAGATTTTCGGCCGCTTTTCGCCAACCGGTGTTGTCAATTTCGCCGCCGAGTCGCATGTTGATCGCTCGATTGACGATCCGACCCCGTTCATTGAGACCAATATCAGCGGCACCTTCGTACTGCTCGAAGCCGCGCGCCGCCACTTTGCGACACTTTCCGGGGGGCCTCGCCGTGATTTCCGCTTTCTGCACGTGTCGACCGACGAGGTCTACGGGACACTCGGCCCTGAGGGCCTCTTCTCGGAGGAGACGCCCTATGCACCAAACTCTCCCTATGCCGCCTCGAAGGCGGCGGCCGACCACCTTGTCCGGGCCTGGCACGAGACCTATGGTTTGCCGACGCTGATCACTAATTGCTCAAATAATTATGGCCCGTTCCAGTTTCCCGAGAAGCTGATCCCGCTGATGATTCTCAATGCCGTCGAGGGGCGTGCGCTGACGATCTATGGTGATGGCGCCAACATCCGTGACTGGCTCTATGTCGAGGATCATTGCGCCGGAATCCTGCAGGTGTTGCGTCATGGCAGGGCTGGCAGCAAGTACAACATCGGGGGAGGGAATGAGCGCACCAACCTCCAGATTGTCGACCGGCTCTGTGCCGAGGTCGAGTCGATCCTGCCGGCAGGGGGCAATCCGGCGCTGATTGCCCGCGGCCTGAGTAGTTATCTCGAACTGAAGACTTTCGTTGCCGATCGCCCCGGCCATGACCGGCGCTATGCCATTGATGCCTCCAGAATACGTGCTGAACTTGGCTGGAGCCCGGCGCACGATTTTGAGTCAGGGATTGCCGACACTGTTCGCTGGTATCTCGCCAACCGTCCCTGGTGTGAGGCCGTTCTTGCCGGTAAATACCAGCGTCAGCGCATCGGCATCATTAACTCGTAAGCCGGCAGGGGCTGACCAGTGCCTGTCAGTGCATCTGCATTCGCTGGTCAGACATCCGGTGACCGACACCAAAGAGACTCACGAAAGAGACTTATGAAGGGAATCATTCTTGCTGGTGGCTCCGGCACCCGACTCTATCCAATCACCATGGCAGTCAGCAAGCAGCTCCTGCCAATCTATGACAAGCCGATGATCTACTATCCGCTCTCGACCATCATGCTGGCGGGTATTCGCGATATTCTGATCATCACGACCCCCGAGGATCAATGGCAGTTCCAGCGATTGCTCGGGGATGGCAGCCGTTTCGGCCTTAATCTCTCCTTTGAGATACAGCCGAGTCCGGACGGACTGGCCCAGGCCTTCATCATCGGTGACCGCTTCGTTGGCGACGATTGTGTCGCGCTGATTCTCGGTGACAATATCTATTATGGGCACGGAATGATGGAAGATCTGCGCCGTGCGGCTCAGCTTCGCGAGGGGGCGACGGTCTTTGCTTACCAGGTGCGTGATCCGGAGCGCTACGGTGTCGTTGAGTTCGACGAGTCAGGTCAGGCCCTGAGCATTGAGGAGAAGCCGGCTCATCCGCGATCGACCTGGGCGGTGACGGGATTATATTTCTATGACAATCGCGTCCTCGATATTGCACGGGGACTTAAGCCATCACCCCGCGGTGAGTTGGAGATCACGGATGTCAATCGGGCCTATCTCGAACTTGGGGATCTGCGGGTCGAGCGTCTGGGGCGGGGCATCGCCTGGCTTGATACCGGAACCCACGAATCATTGCAGCAGGCGTCGAGCTTCATTCAGACGCTACAGGAGCGGCAGGGGCTGATGGTGGCCTGCCTTGAAGAGATAGCCTATCGACAGGGGTGGATCTCCGCTGATGATGTGATGCGGGTTGCTGAGCAGCTGAGGAAGAACGAGTACGGAAAGTACCTGCTGCGCATGCTCGAATTCAGTGATCAGGAGCAGTGATCCCGGGGGGGGGAGTACGAGGGGGCAGAGCAGAGATGAAGATTGTGGAGACGGCCATACCCGGAGTGATGATTATCGAGCCGCGGGTACATCGCGATGAGCGGGGATTTTTCCTGGAGACATACCACCTCGAAAAGTACCGCGATGGCGGGATCGGAGCGGTATTCGTTCAGGACAACCATTCGCGGTCGTCACGCGGGACGATTCGTGGTCTGCACGCACAGTTGCGTCGCCCGCAGGGCAAGCTGGTCAGAGTGATTGAGGGGGAGATCTTTGACGTCGCCGTTGACATACGGCGGGATTCACCGAGCTTCGGGCGCTGGGTGTCCGTAATGCTGTCGGCAGAGAACTTTCGACAGATCTATATCCCTCCGGGCTTCGCTCACGGTTTCTGTGTAGTTTCCGAGGTGGCTCAGGTCGAGTACAAGTGCACCGATTTCTACGATCAGGCCGGCGAGATCTCCATTCTCTGGAATGATCCGCAGCTCGGAATCGCGTGGCCGCCCGCGGTGGCGATGAATCCGGTCCTCTCAGCGCGTGACCTCGCCGCCATGCCACTGACGAATATGCTTGACGTGCTGCCGCGTTACGAGGTGGCAGGTGACGCCAACGATTACAACCCGGAGGGCCGCAATTGAAGATTCTGATTGTCGGGGCGGGGGGGCAGTTGGGGCGGGCATTGATCGATGCCGGGGCAGGGCATGATCTGCTCCCACTGACCTCGTCAGAGCTCGATATCACGGAACTCGGTCAGGTTCGGAAGGTGACCGCCGCCCATTGCCCGGAGGCGATCATCAACTGCGCCGCGTGGACCGATGTTGACCGTGCCGAGGCGGAGCCACTCGCCGCCTTCAGGGTCAATTCGCTCGGACCGCGCAACCTCGCACTTGCCGCGGCAGGTCTCGGGATCCCGCTTCTCCACGTTTCAAGCGATTATGTCTTTGACGGCAGCGGCGAGCGACCGCTTCACGAGTACGACACTCCCAACCCGCTCTCCGCTTATGGTCACAGCAAGCTGGCCGGAGAACTGGCCATTGCCGGGATCCACCCTCTTCACTACATTGTCCGCACCTCGTGGCTTTACCATGTTGATCCGCCAACCCGGCGGAACTTTCCACGCGTGATGATCAGCCTCGCCGACAGGGAGATGGTGCACGTCGTCAGCGATCAATTCGGCTCGCCAACCTATGCGCCACACCTCGCCGATGCCATTCTCGGGCTCCTGGCAACAGAAGCCTACGGTGTCTGGCACCTTGCCGGCCGCGGGCTGACCAGCTGGCACGGTCTGACTACGAGGCTCTACCAGAATTTGGGCATCACCACGCCGGTCATTGCCGTCCCCTCTTCGCGGTTTCCACGCCCGGCACCAAGGCCCCGCTTCTCCCCGCTGACCACCATCCAGTCGCCGCAAATAATACTGCCTTCATGGGAGGATGGAATTGACCAGTTTTGTCGTGATATAGTGCATTCTCCAAACAACTAATAACCGATAAGAGGGTCCGCCATGCGCTATCGACATATCACCGCCCTGCTGGTAATGCTCCTGTTCTGTTGTCTGGTGCCTCTGCGAAACGAGCATGCGCAGGAGGGCGGCGGTGAGCGCTGGCAGCCTGCCGGAGAGCTTGAGAGCAATCTGATTATCGTACGCAGCGGCGATGGCATCTCCTGTCGGTCCATGACGCGCCAGGAGGCAGAGGATCTGCGGATCGCTCGGGGGCGTGGCGAGTTGCGCGAGCTGACTGCTGACGAGCCAATGCGGCTTGAGGCCCAGCAGACGGGCATGAAGATTATCCTGCGAGCAACCTCGCAGCTCGATGCCAACCCAACTGCCAGGCAGGCATTTCTGCGGGCGGCGGCCTACTGGGAGTCGATCATCAAATCACCAATCACCGTGGTGATCGACGTCGATTTCGGGCCGACGCGCTTCGGTATTCAATATCCCTCCCCGAATATCATCGGGGCGACTTCGAATCAGGCGCTGACGGCATTGGGCATCTTTGAAGAGCTGCGAAACAAGCTGATAGCCGGGGCCCCCGGCGCTCAGGAGAGGGCTGTCTTCACGGCACTGCCGAACAGTTCGCTGGTGACCGATATCGGGACGACGGGCACCATCTTTATTGCGACTCCGGTATTGCGGGCACTCGGCTTTATTAGTGCTGCTGCCGATCCGGCCAGTGAGTTGGGGTTCGGCCTTCCGCCATCGATCGGTTTCAACTCGGCATTCGGCTTCGATTTCGAGCCGGCGGATGGCATCGATATTGACAAGGTCGATTTCAATGCGACGGCGATTCACGAAATCGGCCATGCGCTTGGTTTCAGTTCGAGCGTTGGCAATGCGGAGCGGTCTCCGTTAGCACCGCTGTCAGTCAATTTCTGGGACTGCTATCGTTTTCGTCCCGGAGTAACGATTGACAATTTCGGTACGGCTTCGCGAGTTCTGCTGTCCGGAGGCGAACATATTTACTTTGCCGGGTTTAATGATGTGTCGCTCTCGACTGCCAGAAACGACGGGCTGGAGGGCGATGGACGCCAGGCTTCCCACTGGAAGGACGATACATTGACAGGGCAGTTGCTTGGCATCATGGATCCGACATTATCGAGCGGGTTGCGTGACGAGGGGACGGCCGAGGATGTGCAGGCGCTCGTTAGTTTTGGTTACCAGGTCAGCGGAGCCGTGGCTGTGGCCGAGCGTCTTTCGGTTGACGACAATCGCCGCGATGCCCAGCCGGTAGCCAACAATGCGATGGTGGTCAATCGTTTCACTCCGTCACGATATCCGGCGACGCTGAGGAGCGCGATCATTCAGATTCCGATCACCGGAGATCAGCCTTCTCCGGTCGGCAGCCAGTTGCGAATCGTTGTTCTCGCCGATCCCAACCGGACAGGCCAGCCTCCGGCCGGTGCGACGCCAATCTTCAATCAGGTCTTTACCATTCCGAACATCACATCGAGCCGCTTCGTTGAGTTCACCTTCAGCGGGCCGGTGATTGGTTCGGGAGACTTCTATCTCGGGATTCAGACGACAGCTCAGCAACTGGGGATCCCGATCGATACCACCGGGGCACCAAAGCCCGGGTCGTTCATCTCACTCAATAATGGCGTCAGCTTCCAGCCGCTCAACACGCTGACCGGTGGCAGTGGAGCTGCCAATTTCATGGCGCGGGCAGTAGTCACCTCACAGTTTGATGTAGTTCCGACGCCGGCACTGACCACTGTCAGTCCGGCGATTCTGCCGCCGGGAGGGGCCGGGGCCACGATTCTGCTGCGGGGAACCAATTTTCGACCTGACTCGATAGTCCGCTGGAACGGGGCCGATCGTCCGACGACATTTATTACCGGCTCGCAGCTGCAGGCCTCACTGAGCGGTGCCGACCTTGCCAGTGCGGGAACGGCCAATGTCACCGTCTTTACACCGGCCTCCGGTAGTGGCGGCGGAGGCTCCTCGACGGCGTTTGCCGTCTCCATTGGAAGCTCCAATCCGGTTCCGTCGATTACACGGCTCGATCCGCCATCGGCGGCGCGATCGACCGAACCGTTTGTCGTCAATGTTCTCGGGCTCAATTTCAGTCCGGCCTCAAAGGTGCGGGTCGGCGGCAGCGAGCGTGATACCGTCTTTGTCAGCAGCCAGCAATTGAGGGTAACGCTGACGGCCGCCGACATGGCGACGCCTGGCGCTCTCGGGCTGACCGTCTTCAGTCCTGCTCCGGGGGGCGGGACTTCCGGCGAGCAATCCTTCGGGGTCATTCTCTGCACCTACCAGCTCTCGACGCTGAGCCAGTCCGTCGCCTCGGTTGGCGGTGACAGGGGAGTGATGCTGACCGTCGGTGAGCCCTGCCGGTGGACGGTGACTTCTGACTCCTCGTGGGTCAGCGTCCTCAATCCGACTCCCGCTGCCGGGACTGGCAAGCATCCAATTCGCCTCTCCGTCCAAGCCAACAGCACGCCGTCGTCGCGCCAGGCGCGGCTGACGATCGGTGGCCAGATAATGGTTCTCGATCAGTATGGTCTCCTGAGCAACGTCTCGGCTGCGAGCTATTCTGCCGCAGTTACCCCTGAGTCGATCGTTGCCGGTTTTGGTCTTGGTCTGGCGCGGACGACCACATCCGCCAGCGCTCTCCCGCTGCCGACCAATCTCTCCGGCACGGCGGTCAGTGTCCAGGATATGCGTGGTGTCATTCGGCCTGCTCCGCTCTTCTTCGTCTCGCCACAGCAGGTCAACTATCTGATGCCCGCCGACACCGCCGCCGGTATTGTCGGCGTGACCCTCTCGATCGACTCGGTGGTTGTCTCAACCGGCGTGCTTACCGTCTCAACTGTTGCCCCCGCCCTCTTTGCCGCCAACTCTTCCGGCAGGGATGTCGCCGCCGCCAGCATCGTTCGCCTCCGTAATGGGGCCGTCACCTTTGAACAGGTCGCCAGTTTCAGTCAAACCGACCAGAAGTTCCAGCCGCTCGCCATCGACTTTGGCCCGGAGTCTGATCAGCTCTTCCTCGCTCTCTTTGGCACCGGAATCCGTGGGCGTACCTCGCTTGCCAATGTCGTCGTCAGGATCGCCGATCTTACCCTCGCCCCCAGCTTTGCCGGAGCCCAACCGGAGTTTGTCGGACTCGACCAGGTCAATGTCGAGCTGCCCCGCAGCCTCAGGGGCAGGGGGGGCGTCAATGTCTCGATTACTGTCGATGGAAAGCTCTCCAACCAGGTGACGCTCAATTTCCGGTAGAGGTGTCAACTGGATACTCGGTCTGGATACCCGGTCTTGATACCCGGCGATGCTGGCAGGTGGAGTGGCAGGGAAAAGAATTTGGCGTCCCGTACGGGAATCGAACCCGTGTTACCGCCGTGAAAGGGCGATGTCCTGACCTCTAGACGAACGGGACGCAAGACCGGAACTGAAATCGAAACCGGGGCCGGTTGAGCCTCGGACCAGGGCATGGCAAATTCCGGACAAGAATTCATCATAACCCCGGCAAGCCGCGTGCGTCAACAGGGCTGTCAAGGATTTTCATCAGGCAGAAGCCATCGATCGTGTGTTACTCTTTCATTCGGCGTGACGGCGGTGATCCGGAGGTGACGACAGGCTTTTGAAAAGGCTTTTGACGTCGATCACCACCCGGTGACTGCGCGACGGGAGGCGCACCGATGAGGTATTCAAAATTATTGAGGGGCTGCTTAAAGATGGGATTGTCGGAAGCAGGATTTAACAGAAGATTTAACAGGAAATTTAACAGAAGATTGGGCAGGGGACTCGCGGTGGTGCTGGTGGCTCTGGGGTTACTGACGGGGCAGCCGGAGAGTTTGCCTGGGGCGTTATCAGGGAGGGCGGGGGCGGTCGCTGGTGACCGGATCATGGTTCTGCCCTTCGAGAATCGTTCGCAGCGGGGTGATTACAACTGGATACGCGAGAGTTTCCCGATACAGATGGCAGAGGCGCTTGAAGTGCCGGGGATCGAGGTGCTGAGTAGTGGTGAGCGGAATCAGGCCTTTGAGCGAATGCGGCTCAACCCGGAGGATCTGCTGACGCGGGCGGCGATGATCAGACTGGCGGAGGCGGCGAGGGCCAACCTTGCTTTGATTGGCGAGTTTGATATTGGCGGGGAGAAGGATGCGGTGACGATTGCGGTCACGGCGCGGCTGGTTGAAACGACAGAGGGGCGGCTGGTGGCCAATCGGGTCTTCAATTTCAGCGGACCGTTGAGCGAGCTGCAGCAGATGCAGGGGCAGCTTGCCTGGAATCTGCTTTACCTGCGGAATCCGTCGCTGCCATACACGAAGGAGCAGCTGGTGGCAAGGGCGACGGTGGCGCCGCCACTTGCTTACCAGAGTTACGTCAAGGCGGTGCTGACAGCGGATCGGAAGCTGCGAGAGTCATTTCTGCGGCGGGCAATTCAGGAGTTTGACGCCTCAGGTGCACCGGGCCATTTTGGCGCAGCGATCTTCGAGCTTGGGCTGCTCAATTATCGACAGGGGAGCGACAGCGACGCGCTGGCGCAACTGGCGCAGCTCAACCCCTCAGACCGCCACTTTGATGAGGGGCTCTTCATTGCCGGGTTGTCGGCCTGGCGCAGCAGCAACTACGAGTTGATGGCGGAGCGGCTCAACGCGCTGGCTGCAGCCCGGCCGCATCCGGCAGTTTTTAACAATCTTGGACTTGCCGAACTGATGCGAGGTAACCTGCAGGCGGGGCTCTCATCATTGCTCAAGGCGGCGGCCAATGCCCCGGCGGATGCCATCCTCCAATTCAATTATGGCTATGCGTTATGGCGCAACGGGCAGGCGGAGGAGGCGATCATCCGCCTGCGTCAGGCGGTCCAGGCCAACCCGCGCGATGGTGAGGCGCTTTACCTGCTGGCAAAATGTCTGGCGGCGACCGGGCGTGAGGCAGAGGCGGCAAAGGCTGATAACGAGGCGCGTCATCATCTGCAAAGCTACGCGAAATGGGAGGTCGATCCACAGAGTATTCCACCACTGGGCCGGCTGAAGCAGGATTTTGACGTGGTTCGGTCTGCGGGGGCCGGTCGCGTGGCGGAGTCAGGCGGGCCATTGCTGCCACAGATGCTCCTGCGGCAGCGGCTCGATCGCGCGAGGGGGCTGCTCGACCGCCAGGAGGATGGGGCGGCACTCACCGAGGTCGAGGCGGTGATTGCCGCCGAGGGGAATAATGCCGAAGCCCATTACCTGCGCGGGCTGATTCATCTGCGACGCGGGGAGGGAGAGGCCGCGCTCAGTGCGCTGCAGTCAGCGGTTACGTGGGATCCGCGCCGCCTCGATGCTCACCTTGAACTGGGGCGGCTTTATCTGGCGCGCAATGATCAGGCAAGAGCGCTCTCGCACATCAATCAGGTGCTGGCGATCGATGCGCGCAACCGGGTCGCGCTCACCCTCCGACGACAGATCGAGACCAGTCGCTGATCGTCTGCAGGGAATTGCTGCTGCGGCGTTCAGTGGCTGAAGGGAGGGGCCGAACGAGGCAGAGATGCTGACGCTGATCAGATACCCAAAGCGGACAAGAGGGCTGGTGATCGCTATCATGCTCTCACTGTCGCTTCATCTCTCCGTCTTCATCGCCTGGTATTACTCTCCGGCGGTCAGGCTCGCCCTTGGTTATCGCGGGATCGAGTATGTCGATGAGGAATACAATCGCGCGATCCTCATCGATTTCTCGAAGCAACTGCGTTATCCGCCGGGCTTTCTCGGTTTCGTCGCTCCGACAAAGGTCAGATCACTGGAGGAGATCCGCCGCGAAGAGGAGCGGCTTGCTCGCGAGCGTCGTCGGCGAGAGGAACGTCTGGCGGCGGCGAGGAAGAAGGTTGCTGGTGTTGAGGCTGACGGCAGGGAGCCCGGGGAGCCTCTCCCCTCCGCTGAGAAGAGTCCCGCGCCGCCGCCGGATTCGCCTCCCGGCGAAACCTACCCCGGTGGCTTCGGCAAGATCAATACCGCGCCAATTCGTGACCAGGTGAAGCGGCTTTATGATGCCAATCGTGACGGTCTGCTGGTGATCCCCGAGGGACGGCTGAAGGTCGGGGTCTCGGGAAGTATTCGTTCCGATGGGACGCTGAAGAACTACCGGCTGATCTTTCCTTCCGGCATTCCCGAGATCGATGCCTCGGCGCTGGCCATTCTCGAAGCGGTGAGTGAGAGCCGCGCTCTCGGTCCACTCCACAAAATGAGTTCGATCAGCATGGTCCTTGACATCGACCAGGCCGCACAGCTCAATGTCGTCGGCTTCACCGAAAATGAGCAGGAAGCACGAGCCATCGTCGATCTCGCCAACGCAGTTCTGCTCTTTGCGAAGATCAAAAAGAGTCAGGATCCTGCCGTCATGACAATGCTCAACAACCTGAAGATCTCACGCACCGGCCAGCGTGTTCAGGCTATCATCAGCATGCCGCGGCTGACGGCGACCAGTGCGCTCCACCAGACGATGAAGTAGCTTTCAGGCCTGCCTTACTCGTCGAAACTTACTCGTCGAAATGCTTCCCGACCAGCCAGTCATAGATCGTGACGCCGAGAGGCCCGCCGATCAGCGGTCCGACGATCGGCACCCAGAAATAGTAATTATTTGCCTGGAAGACCTGGACGCCCCAGCCGGCAACCGCAGTCAGCAGCCGCGGGCCGAAGTCGCGGGCGGGATTGATCGCATAGCCGGCATTTAAACCAAAGCACATCCCGATGACCATCACCAGTGCGCCAACCATCAGCGGGCCGAGGCTGCCGATGTTGTTGTTGCGTGCATCACCGATCGCCGAGATGACCATCAGCAGCATTGCCGTTCCGAAGATCTGATCGATCAGCCCGCCGAGATGGCTCAGGAATGGCTGGGGCGCGGTCGAAAAGATGCCTGCCGTATCAAGGCCACGCCCCCCGCCATCGAAGGCGCCTAATGCTTCACGATAGACCAGCAGCACGGCAGCAGCAGCGACGAAAGCGCCCGCCGTTTGTGCCAGCGCATAGGGGGCAAGTTTGTTCCACGGGAACTTGCGCCGCACTGCCAGCGCAAGGGTCACTGCCGGGTTAAGATGCGCCCCCGTCACCCCGTTGGCAATGTAGATCCCCATCGTCACGGCCAGCCCCCACGCCAGATTGATCGCAAGGTAGGATCCGTTGCTGCCACGGCTGAGCACATTCTGGGCGACCACTCCGGCGCCAAAAGCATACATGACGAATGTGCCAAGAAACTCTGCAAACATCTCCCGTCGAATAGTCGATTCCTTCATACTCACCCCTGATGGTTTCGATAGGTCAGACAATGCTCAAGCGATGCTGTTGAAAACGGGTCGAATCATAGCCCCACTCGCCCCGATGATCAAGCTTGATGGCGGTGGTCGGCGTGATGGTCGGGGCGCTCGGCGTGGTGGTCAGCAAAAGCCGGCGTTATTTCCGTCGTCACCGCTTTGTTCATGCTCAATGCTCCGTTATCATTATTGATCTTTCGATGACATTGATAACAAACATTGATAACAAACATTGATAACAAACATTGATAACAAACATTGGTAACAAGTCGAGGGGCACGATGGTGACAAAGAGGCCAACCGTGGGGCAAAGCCTGGTCGGGCAAAGTCTGGTTGTGATGATTCTGGCGATGGTGGTTCTGGTGTCGGCGGGGATGGCTCAGGGGCGGCGGCCATTGACGGCGGACGAGATTGTCGGGCTCAACCGGGCGAGTGAGACGCAGATCGCGATCGATGGTCGGCGGATAACCTTTGTGCTGACGACGTGGGATCGCGAGCGAGATCGCTTCAACACTGATATCTGGCTGACGACCGATGCCCGTGAAACGACGAGGCTGACGACCCACACCGGGCGGGACGAGCATCCGCGCTGGCAGACAGGCAGTGAGGGGCTCGCTTTTCTCTCCGACCGGGGCAGTGAGCCGGGCAGCACCGGCATGCAGATCTATCTGATGAACACCCGGTATGGCGGTGATGCGGTGCGTCTGACCAGTCACGGCGCTCCGGTGCAACGTTTTGAGTGGTCGCCGAACGGAGCGAGGATTGCGTTTCTGGCGGCGGTGGGACCGGGTGAGAAGTCCGGTGGGCAGCGAGTCGGAACAAAGCCCCCGGTAGTTGTTGACGAGGATGATCGGCCGCATCAGCTCTGGCTGCTCGATGTCGCCAGTCGGCAGGTGACGCAACTGACGACGGGGCAACATCACCTGACCGCCTTCAGCTGGTCGCCCGATTCAACGTCGATCGTTTGCGCCGCTCGCCCGAGTTCGCGGCAGATCGATTCGCCGGCGAGTGAAATCTTTGTTGTTGCGGCGGTCGCTGAAGGCGCACCCCGCGACATCGGCAGAGCCCTCCAGGTGACGAGCGGCAATGGCACCGAAGGCGAGCCTCGCTTTTCGCCGGATGGCCGCTGGCTGAGTTACCTTGCCAAAGCCGATGGTGATCCGCTGACCGGGCCCGACCGGCTTCACCTCGTGCCGTGGAACGCCGCGTCAAACCAGCGTGGTACGGGCGAAACCGTTATTCTGCCGGCGGCTGCCGGTGCCGGCTTCGATGGCTACATTCGCACTTACAAGTGGCTCCTCGACAGCCAGAGAATCATCTTCAATGCGGGCCTCGGGGTCAATGAGCAGATCTTCAGCATCAATCTGGTTGACCGCAAGCCGCTGGCACTGACTCGTAGCGAGGGGGTCAACTCCGGTTTCTCGGTCACCCCCGATGGCATGACCATTGCCTTTGTCCACGAAAGTCCGCGAATTCCGTCGGAAGTAGCCTTCCTCACCGCACGCATCATGATTCCAATCTTCCTGACGGAACTCAACCCGCAGAGCAGCAGCCTGTTGCTCGGCCAGGTCGAGACTATTCGCTGGCGGGCAAAGGATGGCGCCGAGGTCGAAGGGCTGCTCGTCTATCCCTCAGGCTATGAGACAGGAAAGCGCTACCCGCTGGTTGTCTACCTTCACGGCGGGCCGGAGGGCGCCTACACACGAGGCTTTAATGCCAGCTGGAGTGCCTTTCCCCAGGTCTATGCCGCACGGGGGTATGCGGTCTTCATGCCCAATTTTCGCGGATCTTCCAATTACGGGGCAAAGTTTGCACAGGCGAATGCCGGGCGGGCCGGCAGTGTCGATGTCGATGACATTCTGGCGGGAATTGACCGGCTGGTTGCTGACGGGATTGCTGACGAGGGGAGAATGGCGCTTGCCGGCTGGAGCTATGGCGGATATCTGAGCGCGATGCTCATAGGAAAGACCAATCGTTTTCGCTGTGCGGCATACGGCGCGGGACTCTCCAATGCCGTCTCCTACTGGGGGACGGCCGATATCATTGCGCAGCGCGAGCGGCTGCATGGCGGGACGCCGTGGCAGGCGGCAAAGATCTACGAGGAGTCATCACCACTGGCCCGCCTCGCCAATGTTCGCACTCCGACGCTGATCTTTCACGGTGAAAAGGATGAGCGCGTTCCGCTTTCGCAGTCACAGGAGAGTTACCGCCGCTTGCGTCGGCTCGGAGTCAATGTTCAAATGGTAGTTTACCCGGAGCAGGGACACGCGCTGGAGACGCCGAGTTACCAGGCAGACAAGATCAATCGCGAGCTTGCCTGGATCGAGAAGCATCTGCAGCCGGCCGGTCGCTGAGTTCGACCTTGTCTGTTGCGCTCACCAGAGTTTGACTTGGGCATCGCCCGGAAATCGCCCGGAAATCGCCCGGAAATCGCTAAGAGCGCGCTTCATAAATCGATATGGCAAACTTTCAAACATCTTCCGATCCCGCCGCTACCGATTCGCCACGGATCATGCTGGTCGGGAATCCTAATGTTGGCAAATCGGTAATCTTCGGCTACCTCACGGGAAAGTATGTGGCGGTCTCGAATTACCCCGGGACGACCGTCGAGGTTTCGCGGGGCAGCATGCGGTATGGTGGGCGAACGATCGAGGTGATCGATACCCCGGGGGTCAACTCGCTGGTGCCGCAGTCGGACGACGAGCGGGTAACACGCGACATGCTCCTGCGGGACAGGCCCGACGTTTTGATCCAGGTGGCCGATGCCAAGAACCTGCGGCGGACGTTGCTGCTGACCTCGCAACTGGTTGAGTTCGGGCTGCCGATGGTGCTGGTGCTCAACCTGATGGACGAGGCGCGTGACCGCAACATTGAGATCGATATTGTCGGGCTGCGTGACCTCCTTGGCATACCGGTGATTCCGACGGTGGCGACGGATGGTGAGGGGCTCAACCAATTGCACCGGGCGATTGCGAAGGCAGCCGTGCCACACGACCCGCTGGCGGAGAGCCGGGCACGCCTGCTGGCGCAGGATGTGCTGATTGGCGATCTGATGCCGGCGGATTCGCGGCTGCCGCGGCAATTGGTACTCGAATGGTTGCAGACGCGCGATCCGGACATGCGCAAGGCGGTGATCGAGTCGCTGGCTCCGGCGCCGGAGGCCCTTGCTGAACTCGACGGCGACGGACGCCGAAGATTGCGGACAATCGTTGGCAAACTGGAGCAGTTGCGGAATGGCTTTCTTGACGAGACGGCCGCAACCCTCAAGAAGGTGCTGCCAACGCTGACCGCTGAGGCCGGTGAGAGCCGCATCCTCGGTATTGCCTATCTCTTTCTCGGGATCGGGCTGGTGACATTTCTTTACACCGAAGCGGCGCGCCTCGCCAATCAGTTTATCGGCCCGGCGTGGGGAGTGACGCTCCCGACGCCCTATGGCGCACTTGCCGGATGGTGTGATGCCTCGGTGATACCGCGGCTCGACGGCTGGCTCGAAGGCCACAGCCTTGGTGCGCTGAGTGCCATCCTGTTTGGAGAGCTCAATCCGGAGAGTGGTGCCTGGGAGAGTGGTTTCTTTTACCCGACGATCATCCAGTTGCTGGTGCTGATTGCACCAGTGGTCGTACCGCTGGCGATTGTTCTTTACCGCTCGCGTCGCTTCGCCGAGA
>CAIKMY010000258.1 GCA_903828635.1 uncultured Acidobacteriota bacterium
CGGTGACGGTCAACATCACCTACCTTGTCGGCTCGAAGCATGAGAATTACGGCGAGACCGGGATGGCGCACCTGCTGGAGCATCTGGTATTCAAGGGAACGCCGAAGCATCCAAACATTCCGCAGGAGCTGACGGAGCACGGTGCGCGGCCGAACGGGACGACCTGGTATGATCGGACCAACTATTTTGAGACCTTTGCGGCAACCGAGCAGAACCTGCGCTGGGCGCTCGACCTTGAATCTGATCGGATGGTCAACTCCTACATTGCCAAAAAGGATCTCGACAGCGAGATGACGGTGGTACGCAACGAGTTCGAGATGGGCGAGAACAGTCCCTTCCGGGTACTGCTTGAGCGGGTCATGGCCACTTCGTTTATCTGGCACAACTATGGCAAATCGACGATCGGCGCAAGGTCAGATATCGAGAATGTACCGATCGACCGGCTGCAGGCCTTCTATCGCCGCTACTACCAGCCGGACAATGCGGTGTTGCTGGTTGCCGGCAAAATCGACGAAGCAAAGACGCTCGGCCTGGTCGATGAATACTTCAGCCGGATTCCGAAGCCGGAGCGGGTCCTGCCGCGCAACTACACGGTGGAGCCGGTGCAGGATGGCGAGCGCCAGGTGACGGTGCGGCGGGTTGGAGACACGCAGTTTCTGATGGCGGGTTATCGGCTGCCGGCGGGGGCCCATCCGGATTCGGCGGCGGCGCGGGTTCTCGGGCTGGTGCTCGGCGACACGCCGTCGGGGCGTCTGCACAAGGCACTGGTCGAGCCGAAGAAGGCGAGCGGGGTGCTGGTCTTTCCGGCGATCTTTGGTGATCCGGGGCTCCTGCTCTTTGGTGCCGAGGTGCGGCTTGACCAGTCGCTCGATGGCGCACGAGAGACGATGCTGACGACAATCGAGGAGATTGCGACGAAGGGGCCGACGAAGGAGGAGGTTGAGCGCGCGCGTGCGCAGCTGCTGAAGCAGATCGAGTTGCAGTTTAACTCCTCGGAGCAGATCGGCCTTGAGTTGAGCGACTGGATCGGGATGGGGGACTGGCGACTGCTCTTCCTCAATCGTGATCGACTGCGCAAGGTGACGGTCGAGGACGTGCAGCGGGTGGCAGCAGCCTACATCAAGCAGTCCAACCGGACACTTGGCCAGTTCATTCCGACGCCGAAGCCGGATCGTGCCGAGATCCCCCCGACGCCCGATATTCTGGCGCTGGTCAAAGACTACAAGGGAGAGGCCCGCGTCGCCGAGGGCGAGGCCTTCGACCCGTCGCCGGCCAATATCGATTCGCGAACCGTGCGCATCGATAAGGGGACTGTCAGGGTGGCGCTGCTGCCGAAGCAGACCCGCGGCAAGACGGTGGTCGCCAGCCTCACGCTTCATCTCGGTGACGAGCAGAGTCTCTTCAACCGCGACGCTGCCGGCTCACTCACCGGGGCGATGCTCATGCGCGGCACGGCAAAGCACACGCGCCAGCAGATCAAGGATGAGCTGGATACGCTCAAGGCACGGATGAACGTCTTTGGCGGCCCGACCAGCGTCTCGGTCACCATCCAGACGGTACGTGAAAACCTGCCGGCGGTGCTCAAACTGGCCAACGAGGTGCTGCGTGAGCCGGCCTTCCCGCAGAGTGAGTTCGAGCAGCTGGTGCAGGAGCAGCTTGCCGGCATCGAGCAGAGCCGCAGCGAGCCGACGACCCAGGCCTCGCTTCTCTTCCAGCGTCATACGCAGCCCTACCCCAGGGGGCACGTGCGCTATGTCGGTACCCCCGACGAGGAGATCGCTGAGCTCAAGTCGGTGACCCTCGCCGATCTGCGCAAGTTCTATGACGAGTTTTATGGCGCTGCGGTCGCGGAGTTCGCCGTCGTTGGCGACTTCGATCAGAAGGAGATTGAGCAACTGGCCGGCACGATGCTCAGTGGCTGGAAGAACCGCAAGCCGTTTGCCCGCATTCCTGATAAGTTCCAGGATGTCGCTCCTCTCAACCAGAACCTCGTCACGCCGGACAAGGCCAATGCCTTCTTCATTGCCGGCCAGAATCTGCGCATCAGGGATACTGATCCCGACTACCCGGCGTTGCTGCTTGGCAACTACATGCTCGGCGGCGGCTTCCTCAACTCCCGCCTTGCGGTGAGGATTCGCCAGAAGGAGGGGCTGAGCTATAACGTCGGCTCGCAGTTCCAGGCAAGTTCACTCGATCAGAGCGGTGCCTTCCTCGCCTTCGCGATCTATGCGCCGCAGAATCGCGACAAGCTGGAGGCTGCTTTCCGCGACGAGATCGAGAAGGCGCTCCGCGATGGCTTCACCGCTGATGAGGTCAAAGCGGCCAGGACCGGATGGCTTCAGTCGCGTCAGGTGAGTCGCGCCCAGGATGGTGAGCTTGTCAGCCGGCTGCGCGGCTATGCCTATCTGGGGCGGACCATCAAGTGGGATGAGGAGCTTGAACGCAAGGTCGCCGACCTCACCCCGGATCAGGTAGTCGCTGCCATGCGCCGTCACCTCGACCTCGCGAAGATGACCTTCGTCAAGGCCGGTGATTTCAAATAGCCGAAAGGCATCAACAGGAAAAACGGGACTGACTGCTCTGATGGAAAGCATTGGATCGTCAGTCCCGTCGGTTCCATCACCTCGATTCTTCCCACCCCCCATCCTCTATGACCTTCTCGCATCGCATTGATTGGCCCCTCGAATCGAACCGGCTCACGGGGTTGCTTGAGGAGAAACGCAGGCAGAGAAGCCCGATCTTCGATCTGACGGAGGCCAATCCGACGCGGGTGGGTCTGGCGCCTGACACCGATGGCATCCTTGGACCGCTGGCGACTCCGGGAGCCATGCTCTACCAGCCCGAGCCGCGTGGCCTGCTGACCGCTCGCAAGGGCGTTGCCGATTACTATGGCGAACGCGGCCTGCGTGTCAATCCTGAACACCTTCACCTCACCGCCAGTTCGAGCGAGGCCTACTCCTTCATCTTCAAGCTTCTGGCCAATCACGGTGACTCTGTGCTCATCCCGCAGCCGAGTTATCCGCTCTTCGAGTTTCTTGCGACCCTTGAAGGCGTGAGCCTGCGCCCTTATCAGCTTGAATACCGGCATCCGGCCGGCTGGAGTATCGATGTCGACTCGCTGCAGCAGGCAATCGAGCCGCGCACGCGCGCGGTCATTCTCGTCTCTCCCAACAATCCGACCGGATCATTTCTCAAGGGCAGGGAACTGGAGGCGCTCAACGATCTCTGTCGGCAGCACGATCTGGCGATCATCGCCGATGAGGTCTTCAGTGATTACATTATTGAAGATGGTCATGACCGGGTCGGCTCGCTGGTTGGCAATGATGGGGCGCTGACCTTCGTGCTCAGTGGCCTCTCGAAGGTACTGGCACTGCCGCAGATGAAGCTGGGCTGGATTGTCGGGAGTGGCCCTGATGATCTGCTCGCCGAGGCGATCGAGAGGCTCGATCTGATCGCCGACACCTTCCTCTCGGTCAGCGCACCGGTGCAGCATGCCGTGTCATCCTGGCTGCCACTGGTCGGCAACGTCCAGTCACGAATCCTCGATCGCGTCAGAGCCAACCTGGCGATGCTCGATAACATAGTGGCACCGACACCCATCCGGCGGCTCCGCGTTGAGGGCGGGTGGTGTGCAATCCTCGAGATGCCACGCTTCCTCCCCGAAGAGGAGCTGACATTACTCCTCCTTGAACGCGAGGATGTCCTTGTGCATCCCGGCTACTTCTTCGATCTCCCCCGTGAGGGCTTCCTCGTGCTCAGTCTGCTGCCACCCCCGGCAGCCTTTGCCGAGGCCGTCACACGCCTCATCAGGGTCTCTTTGGCACCGATGGCCTGATTGCCGGCACCGCTTCCTCGCCCTTTTTCGCACCTGCAGGCCGCCCGTCTCCGATCTGCTTCTCTGCGATCAGATCGATTCGTTTCTGCATCTCAAGCATCTGGCGCTGCATGATCACCTGCTGCTCGGCGAGTGCCAGCAACTGCCGCTGCAACTCGATCGTCAGTTGTACCGCCGATGAGTCGCCAATCGAGCCTCCCCCGCCGGGCGTCGATGTCAGTGCCGCACGTTCCAGGCTGTCGAGGCGCATCTGCATCTGGTCGAGCCGTCGCTCGATGCTCATCAATCGAAACGTTGGATCCTGTTGCGCCCGACTCGTTCCTCCGGACAACAGCGACAGCGGCAGCAAAGCCAGCACCGCCAGCAGCCCGCGCATCACCCGTCTTGTCGATTCATCCCTCATTCTGACCTCCAGGTGCGAAAATCTGCCCACTGCCTGCCCGATTCCCACCAGCGTGGGCAATATCCCCCTCCCCACTACCCCCCATGCCTCCACTTCAGCCGCCAGTCAGCACTACAAATGGTTATCGCATCCCGGCATATCGTTTGCAATATC
>CAIKMY010000259.1 GCA_903828635.1 uncultured Acidobacteriota bacterium
TATGGACAATGGACTGTGGACTATATGGACTATATGGACAAAGCCCTCCCGTCCATATAGTCCATTGTCCATACCGTCCATACCGTCCATATTGTCCATAGTCCATACCGTCCATATTGTCCATAGTCCATACCCCATACCCCATTACTTGACAGCCAGCCGAACAAATAGTTTGATTAAGCAGTCCCGGGAAGAACGCCCCTGGAGCAGCAGGTACGCAATGAGACTCAGTCGTTCAATTCTATTTCTGACTATTCTGGCGATTGGCGGAATATTATATATCCGTTCGAGCATCCACAATTACGACGACCGGATCTTCTCAGAAGTAAAACAGGTGGAGACAGGGGGGTGGAGTCGACCGCGTGTCGCGGTGGTCTTCGGCGCGAGCGTCCTTGGGAATCGGCAGCTTTCACCGGTGCTGGCGGATCGGGTAGAGAGGGCAATCGATCTCTACCGAGCGCGAAAGATCGACCGGATTCTCGTCTCGGGTGACAATCGGCAGGCCAATTACAACGAGCCGCGAGCGATGCAGGAGTACCTGCTGTCACACTCGATTCCGGGGCGGGACATCATTGTCGATTCGAGCGGGCGCTCGACCTATGAGACCTGTCTGCGGGCACGGGATGTCTTCGGCCTGAAGCAGGCAGTGCTGGTCTCACAGGACTTTCACCTCCCGCGTGCCCTCTACATTGCCAACGAGCTGGGGGTGGAGGCCATTGGCCTCGCCGGCGACCTGCGCCCCGCGCCGCAGATGGATTATCAATATCTGCGGGAATGGGCGGCGGAGTTCAAAGCTTTCTACAATATCAGGATAGTTCCACCGGACGACGTCTTCGTCGGTGAGCGTCGGCCTGTCCGCTAACTCAGAAGCCGCAACATCAGATCACCGCCCGTTGGAATCGTCACGACTCAGAGACGTCTTCCATTTGGGAGCGCTGCCGCTTTTTGGTATTGACTCAGGCGAACGAAAGACCCATAATTCAGTGCGTTATCAGTGGTTGATGGCTTCAGCGACATTCATCCACGTGGTAATCAACCGCGTGGTGGTCTTCATTGATAGCGGTTGCCGGCTGTGATCGCCGTTGTGATCTTAATTGCCAATACGATTTCATCAGAAGGTCGGCCAGAGAGATGGCGCCTCAAAGGTTCGTACAATTGCACACTATCAATCGACATCACTTTTACTTCTATTTTAGCCGCTCCAGCGGGGCCATCCGCTGCGCCGTCTGAAGCGCAGAATGGGTAATGAGCAGCAGGGCCCCTCGTTCAACAGTCAACGAGGGGCCTTTTGATTTTCCGGGTGGGATGAGGAAACGAGATGAGCAATGGAGAAGCGCCACCAAGAGCGGCATTTCAGGGAGAGCCCGGGGCTTTCAGTACGGAGGCGGCGCGGCAACTGCTGGGAGACAAGGTCGTACTGATCCCGTGCGAAACATTTGATCAGATGTTTCGAGCAGCGGAGTCAGGTGAGGCCGATTTCTGTATCGCACCGATCGAGAACTCCCTCTACGGGTCGGTCTATCAAAACTATGATCTGCTGCTGAGGCATGACCTGCGGATCATTGGCGAGACCTGTCTGAGAATCGTCCACAATCTGATTGCTCCTCCGGGGACGAAGATGGACGAGATTCGCCGGGTATATTCGCATCCGGTGGCCCTGGGTCAGTGCCTCCAGTTCTTTGCCCGGCATCCGGCATTACGAGCAGTAGCTGATGTGGACACCGCCGGCAGCGTGAGGAAGGTAATGGCCACACGGGAGGCCGGGGCAGCGGCGATTGCCGGCAGCAGAGCGGCGGAAGTCTACGGGGGAGAGATCATCAGCGCGGCCATCGAGGATGATCATCGGAATTATACTCGCTTCCTGCTCCTGACACCGGCGGAGCGAGTGGTTGAGACACCATCGGGTGCCAACAAGACGACGATTGTCTTTTCGCTGGAAAACCGTACCGGTTCGCTTTATCGGGCAATGGCGGTCTTTGCCCTGCGCGACATCGACCTCAGCCGCATTGAGTCACGTCCGATTCATGGGCGACCATGGGAGTACAGTTTCTACCTCGACTTTCTGGGCAACATGGCCGAGCCGCGAGTGCAGAATGCGCTCGCCCATCTGGCCGAATTTGCCGCGGGGATCAGAGTATTGGGATCCTATCGTCACGCGCCGCCACTGCCGACGTGTCCTTCATCGGCAACTTAACGATCAAGACCTCCAGCTGAATCGACGAATCAGGCGTGGAGGGCAATCCAACTATCTCAGGATATATCAAGGAGGAGATGAATGATTATCACAATGAAACCGGGATCGAGCCGGGAGCAGATTGAAGATATCTGCCGGCTGGTGCGTGAATATGGCTACGTGCCACACATCATCGAGGGCACGGAGAGGACGGTGGTGGCGGCAGTCGGCCCGGGTGACAAGAAGGAGCACATCGAGCATCTGAAATCGGTGGAAGGTGTAGAGGATGCGATCCCGATCCTGCAGCCGTTCAAGCTGGTCAGTCGCGAGGTCAGGAGAGAGAAGTCGGTAATTCGTGTTGGTGACGTGACGATTGGGGATGGCAGCTTTGTGGTCATGGCCGGCCCCTGTTCGGTTGAGGGGTATGAGCAGATGATGACGACGGCGGAAGGAGTTGCTGCGGCAGGTGCGCACATTCTGCGAGGGGGAGCCTACAAGCCACGGACTTCACCATATGATTTTCAGGGGATGGCGGAGGACGGACTGAAGCTTCTCGCAGAGGCGCGCGACCGGACGGGGCTGAAAGTGATCACCGAGGTACTCGACACCGGAGATGTCGACCTGGTGGCACGCTACGCTGACATCCTCCAGGTTGGAGCGCGCAATATGCAGAATTTCGCCCTGCTGAAGAAGCTGGGAGAGGTCAACAAGCCGGTGCTGCTCAAGCGAGGGCTTTCAGCAACGATCAAGGAGTTTCTGCTTTCGGCCGAGTATATCGTGTCGCACGGGAATCCTGACGTCATCCTCTGCGAGCGCGGAATTCGCACCTTTGAGACGGCGCTGCGCAATACTCTCGACCTTGCGGCAGTGCCATTGCTCAACGAACTGACGCACCTGCCAGTGATCGTCGATCCGAGCCATGCCACCGGCAAGCGCAGCCTCGTTCGCCCGCTGGCGAAGGCGATCGTTGCGGTCGGAGCTGACGGCATCATGACCGAAGTGCATCCCAACCCGGAGCAGGCGTGGTCAGACGGCCCACAGTCTCTCCGCCTTGAAGAATTTGCCCGGCTGATGAAGGATATCAACCCCTATCTTGAGCTGCAGCGTGGAGCCTGAGCCATTTGCCCTGCCGGCAGGCGAAGAACATGGGGCCCGCCTGCCGGCCCCCGGGACCGGAGTGCCCTGGCCACAGGCCTGTGTTGGGGGGGGGTTGCTGACCTTGCACAGACGTGTCACAATCAACTTTCAAAGTGAATTAACCGGCGTCTACCCTGTCACGATATGAAAGTCAAAAAGACTGCGTTGATTGTCTGCAACAACAAGAAAGAGTACTGGATCACCCAGAAGCAGTTCTGGAACATGGTGCGCGAGGGCGTTGTGATTCAGACCGGCAACTTTCCGCTGACGGGTCAGTTTCGCGGTCGTGAGGACCAGTTGCTGATCACCATCCAGCACACTGTATTAAGCAAAGCGACTCCGCATCATACCAGCGAGGTGTTGCAGGCATCGCGGCTGAGAAGGTCGAAGCGTTAGCAAGCCGACCAAAGGTCACCCACAGAGTACAGACCCGCCATTGACATTCATTATCTCACCGGTAAGATGGCGGGCAAGATCTGAGGCGAGAAAGAGGATTGGTCCGGCAACATCGTCAGCGGTGGCGATGCGTCGGAGCGGTATCGCCTCGACGATCTCCTGCAACCTTCCGTGCAAGGCCGGGGCCGCCATCTCGGTATCGACCCAGCCGGGAGCGACGCAATTAACGCGAATGCCAAAGGGGCCCAATTCTGCAGCCAGCGACTTGGTAAGGCTGATGGCACCACCTTTGGAGGCAGCATAGTCGGCATGGCCGGCCTCTCCACGCTGTCCGGCTGTCGAGCTGACGATAATGATATTCCCGCTTCTTTGAGGGAGCATCAGACGAACCGACTCACGGCAGAGATAGTAGAGGCCATCGAGATTGACGCGAAGGGTATGGTTCCACTGCGCGGGTTGGAGATCGAGAATCGGGCGGTCTTCGGGAGGCCAGACTCCGGCATTGGCAACGACGACATCAACCTTCCCAAATCGCTGGTGGCAAAGGTCGAGTAGTGAGGTGACCTCAGTCGGCTCAGAGATTTCGGCCTCGGCAATCAGAGCTTCGGCACCGGCCCGCTCAACCTCGCGAGCAACCTCGCCTGCCGCCTGACGATTATGACGACAGTGGACAATGACAGCGCGAGCGCCGGCGGCAGCAAACCTGATTGCCGTGGCGGCACCAATGCCGCGTGAACCGCCGGTCACCAGCACTACCTGATTGTGAAAAGAGATCATAATCCTTCCCCCCGAATCATTATGTCGGACGATGGCCCCGTGAGGTCCCCTTCGGCGGAGGCCTGACGTGATCATCCACAACTGTTTTCTTGCCATCCAGTGAATTACTGTGCCATGATCTCTGTGTAGTGACCTGGCGGTTGAGGATGGTCACCCCGCAGAGTCACCCGACTCATCGATCATCTTTGACTCCTCGCAACATCTGAGGTTAAGTCAGATTCAATGCTGAGCCGCGAAGTATAGCGGTTCTTACAAGGTTGCCCCGCCATCACGCGGCAAATTGCCGTGGACGGGATAGCCATGCAATGTCGCCAGTGTCAGAATGAAATCGCCACCTGGCATTTCTACTGTCCGAACTGCCGGGCCATTTTGCAGGATTTCCAGCCGGTTGAAAAGCCGCGTCAGAGCAGGTTTCACCGTCTGACGCGGGAGTGGACCAGTTGGGCAGCCATTGGTCTCTTCACGATCGGATCGGTAGTCATGGCGGTGGTAATCGAATGGAAGGAACTTTTCAATCTGCTGCATGCCTCGCCGGATACGGGAAGTGTGGCCGAAGTCCGACACGGTGAGCGAGCACACGGTAACGGGACGAGGGGAGCGCGCAACGCAGGAAATGGGCAGAATACCGGCTCAAATGAGGGAGTTCATCCGGAACCAACGCCGGCGGAGAGTGTGCGTGACCTCGCCCGTCGAGTCGACGAGTTGCCGACGAATGAAGAGAGGATGCAAGGATTGCCAGAGCAGGCTTCAGGTGAGTCCCCCCCTGCTCTGCCGGAGCCAATTCTCGGAGCGGGCAGCAGTTCAGCGGTCGAGATCGAGAGAACCGAACCGCCTGCTAATGGGAAAACCGGCATCGTCTCAATCAACAGTTATATCCCGGCGAGGGTCTACATCGATGGACAGTACTCGGGAATAACTCCGCGAACCGTCCACCTGCTGGTCGGCGAGCACAACCTGCGGCTGGTGGCTGACGGCTATCAGGAGTGGACCAGCCGCATCCGCGTCAAAAATCGACAGCAGCTCGGCGTGATTGCCGCGCTGACGAAGACACCACTCGATCGATGAAGAGAGATCTGATAACACGGCTCATCCCTGCCCTTCTGCTGGCCAGCGGAATGGCCTGCGCCCGACCACACCTTCCAGCCGAATATGGCAATATCACCGCAGAGATGCGCAATCCGCTGCCGGATCCCGAGGCGGCAGCCGTCGATGGTCGACGCCTCTTTCTGAATAACTGTGCGATTTGTCACGGCCACGAAGGGCTCGGTGACGGACCTTCCCGCAGCACACTGATCGCCGAGCCGGCCAATCTCACCATTTCACCGGTTACCGGTTATCCCGATGGCCGGATATTCCTG
This sequence comes from uncultured Acidobacteriota bacterium, assembly GCA_903828635.1. GTDB lineage: Bacteria > Acidobacteriota > Blastocatellia > RBC074 > RBC074 > CAIOZW01. Next base: position 5,842 of record CAIKMY010000259.1, read on the forward strand.
ACAATCAGGCTCGGCAAAATGGTCGATGGCCGAATGACCATGCCGCCGGTCAACAGAATGAGCGACGAGGATATCTGGAAAACGATCGCCTACGTGCGGACCCTCGCCAGTGCAGCGTCAGTCCGTTAGAAAAAAACGGCTGAAGGCAGAGCCCCCAGCCGTACCAGAGAAGAGCGACATTGTCCAGGATAGATACCTTATGTGTCCCGCAGGGGCGCGCCTGTGACTCTCCCTTCAGGACATCTCAATTCCAACCTCACGGAGCGCAACCAGCGCGTCAACGCGAGTTCCAAGCAGGCGCATCTGACCGTCACTGACGAGGGCCATCGGCTTGCCGTGATGGCCGGTGGCGGAGCGATCATTGGTATCGAAATCCTCGCCGGTCGTCAGCAGCCACATATCGGTCAGCCATTCGTGAATGAGCAGGTTGACATTCCGTCCGGCAAGCGGAGAGTTGAGCGGAGTAATGCCGCTTTCGCGCGGGCCGTCTGATTCAGCGAGACCGCCGACCACAACCATACTCTCGATCGGCTCCGAATCGATAATCGCATCAGATTTCTTCTCCATCGCGGCCCTTCCTCCAATCTTACCTTCTTATCTGTCATCCCTTATCGTTCTTACCCGACTCGCCGACTCTCTTTGCCATCTCAGTTCGTGTCAATTGATCGTGTCAATTGATCGATAATTGCATCGAGTCTGGAACGAACTGCTGAATTGTTTTTGCATCAATTCAGTCACCGTCTTAGAAGCAATTGTCATGCCATCAGTTGCCAGAGCAGACAAACAATCAATAATTTCCTTTTTTGAGTGGTTTGAGGGGGTATCAGCGGCTGACAGGGGGTACGATATGCGCCGGAGGCGACCAATCTGCCGGGCAGATCAGTCGCTTACCGCCGACAGGTGTCAGCGGGGTGTCAACAATGGCTGACAATAAATACGGATGTTGAGGAGTTGGTGGAGAGAAGCAGTGCGGCAAGTATTGAAGCGCGATGGAAAGAGGGCTTGACAATCAGGAGTCGATCCTTATGATTTTAATGGACGAGCCCTGCAAATCCCCCCGTCAAGATATCGGGCCTCCCGCGTTAAGGAGAAGGCATGGCCAGTAGTTTCGACAGACAGGAAATCATCAACACGCCCGAAGCAAAGGGTATGAGATGTGCTCCATCTGAGCGTGGTCGAAGTGTCAGTGTCGCCAGGCTGCTGGCGCGCCGCCAGGTTGGACTGAAGCAGACCCGGGTGATCAATACGGGCCGGCAGGAGCCTCCGGGCGCCTACCTGAGGCGCAAAGAAGAGGCAGCAGCCTTGACCGATCAGGTATATGACTGTCAGATGATGCAGGAGGATCGGCATCGCTTCAGCGTGCCGGAAGGGGATGGATCGAAGCTGACAATCCAGTCGAAGTTTGCCGGTCTTGATGACACGGAGTATGCCCCGCCGGATGCGCAGATCGCGTCAGGACCGGAGCACCTGCTGGTGGCGGTCAATGCCTCCTGGGCCATCTTTGATAAGACGGGGCGCCAGTTGCTGCGGCGTAATTTCTCGGATCTCTTTGGCGGGGTGGTGGAGCAGCCGCTGATCTTCCGGCCACGGGTGATCTACGATCAATTCCGTGGCGGGTGGTTGCTGGCAGCCTGCGGGATCAGCGCTGACGGTCGGCAGTCGTGGTTTCTGCTGGCGGCCTCACAGGGAGCTGATCCGCTGGGAGACTGGTGGGTCTGGACACTCGATGCCAGTGCCGACGGCAGTCAGCGAACAGGGCTTCGTCCGGACAATATGCACCTTGCGGTAGATGCCAACAATATCTACCTGACAGCGGCCATGTTTACGGCGCAGGGGCAGTTTGCCTACTCGAAGCTGCGGATGCTGGGCAAGAAAGACCTGATCCACGGTGGCATTCTGCAGGGGTGGGACTTCTGGCAATTGCGCAATGCCGATGGATCGACAGCATTCGGAGTGCAGCCGGCGCTCAACCTGAAGTCACCCGACGCACAATATTTCCTCAATATAACGAATGATGGCCAGGGGATTACCCAGTGGCGAATCTCGCAATCGCCGCGGCAGGCACCAGCCCTGTCGCGCAAATTGATCCCGACGGCACCCTGGCAGATGGCACCCGATGCGCGGCAGCAGTCGGTGGAGCAGGAGATTGATACTGGTGACGGGCGGCTCTGTCAGGCAGTCTACAGTCATGGCCTGCTCTGGACAGCGCGCACTGTCGGTGCCAACTGGAGTGAACCGCGTAATCGCTCGGCGATCCAGTGGTTTCAGGTCAACCCGAAGGCCGGTGTGGTGACGCAACAGGGGATCTTTGGAGCGCGAGGCTACGATTATTTCTGCCCGACAGTGATCGTCGACAACGATGGAACCCTGGTTCTGGTCTTCAATCGGGTGGGTGATAACGATCCGCCATCGATCTGCTTCTCGGGCAGGTTCGCGGATGACGAGCCAAACCGGCTGCTGGAAAGTGTTGAACTGCTGCAGAGTTCAACGGCAGGTGCCGCCCAATGGAGTTGCAGCGGCGGTGCCGGGACTGCTCCCGATGAAGCTGAGCTCTGGGTGATCGGGCAGTACATGGCGACGAAGGAGGACTGGGCGACCTGGATCAGCTCGTTGAAGCCATTGAAGCAGGCGCGAAGCCCGGAAAGTCAGTTATGAGCAGCCTGCTGCTCCATTTCTGCAAGAGGCTGCTGCTGGCGGTGCCGGTCGTCTGGGCGGTAGTCACCCTCGTCTTTCTGCTGATCCACATTGTCCCCGGCGACCCGGTACGCAATGCGCTGGGGGAGAATGCGACTGAGGCGCAGGTAATCGAGCTCAAGCGGAAGCTTGGTCTCGATCTTCCGCTCAGCAGACAGTACCTCGAATACTGGGGTGGCGTGGTCAGAGGTGACCTTGGAGCAAGCCTCGTCAACCCCGCCGATCGTGTGCTGGAGAAGGTGCTGGCACGCTATCCGGCAACTCTTGAACTGGCCCTCGCCGGACTGATGGTGGCGATCCTCATCTCGATCCCGCTTGGAGTGTTGGCCGGCAGAAGGCGCGGGAGCTGGATCGACAACACAATTTCGGTGGTCGCACTCCTCGGGATCAGTACGCCCGGCTTTGTGCTCGGCCCGCTGGCAATCTACCTCTTTTCGATAAAACTTGACCTGCTGCCGGTCTCCGGCAGGTATGGGCCCGAGTACCTTGTGCTGCCGGCCGTGACACTCGGAGCGGCTCTGGCGGCCATCCTCACGAGGATGGTACGATCGAGCGTCATCGAGGAGCTTGGTGCTGATTACGTGCGGACGGCACGCGCCAAGGGGCTGAGTGAGAGCAGAATCGTCTTTCGACACGCGCTGCGGAACGGCCTGATCCCGGTCGTCACCATCATTGGTCTGCAATTCGGAGTGCTGCTGGCAGGGGCGATCATCACTGAAACAATCTTCAGCTGGCCCGGGCTCGGGCGGCTGACAATCGACGCCATCAATTCGCGCGACTATCCTATGGTGCAGGGGTGTATCCTGACAATCGCCCTGACCTATATTCTGGCCAATCTGCTGACCGATCTCGCCTATCGTCTGCTCGATCCAAGAATCAGGAGCTGAAGGGAGCCGGGTGGTGGGAGGGAGCAATGGTAAAGCAATGAATCGAGTGGGCATCTTCGGGCTGACGGTGATTACGATCTTCTTCGTAGTGGCCCTGCTGGCGCCAGTGATTGCTCCCTGGGATCCGGCTGAACAGCATCAGGCTGGTCCGGAACTCACGATTACCGAGAGGCTGCAGCCGACGAGCGAGCATCCGCTGGGAAGGGACGATCTCGGGCGGGACCTGCTTTCGCGTATCATATACGGAGCGCGGATCTCGATGGAGGTTGGCATCCTCGTCGTCCTGATATCGGCCCTGATCGGAACACTGATTGGCGCCATCTCCGGCTACTACGGCGGCTGGGCAGATCAGTTGCTCTCCGGATTCCTCTTCAATGTCTTCCTCTCTTTTCCGAGCATCCTGCTGGCGATTGCCATGGTTGCCTTCCTTGGTCCGAGCATTCGCAATCTGATACTGGCACTCTCGGCAATCGGCTGGGTTGGTTATGCACGGCTGATGCGCGCTCAGGTGCTCAAGGTTCGCGAATATGATTTTGTGACGGCGGCGCGGGCCCTTGGTGCCGGAGATTCGCGCATCATTCTGCGACACATTCTGCCAAATGCCATTCAGCCGCTGATCGTCCAGGCGAGCCTCGGGATGGCTGGTGCCGTCCTCTCTGAGGCAAGCCTCAGTTTTCTTGGCCTTGGAGTTCAGCCGCCGACACCAAGCTGGGGAGTGCTCCTCAATGATGCCCGTCCCTATCTGCGTACCGCTCCTCATCTGCTGCTCTTTCCCGGACTTGCCGTCATGCTGACGGTCCTCGCTTTTAATTTTATTGGTGACTGGCTCAGAGAGCGGGGAGGGGATTGACTATGAACAGCATGGATTACCGACAGAGGCAGGCATTGTCCATATGTCCATATGTCCATGTTGTCCATACTGTCCATACTGTCCATATGTCCATACTGTCCATACTGTCCATACTGTCCATACTGTCCATACTCGATAGTCCATATCCTTCCGCAATAATCCTTTTCTTGTGTTAAACTTCTCGCTTGTTCAATTTCAACAAGGAGAAGAGATTCCGATGCGATTTTCGTGGATTTCGGCTGCCCTTCTCTGCCTGCTGGTGGCGGCAGGGCCGGCGATGGCGCAAAAGAAGAAGAGTGACCAGGTGCAACCAGCGGCGGTCACCACGCCCTACAGTGATGTCCGACGGGATAATCTGCTCAATGGATTGCAGATAATCACGCTTGAGCGTGCGGAAGAGAGTACCGTCAGGTGTGATCTCATCGTGCGTGGAGGGGCGATGTACGACATGGTCGGGAAGACTGGTGTCGTGGCGTTAACGCAGCGGTCATTGTTGGCGGTCAACCCGGCGCTGCGTGACGAGATGGAGTCACTGCAGGCGAAGATCGAGTGGGGGGTCGACTGGGACACGACCTGGTTTCGGCTCGAAGTGCCACCGAACAATTTCGGGGCGGCAATGGAGATACTCGCGCGCTTGCTGGTGGTCGATTCGATTAGTGTGGATGCCTTCAAGAGGGCGCAAGCGGAGCAGATCGAGAAAGTGCGTGCGGGATTATCAGCGCCACAGGCGGCTGACGAAGCTTTTCTCAAGGCGGTTTATGGTGATCACCCCTATGGCCACAACATTCTCGGCTCGGAATTGACGCTCAGCGGACTGCGGCAGGGGGATGTTTACGATATTTTTCAACGTTTCTACCTCGCGAACAATTCCTCGGTGATTGTCAGCGGCAAGATCTCGACTGAGCAGACGCTGCGGGTCTTCAAGACTCTCTTCGGGGGATGGATTAAGGGAGTGCCGGCACCGGCAACCTTCCGACAGCCATTACCGATAGTCCAGAGAAAGATGGTACGGATCGAGGATCCGAAAGCAGAGCGGACCGAGGTTCGCGGCGGGGTATCGGGCGTAAAGGTTGGAAGTAATGAATACCCGGTCAGCCGGCTGCTGGCATCGATCCTTGCCAATCGCTGGCGGAAGGAGGCGGCGGGGATCGCCGCGACATTTGTGGCGGAGCGTCGATACCTTGCGGGGCCGCTCTGGTTTTCGGCCTCGCTGGCAGATGGTGAAGCCACGGCGGTTCTGCGCCGGCTGATGGAGGGTTTCTCCGCGATTGGTGGTGCCAGTCCGGTCACCGCTGCCGAGTTGGCGGCGGCAAAGAGTGAGTTGCTGGCGGAGTACCGGGGTCGTACGGTAGTCGATTGGTTGCGTGACATCGAGGTCTACCAGTTACCACGAAACCAGCCGCTGACGGTTGAAGAGCGCATCGGGGCGATCACGGTCGAGGAGACACAGGCACTGGCCAGGAAGCTGCTCGAAGCGAATGCACTGAGTGTCGTGGTGCTCGGGCGTCCTGGTGAGGCATTGAAGGCCACTCCCTGATAGTCAACAGTCATTGGGGTGATAAGAGGGAGAGACCTGAAAGAGATGAGCAATGACGCGCCAAATCCGGCATTCAATGCGCCGGGGAAGAATCGTGCGGTGAGGGCGATGTTTGCCGAGATCGCTCCGAGCTATGACAAGCTCAATCACCTTCTCTCGATGAATATCGACAAGCGGTGGCGACGTTTTACCGTTGGTAAGCTGGCGGATCTGCTGCAAAGGCCAGGGGCAATGGCGCTTGACCTCTGCTGCGGAACGGCCGACCTGACGATGGAGATCGAGCCACTGGCACGGGTCATCGGCTGTGATTTTTGCCACCCGATGCTGGTCATCGGCAACCGCAAGCTGGCAGAGCGACCTGCGGCCCGGGGGATACTGATCGAGGGAGATGCACTGAGGCTTCCATTTCCTGATAGGAGCTTTGACACCGTCTCCGTCGCATTCGGATTGCGAAACCTCGAACGGGTCGATCTCGGCCTGGCGGAGATTCACCGCGTGCTCAAGCCTGGCGGCCGGGCAGCCATCCTTGAATTTTCACGCCCGATCATCCCGATCTTCCGCGAGGCTTTCGGCTTCTACTTTCACCGGATACTACCGCGCATCGGCGCGATCATTTCCGGATCCTCAACAGCCTACAGCTACCTTCCGCAGTCGGTCAGCAAGTTCCCCGACCAGCGTGGTCTGGCGGCAATGATGCGCGAGACCGGTTTTGTCAATGTGCGATATCACAACCTCTCGATGGGGATTGCCGCCCTGCATCTTGGTGATATAAAGGGAGATATACAGGGAGATCGAGGATAAGCCATGGTCAATCCGATCAGATTTTTTACCGAAAGGTTCCCGGTAGCAATTGGTGACATCGAGGAGCTGCTTGGGACCGCGCTCTCTCAGGGCGGCGATTATGCCGATCTCTATTTCGAGTACACGGTGGTCAACAACCTCTCTCTCGAAGAACAGATCGTCAAGACAGCGGGGAGGTCGATCAATCAGGGGGTTGGAGTTCGAGTAATCGTTGGAGAGCGCTCGGGCTACGCCTACTGTGACGCGATCGACGCGACTGAGATTCGCCGTGCGGCAGCGACAGCGGCGCACATTGCCAGCCAGCCGCGGGCAGTCGGCCCGGTAGGCGTTACCATACGCAGGCCGGAGCAGAACCTCTATCCGGTGGAGAATATCATCGGCCAGCAACCGATCGAGCGCAGGATCGAGTTGCTGGAGCGGCTTGACAGCAGCGCACGCGGATTTGATCGACGGATACGCGAGGTGCAGGCGGGGCTCGCCGACGAATACAAGGTGGTAATGATTGCGACCTCGACCGGGGTGTTGATTGGCGATGTGCAACCGCTGGCGCGGATGCGGGTGATGTGTATCGCCGACGAGGACGGCAATCTGCAATCAGGAGTCTCGGGAGGCGGTGGCCGCCTCGGCATCGACCACTTTACCAGTGATCTGGTTGACAGGTATGCCCGTGAAGCCGCGCGACAGGCAGTAGTCCAGCTTGATGCACGCGAGGCGCCGGCGGGATCGATGGAGGTCGTGCTTGGGCCGGGATGGCCCGGTATCCTGCTGCACGAGGCGGTCGGGCACGGGCTCGAAGCCGATTTCAATCGCAAGGGATCTTCGGCCTTCTCGGGGATGATTGGCCAGCGGGTGGCAAGCGATCTCTGCACCGTGGTCGACGAGGGGACAATCCCCCATCGCCGCGGATCACTCAATATCGACGATGAAGGCAACCCAACTTCGCGCACCGTCCTGATCGAGAAAGGGATTCTCCGGGGATACCTGCAGGATCGGCTGAGCGCCAGCCTCACCGGTGCCTCGCTCACCGGCAATGGACGGCGCGAAAGCTACCGCCACCTGCCGATGCCGCGGATGACCAACACTTATATGACCAGTGGCGAGAGTGACCCGGAAGAGATTATCCGCTCGGTGAAACGCGGGCTCTATGCGGTGCAGTTCGGTGGTGGTCAGGTTGACATCACCAGTGGCAAGTTCGTCTTCTCCGCCAGCGAGGCCTACCTCATCGAGGATGGTCGGCTGACTGCGCCGGTGAAGGGGGCGACCCTCATCGGCAACGGGCCGCAATCACTGACGAGGGTGACAGCGGTCGGCAATGACCTCGCACTCGATGAGGGAATCGGCACTTGCGGCAAGGATGGCCAGTCGGTACCAGTTGGCGTCGGGATGCCGACGATTGCCATCTCGGAGATGACTGTCGGAGGCACGAAATGATCGAGAATCTCTCGTCGGATCTGCTTGCAAGGATCGTTCGGATGGCGCTTGATCGTGGAGCAAGTGACGCCGAAGCAATCGGGATCTCCAGTTCCGAATTCTCGGTTGAGGTTCGCCTTGGCGAGGTCGAGAAGCTGACCGAAGCCACCTCACGAGGCATTGGCCTCCGGGTTCTCCGACACGGGCGCCAGGCTTCCTGTTCAACCTCTGACACAGGCGAGGCGGCCATTGAGGACCTGGTTAGCACGGCAGTCGATCTGGCATCGCGAACCTCGGTTGATGAGGCGGCAACCCTTCCCCCCGCCAGCGAGATGGCAACCAACATCCCCGACCTTCAAATCTGCGATCCGGAAGTGGCGGCGATTCCGACGGCGACAAGGGTCGAGCTGGCGCGCGAGGCGGAAGCAGCAGCCCGTGCCGCCGATTCGCGCATCGTCAACTCCGAGGGTGCCGCTTTTTCAAGCGTCACCAGCGAGGTGACTCTCGTCAGCAGCGCCGGGTTTGCCGGCAGTTATCGCAGCAGCCTCTGCAGCCTCGCCGTGGCACCGATCGCCCGTGAGGGTCAGCAGATGCAGGTCGGTTACTGGGGTGATCGACGACGTCGATTGCGCGACCTGCAATCGGCCCGGGAGATTGGAGAGATCGCGGCCCGCCGTGCGCTGCGCAAACTCGGTGCGCGTAAAGTCTCTACCGGAACCTTCCCCGTAGTCTTTGAAAATACCGCAGCCGAAGATCTGCTGCGTGACCTCTTTGAGGCGGTCAATGGTGGTGCCATCTTTCGACGCGCCTCTTTTCTCGTGGGACGGCTCGGAGAGGCGATCGCCTCTCCCCTGGTAACGATCGTCGACGACGGCATACTACCGGGGGGCAGCGGCTCCCGCCCGTTCGATGGTGACGGGCTGCCCTCAAGACGCACCGTTGTCATCAATCAGGGTGTCCTCGAAAGCTATCTGCTCAACAGCTACACCGCACGCAAACTCAATCTTCCATCGACCGGCAATGCTACCCGTGGATTGACGGGGGCACCCTCAATCGGTGTCGGAAACTTCTTCCTTGCTCCCGGCGTATCAACGCCTGATGAGATCATCCGGTCAGTCCCGAATGGCTTCTATGTCACCGAGACGATCGGCTTCGGCTTCAACCCGGTCACGGGTGACTACTCACGCGGTGCTGCCGGGTGGTGGATTAGCAATGGTGAACTCGCTTTTCCCGTCGAGGAGGTGACCATTGCCGGCAACCTGCGTGACATGTTGCGCGGCATTGAGATGACAGGTGACGATCTCCATCTTCGCGGAAAGATCGCCTCCCCAACCATCAAAATTGATCGGATGACGGTCAGCGGAGACTGAAAGGAGTGACCAATGTTCGAGAGTGATCAGAATGCGGGTGATCGGCAGGAAAGACGCAAGCTGCTCATCGGCCTGACAGCCATTGCCGGCTTCGTCATTATCCTGCTCATCGCCATCTTCCTCGGTATCGGCGAACGCAAACCTCGCGACATCGAGGGGATCCTGCGTGCCGGAACTCCCGAATTTGACGCCTATCGCCACAATGTTCAGGTCGAAATGATCGAAACCGTTGTCCATCCCAACCTGATCGGCATGGCCCAGCACGAGGTACGCGGACGCATCATCAACGGCGGTGACCGCCCGCTCACCGCCGTCGAGATCCACGGCAGGATGATCGGCCTCGATGACGGAACCATCGCCGAAGTCAATGGCCTCCCCATCCCACGAACACGGGAAACTCCCCTCGCCCCCGGCGACTCCTTCAGCTTCAGCCTGAAGATCGACCGGCCGGGCAATGTCAAAGAGGAGTCGGTCAAGGACCACTCCCTTGAATTGAGAGGCTTGAAATGGGGTCAGTGAGACTGACGGTGAGATAAAATCGTGAGGGCCGCCAGCGGATTTATCACGCCGGCGGCCCTGACGATGACCTGACTAATTCTCCGTAGCCGGAACCGGAGGCTTCTCACGGAAGAATCGTGGTGAAATGGAAGAGTAGATTCGCCCGGCAATCTCCGCTGCCCGGCGTCCGGCCTCCTGATAACCAGTGGTAATCACCGTAACGGCAACCTTCGGGTTGTCGGCACTTGAGAATGAGGTGAAGAGGCCTAGTTTGTCGCGCCCCTTCTGCTCACGGGTGACGATGTCATTCTCTCCCGTACAGGTGCCTGTCTTGCCGGCTACCTGACCCAGCGCATTGTAGGAGAGTCGGCCGGTGCCGTAATTGACCGCCCCAATCAAACCGCTCATCATCTGCATTCGATCCTCGGGAGTCATCTCGATTCGGCGAATCAGCTTCGGCTCAAAATTGGAGAGATCCTCAGGCGAACGCGGAACGCGGGGCTCAAACAGGTTGCCGCCATTGGCTACCGCCGCCGTGAAGGCTGCCAGCTGGATAGCCGTTATCCCAAAACCATCGCCGTGACTCGACATGTGGCCGGTCTCCTGATCACCCTCCTCAGGCACGAATCCCGTGCTCTCCCCCGGATAGTTGATGCCGGTTTTCTGCCCAAACCCATAGTTGTCGGCATAATAAAGCACCCGCTCAAAGCCAAGCTTGCGACCGAGCACCTGAAAGACCGGATTGTTCGAGCGTGCGAGGGCATCGGTCAGGCTCATTGATGCCCGGGTCGAAATTTGTACATCCTGGCTCGGATCAAAGACTCCTTCACGCAGGGCCGCCAAACCGACGATCATCTTGATGGTTGAGCAGGGCTTGACCGGCGAACCGATCGCCATCCGCTGATTGACGACAGTGAAGATGCGGCCGTTGGTCGGGTCCATCACCACGACCGTTCCCGAACGCCCCTGCAGCGCATCGATTGCCACCCGGCGAATCTCAAGATCCTCACCTGAGCTGTCATCCTCGCTGATGTTGGAAACAGCAATGCTGCGAAGTGCCCTCTCACGTGCCTGCAATACCCGCAATCGTGCCAGTTGCAGACGCCGCCGCCGCGCTCGAGCCGCCGCCAGCGCCCGCCGCCTCTCGGCAGCGCGTGATCCGCTTGAGACACCACTGCTCTTTCCCGAGGCACCCGCCTTCGCCACCGGCTTCTGCGGACTCTTTGTCCTGGCGTTTTTTTTACGGCTCTTCTGCGCGGCTCTCGCTGCCGGAGTCTTTACCTTCGTCGCTTTTGTCCGGGTAACTCCTGCCTGGAGCTGCCCGCTTAACAAGACCACAAGTGTCGCCAGTAAGGTTATTACTCCAGATGCACGACACAGCCTGCTCTTCCTCATTTTATTTTCATTCCCTTTCCACACCCTCGGGACAGTGGCATTTACCGTCGCGCCCCGTCCGCAGAGAGGCTATGGAGCAATCAGTCACGATTCAGTGCCGCGGCCGGTTGCTCCGCATTCATCCAGCAGTTAATGCAAATTCTTGTAAAAAACATTTCTCTGATAATTATCAGAGAAATCATCCGGCTAAGCCGTCGAAGACAGGCTTTGCAATTTGTTCAGCAAGCAGATTCAAATAAGCGTTTTCCAATGTTTTCCAATGTTTTCCAATGTTTCAGTTATCCGCTGATTGTACA
>CAIKMY010000260.1 GCA_903828635.1 uncultured Acidobacteriota bacterium
CGGTGAAGACCGCCACCAGCCTCTCCGGCCCGACCCCCATCCGTCGTAATCGCCAGGCGAGGCGATTGGCACGATCGTTCAATTCACTGAAACTGAGCAATTGATCACCACAAGCGACAGCCGGCGCCTCGGGATGGCGTGTCACCTGCTCGCTAAAGAGCACCGGGAAGAGCCGCTGACGATCGACCGGCAGCATCGTGCGATTCCAGTCGCCAAGCAACTGCTCGCGCTCCATTACTGTCAGCAGCGGCTGCATGGCAATTGGTCGATCCGGGTCGGCCAGGCAGGCATCGAGCATCACCCGGAAGTGGCCGCTCATCCGCTCAATCGTTGCACGATCAAAGAGATCGGTGTTGTATTCCCAAATCGTCTTCAGCCCACCGGTTCCCGGCTCGACTGTCAGCATCAGGTCAAACTTCGCGGTCCCCGTCCCGATCTCCAGCGGCTCGATTGTCAGGCCCGGCAGATCGGGGACGACCACTGGCTGCTGCCACGCAAACATCACCTGAAAGAGCGGGGAGCGGCTCATCTGCCTCTCCGGCTGCAGCGCCTCGATCAGGGCTTCGAATGGCAGATCCTCAGCCTCCGCCGCCGCCAGCCAGTCTCCCTGCACACGACGCAGCAGTGTGCGAAAATCAGGCTCACCCGCAAGGTCGCCACGCAGAACCAGAGTGTTGACGAAAAATCCGATCAGTCCCTCGATCTCGATCCGGCGACGATTGGCGACCGGCACGCCGACACAGAGGTCATCCGCGCCGGTGTAACGATGCAGCAGCGCCTCAAAAGCGCTGCAGAGCACGATGAATGGTGTCACTCCCTCATCGCGCGCCAGCGCTTCGGCGCGCCTCAGCGTCTCCGGCACGAGAGTCGTCACCAGTAGTGCTCCATTGGTCGTCTGTACCGGTGGCCGTGGATGATCGGTTGGCAACTCGAGCATCGGCGGAGCACCAGCCAGCCGCTCTCGCGCGGCCTCGGAAATCTTTGCCGGCAATCCGGCCTGCTCCTCACGCTGACGCTGCCAGCGGGCATAGTCGGCATACTGGATCGGCAATTCCTCAGGTTGCACGCCGTGGCCAGTCACCTCGAACGCATAGAAGCCCGCCAGCTCCCTCAAAAAGACCCCTGTCGACCAACCATCACCGGCAATGTGATGAATCGTCAGCAGCAGGATGTGGTCTTCTTCGCCAAGCTTCAGCAGCCTTGCGCGCAACAGCATCCCCGCAGCCAGATCGAATGGACGCCGTACCTCCTCATCCGCCAGACTCTCTGCCGTCAGCAGACGCTGACTCTGGTTGGCGCCGTCAACATCGACTACCGGAAGATCAAAATGTTCCGCCAGGGGTGGCTCTCCGACATACTGAACCGGCTCCTCTCCCTCAAGCACAAATCGGGTACGCAGCACCTCGTGGCGAACAACGATATGGCCGAGACTGCGACCAAGTGCCGCAGCGTCGAGGTGCCCTCGCAGCCGCAGACCGGCAGCGATGTTGTAGAAAGCCGTGCCCGGCTGAAACTGCTCCAGAAACCAGATGCGGCGCTGCGCGAAGGAGAGTGGGTGCGGTCCTGTTCCTCCCTGCCTCACGATGCGTCCGGCCTCCGGATCTCTTGTCAGCGTCAGCCCCAGTCGCTGCAACAGCAGATCACGATGTTCAGGCGAAAGTGCCGCGATGCGACTTCCGAGAAGGCTCTCTGCAGTCTCCATATCGGTCTTCATAGTTGGTCTCTGAGTCGGGTAGTCAGTCATTGAACTGACCAGCCCTCAATTCCCGGTGGTCGATGATTCAGCCTGTGGCTTCCCCGCTTCGAGCTCGACCAGCAGTCGCTCAAGCTCGGCGGCATCGACCTTCTCCATCATCCGACGGGCGATCAGTGATGCCAGGTCGGCAACCGTTGGCGCCTCAAAGAGTGCCCGCAACGGCAGATCAAGCCCGAATGAATCCTCGATCCGCGACATCAGCCGTGTCGCCATCAACGAATGGCCTCCCAGATCGAAGAAATTCCGGTGGCGACCGACTCGCACCACGCCCAACGACTCTCCCCAGAGCCGCGACAGACGCTCTTCGATCTCGCCACGCGGTGCCTCGTCGTCTCCGATCTCGCCCGGCTCCGGCAGCGCCTCAACAGATGGCAGTGCCCGTCGATCGATCTTGCCACCAGCGGTCAGAGCGATCTTCGCAATCTCGCGATAGCCGGCTGGCACCATATAGTCAGGCACTCTCAGCCTCATCCAGCGGCGGAGTTCTGTCTCTCCAACATCCTCGCCCTGAGCCGGTACATACCAGGCCAGCAATATCGCTCCCGTGTCATCGGAGCCTGCTTTGACCACTGCCGCTTGCCTGATCGCCGGGTGGCTGGTCAATGCCGACTCGATCTCTTCCAGCTCGACCCGCATTCCGCGAATCTTGACCTGATGATCTCGCCTGCCGAGAAACTCGATGTTTCCATCGTCGAGGCGGCGCGCCAGATCACCGGTACGATAGAGTCGTGCACCGGCAACCCTCGAAAACGGGTCGCTAACGAAGCGCTCACGAGTCAGCTCCGGACGATGCAGGTAACCACGGGCAACACCATCTCCACCAAGACATAACTCTCCCGGGATGCCGATCGGCGCTATCTCCATTCGCTCATCGACAATCCACGCGCTGCGCCCGGGCAATGGTCGGCCGATTGGCACTCGTCGCATTCCCGAATCGGTGCTGATCCCGGCAACCTCACACGTCAGCGCAGTGATTGTCGTCTCCGTCGGACCATAGGCATTGAGCAGGCGTGCTCCTGACATCGGAGTCCTCCGCCACTGTTCCAGCGCATCGGGCATCATCACATCACCGCCAACGATCACCAGACGCGGCACTGCGGCTTCCAATGAAGCTGGCGCCGTGTCATTCGCGGCAAACTCGACCCATTGTCGCCAGTAGGCCGGTGGCAGGTTGACGACTGTTAATCGCTGCTCGCTGACAAACCTTGCAAAGCTGCCCGGAGGCAGCGGATCACCCTCACGCATGACCACTGTTCCGCCAGCCAGCAGCGTCGGGAAGATCTGTTCGAGTGAGGGATCGAAATTGAACGAAGAGAACTGCAATACCCGGTCATCGCGACGCAGATCATAGTGACGACTGATCACGCGGCAGTGGCGTGCCAGCAATCCATGTGTCACCACAACGCCCTTCGGCTGCCCGGTCGATCCGGAGGTGTAAAGCAGGTAAGCGGCACTCTCCGGATCAGGCATCGGCAACAACGATTTCTCAGGTGCCTCGACCTCGCTGACGTCATCCATTCGCAGCACCGGAATACCCAGGCCTGCCAGCGAGACTCCGCCATTCTCGACACTCGTTCTCGTCAGGATTGCTGATGCACCCGAATCACCGAGCAGGAACTGCACCCGCTCCATTGGAAAACCAGGATCGATCGGCATCCAGACCGCTCCCGCCACCAACACTGCCTGCAAGGCAACGACGGCATCGACGGTTCGATCGAGGCAGACAGCAATCACCGGCCCCCCCGGCTGACCATTGAGCCCAATGCCGGCGCGGCTCTCACCCACCAATGGCCGCAACAGATGTGCCAACCCCGACGCCCGACGCACCAGTTCGCCATAGCTCAGCCGTTGGTCACCACACTCGATGGCGGTCGACTCCGGCTGTCTCGCCGCGACCTCTTCGACCAACATCGTGACCGCTGCCGAAGTCGGATCATCCGTCATGGTGATCGTTGGCTGATTCCACTCCTCGATCTGCTGCCGCTCCTCGCGCGTCAGCAGCGGCAATTCTCCGATCACAACATCGGGGCCTTCTGTCACTACCCCAAGAATCATCCGGAAATGGCTGGCCATGCGCCTGATTGTCGACTCAGCAAAAAGATCAGTGTTCCAACTCCAGCCAAGCCGGAGTCCCTCTTCAAGCTCCTCGACAAAGAGTGTCAGGTCGAATTTCTCGGTTCCGCGATCTGTCTTGACCTCCTCGATCCGCAACCCCGGCAGGTCGAGAGATTCGCGCGGCGCATTCTGCAGCACCAGCATTACCTGGAAGAGCGGCGAATGGCCGGGATCACGCTCCGGCTGCAATGCTTCAACCAGCATCTCGAAAGGAAGGTCCTGATGGGCGTAAGCGCCGAGCGTCGTTTCGCGAACCTGCCGCAACAGTTCACGAAAAGTCGAATTACCGCTGAGATTGGCACTGATGACCAGCGGATTGATGAAGCAGCCAATCAGTCCCTCAGTCTCAGCCAGGCGCCGCCCGGCCACCGGTGAGCCAACGCGAATCTCAGTCTCGCCCGTGTGCCGATAAAGCAGCGTCTGAAATGCCGCCAGCAGCACCATAAAGAGTGTCGCCTTTTCACTTTGCCCGAGGGCTTCAAGATCTCTGCGCTGCTTGTCTGACATCAGTTCCCAGCGCGTTGCACCGCGATAGGTCTGCCTCACCGGCCGCATCCAGTCAGTAGTCAGGTTAAGCCGCCGCGAGGGATCGCTCAGGTGACGCCGCCAGTACTCCAGCTGTGCATCCTTTGCACCTCTCTCCAACCAGTCACGCTGGCTCTGTGCGAAGTCGACATACTGAACCGGCAGTGACGGCAGCAGCGGCTCCCTGCCATCGACGAAGGCCCGATAAGCCGTGGCCATCTCGCGAATCAACACCCCGATCGACCAGCCGTCCGAGGCGATGTGGTGAATCGTGATCAGCGCCAGATGTGAATCCTCAGATTCACGCAGCAACAAAAAGCGCAGCAGCGGCCCGACTGCAAGGTCGAATGAATGGCCGGCCTCGCTCGCTTCAAATCGTCGCATCTCGTCCACACGATCCGCTTCCGGCAATCCCGCCAGATCAATCACCGGAATGTCGATTGTCACTTCCGGCAGGATTCGCTGCACTGGTCGTCCATGCTCGCTGAGAAAGACGGTTCGCAGGGGCTCATGCCGTGCGACTACCAGATTCAAACTCTTCCGCAGCGCCTCGACATCAAGCTTACCCGTCAGGCGGATTGCCGCCGGATTGTTATAGAGCGGGCTGCCGGGCTCCAACTGATCGAGAAACCAGAGTCGCTGCTGCGCATACGAAAGCGGCAGCTGACCGTCGCGCGGAATAGGGACGATTGCCGGCAGTCCCTCGCTGCCAGTCGTTCCCGCCTTCGCACGAACGACTGCCGCCAGTCCCGCAATGGTCGGCCGCTCGAAGAGTTCGCGCAGCGGCAACTCAACCCGATACTGATCGCGTACCCGTGAGACAACCTGTGTCGCCAGCAGCGAATGGCCGCCAAGCTCAAAGAAGTTGTCATTGGTGCCGATTCGCTCGATGCCAAGAACCGCGCGCCAGATTGCGGCGATGCCCTGCTCGATCTCGTCTTCAGACTCGACATAGGCCGTGGCCAGTGCCGGGCGGGGATGGAGTGTAGCGCTTCCCGATTCAATAGCAGATTTCCCGGTTGTGGTTGCGGCCTCCGGGCGCGGGCGCGCAGTAAACTGCAACCGCGCGCCACGCGCTTTCGGATCGGCCGTCGAGACCACCACCTGCTCCAGCCTCGTCAGCGAGAGCAACCGGCTAAAGGTCTCGACCCCTTCTCGCGGCGACATCGCCAGTTCAAGCATCGTTCCCGCTGCGGAACTGCTCGTTGACGATTCATCCGCGAATCTCCAGCCATCCCAATTGACGCTCATCCAGGGGCGTCCCATCCGACGCTGCCGCTGGGCAAAGCCATCGAGGAAGGCATTGGCGGCGGCATAGGCACCATATCCCCATCCCCCGAGTACCGTGGAGAGGGATGACATCAGCATGCAAAACTTCAGGTGACGCCCTTCGAGCACGCTTGCCAGCGCCCTTGTCCCCTCGACCTTTGAACGAAACTGGCGCTCAATCACCTCGGGCGTCATCGCGGCAATCGGCCTGAAGGCGGAGTCATCGATCTCGCCCGCCGCATGGATCACCCCATCGAGCGGCCCGATCTCGTGCTCTGCACGCTCGATCGAATGGCGCAACTGAGCTGTATCAGAGACATCAGCCCTGACGACGATGACTCGCGAGCCGGCTGACTCGATTGCCCGCAATCGCTGAATCATTATCGAAGTCGCATCGACCTCACCGTGGGTCTCCAGCCAGCCTTCCCAATCGCGGCGCTCCGGAAAGGCCCGGCGCCCGATCAGCGCCAGCCCGGTGCGGCCGTGAGTCCCAAGATACTCAGCGATTGAGAGCCCGATCCGCCCAAGTCCGCCGGTGATCAGAAAGGATCCTTCGCTCACGGACGGCATCGCTACCCCGTCACACACCGTCGCCAGCGGCTCAAGGATCTGAACCCAGCGATGCCCTCCGCGAACCGCGACCACCGGATCGGTTACCGGTGATAGCATCTCGTCGATCAACAGATCTGCGCGCCGCCTGCGGGCACCGTGTGCGGTGCCACTACCCGTGCCACCTGCCAGATCGATCTGGCGGCATTCACATCCCGGAATCTCAAGCGGAATCACCCGGCAGAACCCGCCAATTGCCGACTGCTCCGGCACGAGCAGCTCATCCCCGAGGACTTCGAACGCCCCCTCGGTAATCACGTCAAGCTTTATCGGCCGAGCCTCACCGTGTCGGGCAATCGCCTGCACCAGTGGCAGCAGCCTCTCCAGCAGCTCGCGGGCATTGCCTCCACCCCGTGCGTCGAAGCAGATCATCCCGGGCAGCCCCACCCCGTGCTCCAGCCCGCCAACCAGATCGTCATATTGACGCCAGTCCACGCCTTCGGCTGCCCTGATCACCTCACACCCGCGCCCGGCCAACTGGTGTTGCAGCGCATTGGCCCGTTCCTCATTCTGCCCGACCAGTAAGACTCGTCGCGCCCCGGCACTCGCAGCGAGAGCCTTGCGCCTGATCCACGCCGGCTGATAGAGCCATTCACTCGTGCCGGTTCTCCTCAATGAATTTGTCGAAGTCGGCTCGACCCAGAACCGACGGCGCTCGAACGGATAGGTTGGCAACGAGACACGACGTCGCCTCTCACCACGATAGAGCCCCGCCCAGTCAATCTGCTCACCAGTCAGCCACAGCCGCCCGATGGCCCCAAGCAGTGGCTCCCAGTCACTCCCCCCGGTGCCGCCGGCGTCTCCACGCCTCATCGTTGTTATCGGTAAAGCCTGCTGCGACGCTCCTGAGACTGCCAGGTGCTGTCGTGCCAACCCGCTCAGCACGTTGCCCGGTCCAACCTCAACCAGCCGTGCTCCCTTCATCGCGAGGACTGTGGCCAACCCGTCATTAAAACGGACGGCTTCCCGCAGATGTCGCGCCCAGTAATCGGGATTGGTTGCCTCCGTTGCTGTAATCCAACTTCCCGTCACATTGGAGACGAATGGCAGCGAAGGTTGACGCAACTCCAGCCGACCCACCTCACGACGGAAAGCATCGACTACGGGATCCATCATTGCCGAGTGAAAGGCGTGCGAGGTCGCCAGCCGCCGCCCCTCGATCCCACGCGATCCGAGCCTCTTCTCCAGACGCTCGATTGCCGCGAAAGTCCCGGAGACAACGCACGATTGCGCTCCATTTACTGCCGCCAGCGAGACCCCTTCATCGAGATCCGTGGCAATATCAGTCTCCGCCAGCGGCACCGCCAGCATTGCCCCTGCCGGTATCGACTGCATCAACCGCCCACGCGTCGCCACCAGCTGCAAGGCTTCCTCGATCGTGAAGACCCCTGCCAGACAAGCCGCGACATATTCGCCGAGGCTGTGCCCCATCACCGCTGACGGCCTGATTCCGAGGCTCTCCAGCAGGCGTGCCAGAGCATACTCGATGGCAAAGAGCAGTGGCTGCGTCAATCGCGTCTCGCCCAGCAACCTCGCTGCCTCTGCCTCACCTCCGGGCACGTCGGGATAGAGCACCGCACGCAGATCAGCCTCCAGCAGTGGCGCGAGCAGCCCGGTACACCGGTCGAGCTGCTCGCGAAAGACAGGTGCCGCTTCGTAGAGCGCCTGTCCCATCCTGACGTACTGTGTTCCCTGTCCGGGGAAGAGAAAGACGATGGGCCCGCTCTCCTCCCCAACCACCGACGTCAGGCCACTCTCTTCAACTCCGCTCTCCAGCAGCGTAATCGCCTCTTCACGGTCGCGGCCGATCACCACCCGGCGATGGATCATCTCCTGCCGTCCCGATTGCAGCGTCCAGGCGACATCCGCCAGCGCCGTGTCACGATCGCTCCGCAAATGATCAGCCAGCCTCAACGTTGCCGCATCGAGTGCGGCCCTCGTTCGTGCCGAGACTACCAGCAGCTCCGCCGTGCGCCGTGAGGGATCGGCGTTAACCGCCGGTGGCTCCTCGACGATCACGTGAGCATTGCTCCCACCAATCCCGAAGGAACTGACTGCCGCCCGCCGCGGCTCTCTGCCAGACGGCCAGTCGCGCAGCCGCGTGTTGACATAAAACGGGCTTTGTTCAATGCCGAGTGCCGGATTGGGCACGGCAAAATTGATCTCCGGTGGTAACTTTGCCTTCTCCAGTGCCAGCACCGCCCTGATCAGCCCCGTCACCCCTGCCGCCGTGTTGAGATGGCCGATATTGGCCTTCACCGAGCCGATCGCGCAGAACCCGGTTGCCGCTGTCCCCAGTCGAAAAGCCTGGGTCAGAGCCGCAACCTCAATCGGATCTCCCAGCGCCGTACCGGTGCCGTGAGCCTCGA
>CAIKMY010000261.1 GCA_903828635.1 uncultured Acidobacteriota bacterium
CACGTTCACCTGCGCGAGCCGGGGTTCGAGTATCGGGAGACGATTGCCTCCGGAGCGCGAGCGGCAGCCGCCGGAGGATTTACCTCGATCTGCTGCATGCCCAATACTCAGCCGGTCAATGATAACTCGTCGATCACATCATTCATTGTCATGAAGGGCCGAGAGGCAGGGATGGCCAACGTCTTTCCGATCGGGGCAATCACCCACGGCTCGAAGGGTGAGCAGCTGGCAGAGATTGGAGAGATGAAGGCCGCCGGTATCGTTGCCATCAGCGATGACGGGAGGCCGGTGCCCGATTCCGGGATCATGCGGCGGGCGATGGAGTATGCTGTCGATTGCGGATTGCCGGTGGTCGATCATTGCGAGGACTGCTGCGGTGCAAAAGGCTGGGCCATGCACGAGGGGCGTTATTCGGCCCTGATGGGGCTCAAAGGATTGCCGGGGGCGGCCGAAGATCTGCACGTTGCCCGCGACCTCATCCTTGCCGAGCTGACCGGGGCACGCATCCACATTGCCCACATCTCGACGGCAAAGTCGGTCGCGCTGGTGCGCGAGGCCAAATCGCGCGGTGTCCGGGTGACCTGCGAGGTAACACCGCATCACTTTACCCTCAGCGACCACGATCTTTACGAAAGCGGCTACGATACCAATTTCAAGATGGCTCCGCCACTCCGCTCCGAGGCCGATCGTGATGCGATTCTCGAAGGGTTGCGTGACGGGACGATCGATGCCATTGCCACTGATCATGCCCCGCATCACGCCAACGAGAAGATGACCGAGTTCGACCGTGCACTCAACGGGATCATTGGCCTCGAGACTGCCGTGCCGCTGGCCATCGATCGGCTGCTTCACCGCGGGATCGTCTCGCTTTCGCGACTGGTCGATCTCTTCAGTTGTCGTCCGTCGGAGATTTTCAGCCTCGGGCGCGGCACGCTCAGAGCCGGTGCCATCGCCGATGTGACCATCTTGTCGACCGAGGAGGTCAGGCAGGTCGACCTTGACGCTTCGCTTTCGAAGAGTCGCAACAGCCCCTTTGGCGGGTGGGAGCTCCGTGGCCGGGCGGTGGCCACCATCGTCGGGGGAAGAGTCTGCCGGCCGTAAGACCCCTCCCCCGCAGCTTTCAGCGGTTTCCGGCTTTGAGTTCAGTGACAGTTATGTTGCGGAACCAGACCTTGCCGTGATCGCCCTGAAGCATAATCGGGCCGGGAGTTCCCTCGGCGCTGTCGATTGCCCCTCCGGTGATTCCCGCGATCTCCTGCTTGTCGATGATCGTCTTGCCGTTGAGAATGACGGTTACCTCACGACCGACGAGGGTTATCTCATAGCTCTGCCATTCGCCCGCCTTGCGGATAGCATTGGATGTCGGGGTGAGAAAACCGTAGACTCCGCCGGCACCATGGCTCTCTGCCGGCTTGTCGAAGTCATCCTGAATCTGGACTTCGTATCGACCGCGGAGGTAGATGCCGCTGTTGCTGCGCTGACCACCATTGACGGATGGCTCGGCCATGCGAAACTCGAGCTTGAGCCTGAAGTCGGCAAATTTCTGCTCGGAGATGATATCGACACATCCCTTGCTGTTGGTCATTGCTCCATCCTCGACCGACCAGCAACCGGGCGATTTCTCGGAGCGGAGTTTCCAGCCGGAGATATCTTTTCCGTTGAAGAGTGCCACTGTTCGGCCTTCCTTCACGCCGGCTGCCGGTTTGAGCGCCGGTGCCGGAGATCCGCGCCAGTTGAGTGTCCGACCGTCCTCGCCAACTGTTGTGCCACTCAGTGACCGTCCGGCGAGCCTTCCCTCAAAGACGAGATCGGCCCGGCGCCGTTCAAACTGTGGTGGCAGGATAAAGGTCAGCGCTCCCTTGTCAAAAGTGATCTCCCTGATCGGTCTGACACTGCCAAAGCGCCCGACAAAACGGCCCGTCAGCTTTCCGTCAGTCTCGCTGACCTCAAGCCACGAACTGTAGGGGGCGTCGGTGCCGTCGACCACCAGATCCCAGCGACCGAGAAGATCTTTCCCTGTTTGCGCCGTCACGGTGAGCGTCGACAACGCGAGAATGGAGATGAGAATCGATATTTTGTATTTCATAAAAGATGTTCCGCAATACTCTCCACCGCCCGGAAAATGTCCGGGATAAGCCTCGTCTCCAGTGCTTTTTTACAGCTCTGGAATCTCAAAGCGTTAGAAACCCTGAGGTTGCAATCCGGCTCGAAGCAATTGCTTCCCCGGTTCACATCCGGGATGCCGGATTCTCTGGATACCAGCGTGATATCCGCTTTAGTTAACCGAGAGTCTCCCTGATCGTCAAGGACGATTCTTGCCACGATGATCCATTTCAGTTATCCTGCCGCTTCCTGAAAGGAGCATAATGAGACCATCGCCACTGTTGTCGATTTTGATGCCCGTTTACAACGAGTCCGCCACTTTACACGAGATTATACGTCGGGTTGAGTCGGTGAATCTTGGTGATGTCCGCAAGGAACTGATTATTGTTGATGATTTTTCGACCGATGGTACACGCGATCTGCTCAAAGCGCTCAGTGAGGAGGGACGGCATCGGATCTACTTTCACAGTCAGAACATGGGCAAGGGAGCAGCATTGCGGACGGCACTGACGTATGTAACAGGTGATATCGTCATCATACAGGATGCGGATCTCGAATATGACCCGGCTGAATACGCCGAACTGATCAAGCCGATTCTTGATGGTCGCGCCGATGTCGTCTATGGATCACGACTCTCCGGCGCAAAGGTCGCACGCGCCTTCAATTTCTGGCACTATCTCGGCAATAAACTGCTGACCTTCATTACCAATCTTCTCTACAATTCAATTTTGTCGGACATGGAGACCTGCTACAAGGTCTTTCGATCCGATGTCATCAAGAACATACAGATCAAATCGAACAGATTCGATTTTGAGCCGGAGATCACTGCCAAGATTCTGAAACGACACCATAAGCTTTACGAGATGCCGATCTCATATTATGGCCGCGACTTTGCAGAGGGTAAAAAGATCACGTGGCGAGACGGTTTTTCAGCTATCTGGGCGTTGGTCAAGTATCGTTTTATCGATTGATATACGACAGGGTTACACTGTCGGCATGGTGAAGTCGACCGGACGCTGACTGAAGGAGAGTGGAATGAGACACGGGATGATCATTATAATGTTGTTCGGCCTTGGCCTGATGCAGGCGGCCTGCGGTGACTCGGGCAGTGCACCGGAGAGATCGGATACGGCCGGGGTGGCCATGGTGACATTGCCCAGCAGCACGGTGGTGATTGGCGACGAGGCGAAAGTGCTGGCCTATCGGCCTGACGGGCGATTGGCGTGGACGTTCAGCCTCCCCGGAGGCGACACGATCAAGGCCGCCCCGGTGGCGGCGCTGAGCAGTGTGACCTACGTGCGCGGCCGGCAGGAACTCTATGCGATCGGCCCGGATGGCACCCTGCTCTGGCAGTACAAGCATCAGGGGGGAAATGATGCCATCCACGGAATCACTCCACTGACGGACAGCACGGTGGCGCTGACCATCGAGGACCGCTCGCTGGTGGCTTTATCATCCGAGGGTAAGCCGCGCTGGACCTGGAATCTGCCGGAGAATGAAAAGATCATTGCCGGACCGGTGCTGACGGCGAGCAGCATTGTTTACCTGCGCACGGCCAAGAACCTCTATGCGGTCGATTCGAGTGGCAATCTTTCGTGGAGCGCGGAGATTGGTGTACCCTGAATGACCTCGCGTGGAGGACATTCAATCTGTATGAATTTGTATACGTGAGTCCTGTATTGTCAGCTGTTTCTATTCAGGTCAGCGAGGTTCCGGATTCGACTCGGCCGGCTCCCAGGTGAGGCTGGTGACCATGAAGGCGATCGGCCGTTTTTCGCCCGGAAAGGTCGTCTGACGATCGGCGAGAATAACCAGCTCGACGGGTTGCTGAAGATGAGTGGTGGCGGGGATTCGCCAGGTTTTGAAGATGGTCTCTTCTGCCGGTGCGGAGAATGATGCGAGGTGGCGACCACCAATGGTCAGCTCAATCCTTTGCGGTGCACCATCAGCCATTCCCGGGGCCCTGAGTGCGAGGCGCAGTTGACCGTCGGCGGCGATGGCGGGGAGGGCAACGACGGCACGACGGTCTGCAGGGCGCCAGGAGCGCGGTTTTCCAACGCGAAAGTCGTGCCAACCCTCGCCAAGGAACCGGCTTTCGGCAAATTGACAATGGCGTGACTCGCGCGTCGGCTCCCACCTGATATCGAGAGCCTGAAAACCGAGCTCGCGCTCATCGTCGCCCCTGCCGGCAGTTCCGGGGACGAAGGTCTCCCCGGACTCGATCGTCAGCATTGACCAGTTACTCCGGCAGCGGTCTTCTCCAGCCGCGCCGACCGTGCCGCTCCAATTGATCTCCCTGCCCTCGACCCTGCCAACCTCGCGACCATCGAGCCTGATAATCAGCTGCGGATGAGCAATCAGATCCGGAATCCGACCGATAATCCTCAGATTCATCTCCTCTGCGCCATTGAAGAGGGCGATTGTTCCCGTTTTCCCCATCCAGCGCCAGCTCTCCCGGCGGTTGCTCTCCTGCTGATACCAGCCGGAGATGAATCGCCGATCGCGAGAGGCGGCGAGATCGGTGAGGTAAAGTTCAAAGTAACGTCCGAGGCTCACTGGTCGCAGCCTCTCGATACCCCTTGCCGATGACCAGGTGAACTTCTGATGGGGCAGGCCGGCAAGCGGTTCGGGGCCGAGCAGGAAGATGTGGCGCTGTTCGCGAGATGATGGCTCGACAAGGTTGAGCGCCAGAGACTCGTCAGCAATCCACTCGCTGGTGCGCTGGTTGGCAAAAACATAGTAGCTGTATGGAAGCAGCAGATTGTCGAGGTGGATGCTGTCGCGCAGCGGATCGAATTGCCGGCGAAGCGCGGCGATGGCCCGTACCGGCGGACTCGATTCGCGTCGCAGCATTCTGATCGCCGGCCCACACCAGTCGACCATCCATCCGCTGAGCGCCATGACGGCCATCAGACCGAGCCCGCTCGTTACCCGACGGCCGGCCAGTCTGTCGAGGGGACGAAAGAGCAGCATCACCCCACAGGTGGCAAAGGTGGTGAAGAGCGGAACATATGGCATCGAGTAAAAGATGATGCCCATCGGTGAGTTGAAGATGAACGTGAAGAGAAGGAAGGGGAGAAAGATCGTCAGCAGCCAGCCAACCGACCGCCAGTGGCGCTGCCAGAGCAGCACCAGCAACCCGAAGACCCCGAGGCTGCAGACGGTCAGCGCCGCTCGCTGCTCACCCCAGATTCTGATAAAAGCCCCCTGCCAGCGCTCCTCCCACGTCCAGTAGGATGACCAGAGGGAGTCATGAACCATGAGATAGGACCAATGGCCTGCCGTCAGCCGCCGGTACTCGGCCCACCCCGTGTGGATCGCGGTTGGCAGGTACCAGCTGAGATATCCAAGTAATGCCAGTGCTGCCGCACCAATGACCAGACTCCATTCTCTTCGTCGCAGCCGGTCGAGGAGCACTACCGTCAGCACGCCAATTGCCAGTGGGGCAATCGTCACCCGCAGGCCCATTCCCAGCCCGAGCGCTGCACCTCCACTCAGCAACCATCGCCGCGACGATCTGCCGCGCAGGAGCATCAGGATGATCCACAGCCCGGCGACCATTGCCGCCAGATCCGAGCGCGCCATGACGCTCGGCAGCAGCACCGCCGGTGTGCAGCATCCGGCGATCGCCGCTCCCAGAGCGAGCATCCGGTCCGGCAGCACCTCGCAAAATATCAGGTAGAGCACCACTCCGAGAAAGCAGCCGGCGACGAGATTGACGGCCAGGAGCGCTGCCTGGTCATCACGCAGGAAGAACCACGCCAGCCGCGAAACCATGACGAAGACCGGGAATCCCGGCGGCTGCGGACTGTGCCCGACTATATCGAATTTGTGGAGCGCTCGCGCAAAGTTGATCTCATCCCACTCCCAGAAGGATGCCGGCAGCGAGGTTGCCCGCAGCGCCGCACAGAGCAGCAGCAATCCGATCGCTGCCAATCCGTTACCTCGCCAGTCGTATCGCCAGTTAAGGCCGGCCCATCTGCCAGGTCTCATACCGTCTCTCCGGCTCTTTCCCACCCTGTACTGATCAGAATTCGAACCGCCACTGCGCGCCAACCACGTCTATATATCCCGGTCGCGCACGATCATCCCACTGGTGCATATAAAATCCATCGAGGGTCAGATGTCTGCTGAGAGGGATCCGCGTGCCGGTGTAGATCTGGAACCGTGACCACTCCCGAAAACGCGAATCAAAGAAGGTCTCAAACGAGATGTAGGGGGTGATCCGCTTCTCGCCAATGCTGATCGGCCTCTCCAGTTGCGGGCGATTGCGATAACGAAAACTGGTTCTGCCGTCGATCCGTCGCCACTCAAAGCGGTTGCGGTCACTCAACTGCCACCGCTTCGTCAGCGCCCATCGCGGCGTCAGATCACCAAAAAGGCGATCTTCGACCACATTGCGCCCCGGCTGCGGCTGCGAGTAGACTCGTCGGTACATCAGCGAGGTCGAAAATCCTGAACCAAGTCGCTTCGTCACCCCGACCCCGAGCTGCTCGTTGTTGATCGCTGTCCATCCTCTTCCAAGCCTTGCTGTCCCGAAGAGAACCAGACTCCATCGGTCTTTGAGATTGATCGTTGCCTGGACATCCGGCCAGAGCTGCGCCTCATGCTCGGTATCCGTCGCGGTCTGCGCCACAACCCGCACTGGCAACAGGATCCCTGACAGCAGGATCCCCGGCAGCAGGCTGATCATCACCGTTCTTATTCGATTTGGCATCGCTGCGCTCATCTGCTCCAGTGTCGTCGGAAAAAGTTGATGATGTGCCAGCCGTCGATATACTTAAAGGGGGATTGACCGATCGTGTAATGTCCGCATGGCAGAATCTTTCGTTTTGCCGGTACTCCATGCCGCTCGACATCAGCGAAAAAAATGTCCGAAAGATCGGGCAGAAATGTCAGATCATAGCGTGCGGAGATCAGCAGCGCCGGACGACGCACCTTGGCCAGGCGACTGGCATGCGCACTCGGACTGATGCTCGCCCACGCCTCGCGCACCTCCTCCGCCGTCATCTCACTCTCCAGTGCCTCCCGAATATGCGAAGTCGTCAGTGCCCGCCAGACAACATCCCCGAACCAGCTCGACACCATGTTGAAGACTCCTGCCTCCAGTCTCTCGTCGTGGATGAAGGCCAGCCACGAGACGCA
>CAIKMY010000262.1 GCA_903828635.1 uncultured Acidobacteriota bacterium
CGCGGCCGGCTGGTGCTCGAATTCTCCAACTCGGCCGATCTGCCCGTCAGGGTCTACGCCAACGAAGGCGTCGCTCAGGTGACCTTCTTCGAATCGGACGAGGATTGCGCCGTCTCCTATGCCGATCGCTCCGGCAAGTATCAGGATCAGACCGGGCTGGTCACGCCGAGGCTATGAGTCAGTTTTGTCGCTTTTGTCGTCGGCTTTGCTGATAAAAAGTGATTCCGATCGGGTTCTGCGATAAGCGTCGGTCTCATCAAGGCAGTGTCGGAGGAGAGTCTCGCATTCGCGCCGATCGTGTCCGCCTGCGGGTGTGACGGTATCGGGGCCGTTGGGGCTGACAGTACGAGCCTGGGTACGGGCAAGGATCAGCGTCCCTTGACGATCGCTGGCGAGGCTGATGGCGCCACTGGCGACGAACCAGGCGAGACCGTGGCGAACGGCATCTTCGCGCTGGGCGACCGCGGCGGCAAGGGCGGCGAGGCTGGTTCTGCCGGCACGCGAGTTAATGGCATATTTGATCAGTCCGCCAAGCCGCTGCAGGAAGATCTCGGGTGTCAGCCGGGGGGGGCACCAGCCATAAAAGATAACGCGACGAGGTCTGACGCGATCGAGAGCAGCGGTCAATTCGCGCGGGCCGGGCGGCGCGGTCCAGACGACCAGAACCTCGGCCGGATGGAGGTCGGTACGCCCCACTCCCGCAACATTCGAATCCCCTTCATTCCAGACCACGGCATCAGGGCAGCTGGTGAGCACGGCGGCAAGGTGTGCCTGCGGATCAGGCAGATTGCGACAATCCTCGATCGCCAGAGCCGGAACCCCTGAATCAACCCCTGAATCAACCCCTGAATCAACAAGGATCGTGCCGCTCTCATCCGGCTGCAGGTCGACGACTTCGAGCACCAGTTCCGGTGTTTCTCCAAAGCGGCTGATCTCGGGATGAAAGGCGAGGGAGAGGCGCCCGGGTGGCAACTCCGGTTCACGAGCATTCCACCAGAGAGCCCGCTGGCGGGCGCCAGTATCATCCTCGACGATCAGTTCAAGGTGGTCGCCGCGTCGACCGAGCCGGCGTCGCCGAACGGCGCGCAAATTGCGCGCGGCGAGCGTCAGTGGCGGGTTGCCATTGCCAAAGGGCGCGAGACGCTTCAAATCGCCCACGAGATCAAACGTCAGCTCCGCAAGTGTGATCGTGCCATCGATTGGCAATGGTGGATCAGCGGCCACTCCGGACTCCCCGATCATCGAGCGTACCACCACCGAGAGACGACGCCGAAACTCGAAGAGGTTCTCGCGCGGCAGTGAGAGACCGGCAGCCATGGCATGGCCGCCAAAGCGATCAACGATATCGGCACAGCGGCTGATTGCCGCAGTGATATTACAGCCGGCCACCGAGCGCGCCGAGCCACGGAGATGACCATCCTTTTCACCCAGAAGAATGACGGGCCGTCGCCACGTCTCGGCAAGGCGGTTGGCGACGATGCCGACCACGCCTCCGCTCCACTCCGGATGAGCGATAACGATCGCCGCATATTCGAGCAGCGAGGGATCCTTATCGATGATGGAACGGGCCCCCTCCTCGACAAGTCGCGATTCGAGCCGGCGGCGAGCGTTCATTGCCTCCATTTGTGAGGCGAGTTCAGCCGCACGAACCGGGTCATCCGTCGAGAGCAGCTCGACGGCGTCACGGGCGTCTCCGAGCCTCCCCTGTGCATTGAGCCTGGGCCCGAGCGTAAACCCGACATCACGCTCGTCCAGTTGCAGCGGATCGATCCCGGCCGCCCCGATCAGTGCGCGCAATCCGGGCCGGCGCGTCAGACGCAGGGCATCGAGTCCGCGCTGCAGGAGGCACCTCGTGTCATTGCGCTGCACGGCGACATCCGCGACGATCCCGAGCGCCACCAGGTCGAGCAGATCCTCGTGCCCACTTCCCGGCTGAAGCGCGGAGATCAGGCTCCAGGCAACGCCAACTCCCGGCAATTCCCGCAGCTGATGGCCCTCCGGCAGGAGCATCGGGTTGATCACCGCGCGGGCAGCCGGCAGGCTTTCACCCGGCAGGTGGTGGTCGGTGACAATTACCTCGACCCCGGAGGCCGCCGCCTCCGCAATCGCCTCGTGTGCCGAGATGCCCGTGTCACAGGTAATGATCAGCCGGATGCCACGCCCGATCCACTCACGCAAGCGTGCCCTCTGCATCCCATGCCCTTCTCCCTCGCGCAATGGCACGTGCCCCCGGACATTGGCACCCATCCCGCGCAGCGCCGTCAGCAACAGCGCTGTCGCCGTCTGGCCATCCACATCGAAATCGCCCCAGACAAGAATCGATTCCCGGTCGCCAATCGCCCGCGCCAGTCGCTCGATCGCCTCGCCCATGCCCGGAAGTTCGAGTGGCGAGCTGAGCCGGTAGCGCGTCGAGTCAAGAAAAGCCTGCGCCTGCCCGAGATCCCTGATCCCCTGCATCGCCAGCCGCTCCGCGACCAGTGGATGACCGCCAACGCCGCGGCGCAGCTCATCAGAAATCTCTGCCGGTGATCGATACTCCCAGCGCATCAGAAGGCGATCTCCTCAAGCTCGTCGAGATCGAGGGTGATCGACTCATCCGCCTTCGCCTCGTTCAACTCGGAGAGGTCGCCGGCCTCGACTCCGCGTTCACAGAATGACCGGTAACGGCAGAACCGGCAGGCACGCTCATCCGTCGTTGGCGCAAACTCTGACCTCGCACCAATCTCGCCAATGATCGTCGCCAGCCGCTCCTCCGCCTGCCGCCGACGCTCCTCATCATAACCAAACTCGATCGTCCGCCCTTCCTCCGCAAACCAGTAGATCATGCGTATCATTTCTGGGCGAATCATTTCGTCGGGGCGAATCATTTCGGGGCTGATAGTTTTAGTGTTGTCCAGCCGCCCCGCGCTGAGCCAGCCACCGGCGGATGCCAGCACGTAAGGGTAAACGATCGTCTGCATGCGCCCGGCGAGAAGGGCCGCACGGGGCATCCTCCCCGTCTTCCAGTCAACGATCAGCAGCCCACCATCCTCCATCCTCGCCACCAGATCGTAGCGCGCCATCAGCCGCCGTCCGGCAAGTGGCGTTGAAAGAACGAGCTCGGCATGTCGTGTCGCCGGCAGGTGATGCTCCTGCCATCCAAGACAGCTTCGCCACCAGCGCAACGTCGTCTCATCGTCGATCGTCGCCTCCAGCGCTTCAACCGGCACGCCCATCGCCTGCTGATGCAGCAGGTGGTGAAAATCCCGCCCCTGCCGTGCCTGCTCCTCCTGCTCACGTGCCTGTCGCGTCTCCAGTGCCGGCCACTCGAGTTCGCGCAGATAACGTAACTCAAAGCGGCGCGGACAATCGACATAATCCTGCAGGGCACTCTGGCTGAAGAGAAAATCGGCTGGCAGACTCACGAATCACCTCCCTCTCGCCACTCTCTCCCGCCAACCGCCGCCGCGAGGGCATGCAGCGGGCGTGCCGGCACCAGATCGCCGCGCTTGCCGGTGTTCCAGGTGATCACCAGCTCGCGTCGCGCTCTCGTGATCCCGACGTAAAGCAGCCGCAGCCGCTCTGAGGCATACTCGACCCGCGCCTCGGCTGTCGCCTCGCCGATGCGGTAAGTCCCTCCCTCGACCAGCACCCGCAGCTGTGCCAGCCCCTCAGCGCGCAGGTTGAGCCGCTCACGCGCGAAGAAGCTCTCTCCCTGATAGGAGTCATGCGCATCGGCCGATGGGAAATCATAGTTATTGACCGACATCAGAAAGACCCGATCCCATTCGAGCCCCTTCGCTCCGTGATTGGTCATCAGGACCACCTGCCCCGGATAGCGTGATGGATCGAACTGATCGTCATCCTCGCCAAGACCGACAAACTTGCGCTTGCTCTCAGCAATCGCCTTCAGCTCGGCCACCAGATCGTCAAACCCGGTTTCCGGTGCGGCTGCAACCATCGAGCGCAGGTGGCCGGCAATCGAGGAGGCAGTGGCAATCTCCGCCGGCGCGGTAAAGAGACCGCCCGCCAGCGTCAGAACCAGCTGATCAACCGGCAGCAGCGTTGCCCTCTGCCAGCGGCGCACAACCTCGCGAAATTCCCGCAGGAGATCAGCTGCCACTGGCAGCCCGCCACGCGATTCCTCCTCCAGCAGCCAGTCACGATCTCGCGGTGCCAGATACTCCTCGATCCGCGGAATCTTCTTCAATCGTGCGACCGCTTCGCCAACCGCCGGATCGTCACGCTCGTCACGCAGCCACACCCTGAAGGCCCCGCTCAACGCCCCGCTCTCCGCCGCGTGCGCCAGGCTGTTCATCACCCGGTAAAGTGTCCCTGCCACTCGACGTGTCGAGGTCGTCGTCCGCAGCATCTCGATCAACGGCAGATTGAACTCGCGCAGGACCCGGCTCATCTCCGCACCAGCCGGATTGGTAGGCACCAGCACCGCGACCGTCCAATCCCGATGCTCCGGTAACCACTCACTCAGCAGGCGCGCAATGTACCTTCGCTCCTCGTCTCCTGTCATCTTCAGCCCGATCGGAATCGAGATCCCCGAGGGCGTGTCCGGCGGATTCCCCTCCGGCAAGGGGCAGATCTCCGGTGGTGCCAGCGGCTGCCGCGCCCGCACCCGTGGATGAGGATGATCCGCCGACCAACCAATCAGCCGGTTTGCCAGCGCAATCACCGCCGGAGCGCTGCGCCCGCTCTCCGGCAACTCCCTCGCCACCACTCCCGGCTCCCGCAAAAAGCTCCGCAGAAATTGCGGACTGGCCGTCGTGAAGCTCTCATAGATCGCCTGGTTCGGATCCCCCACCCGCACCCAGTTCCCCGACTGCCCGACAAGCACACGCAGGATCTCCTCCTGCAGGCGGCTGCTGTCCTGCGCCTCATCCTCGAGGATTACCGGCCAGCGATGGCGCAGCCTCTCCAGAAAACCGGCGTCTTCCTCCAGTGCCTGCAATGCCAGACGGATCAGATCCTGGAAATCGACCGCACCACGATAGCGAAGTCCACGCTCGTAAGCCTCGTAAACCTGAGTACACATCTCCGCCAGCGGCAGCAATCGCGGATAGGCGGCCAGCGCCTTGCGCAGACTCACCGGCTCGACACGAAAATCCTTTGCCCGCTTGATGAAGTCGCCGGCAATCTTCTGCGCCTCCTCACGCCACTTCCGCAGCGAGTAGTCCTTATCCCGATGATCCGGCGCAACATACTCCTCCAGCCCGAAATCGGGCCGCGCACTGAACCAGGCCTGTAGTGCGTCCCCGACGATATCCATCGACTCCGGCTCGTCGATAATCGTGAAGTCGTCTGCCAATCCGACCAGCCCCGGCCTCTCGGCGACGATGTCCCGTGCCAGACCGTGGAGCGTCCGCACACGGTAGAGCGTTCCGAGACTCTCCTCCCCAAGAAACTCCCGCACCTGCTGCTCAAACTTGCCCCGTGCCGCATTGACCAGCGTCACCACCAGCACCTGCTGGCCACGCTCAAGCCGGGTCTCACGCACCAGCTTCGCCGCCAGCAGCGAGAGCGTCCACGTCTTGCCGCTGCCCGGCACCGCCGCAACTCCCATCCGCCCCCCGGCATACTCCAGTATCCGCGCCTGGCTCGCCCGCGGCTGTGGCCATGGCTTCGTCATGACTCTGCCTCCGGGGATGCTTCCACTTTACGCTCTTCCGGCGACAAATCCCTCAACAGATAATCAAAGATCACCCGCAATTCACCAATCTGCTCATAACCGCGCTCGTCATAACGACTGAGTCCCAGGTAGACTTTTCGCCGACATCGCCGCAACAACCCCGCCACTACCCGTGCGAGCATCTCCCGTGACGACTCTCGCTCGTGCGCCTCCGTCCAGACATCACCCGCCCGCCACTGTGCACTCAGGACGTATGGCTGCGTCAATGGCTGATAGAGGCGACGATTCCACGAAGGACTGTCAATGTTGAGCCAGAACTGATAGTCAACCGCACGATTGCTCAGCAGAAAGGTGTAGGCCGGCGCAATCAGGACGCCTCTCGGCCCTGCTCCCTGCCTTCGAGGCTCATATTGATCCGCCAGAATGCCCTCATCGACCATCCTTGCGTACTCGTTCCCGAGATCGAATCGCGACTCGATCCCCTCCGCCGACTGGCGAAACGAGCGGGCCGAGTCGATCAGATTCGAGGCGACTCGCGCCGCGTCAAAGTCCTGGTGAAACCCGAAACCCGCCTGCGAAAGCACTTCGCCAAAGAGGCGCCTCAGGAAAATGTCCAGCGGCTCCGCCTCACCCGCTCGCCGGAAGGCCTCCAGCCAGGCACGCAACCGATCGTAACGCTCTCCAAAGACCTCCGTGATTCGCTCACGCATCTCGCCATTGGTCACCCGTGTGAAGGGCTGCAACCCCTCCCGGCGATAGAGCACCTCCGCCATCAGCGAGGCTCGCGTCAGGTCAAGCCCCTCCAGCACGCACATCAGCATCCGCTCGACATCCGTCCTCCCCGGGCGATGGCGTGCTTCCAGCCTCCAATCCGGATGAGCCAGCTTCGCCAGCGTCATCAGCGATTGTGCCGCCGGCTCCTCCCGCAGCGCTCGCGACGGCCGCAATGTCCACGTCTCCACACCACGCTGCTCCAGGCGACTCACCAGTGAATGGCGCAGCGAATCGCCGAGAATCGGTGCCAGAACGACGATTCGCTCCGGCCTTACCCGCTTTCGCTCCACCAGTCCCGCCACCTCGTCTGCCACCCAGTCAAGCATCTGCGTATGAAACCGACTCCGCGCGGCCGGCGTATGGCCAATCGCCCGCCGCGCCCGCAACCGCTCCGACCGCTCCAGCCCGCCACCCTCAGCCGCTTCGTCACTCATCGCCCCGACCACCCCGGCCAGCAGAGCCCTCATCGACCGCGTCATCACCCGCGTCCGCCCGAAAACGACCTCACGGTCACAGGCTTCCCGCAACCCCAACGCCGAAATGTCGTCAGCTCCGAGAAATTTCCGATACCCCGCCTCCTCGTCACAGATCAGCAGCGCCGACTGAGACGATGGCACCCACTCACTCAACAGCCGATGTGTTGCCGGGGTGTCCTCCTCCAGGTTATCGACGATCAGATGACGATAACGTCCGATCAGCGCCTCCCGCGGTGAGGCAAACTTCCAGAGGTGCTGGCAGAAGAGCTCCACCTGCAGCGAAAAGTCGAGCAGATTGTAGCGTCGACAATATTCCCGAAAGAGGCTCGCACACGTCTGCGCGTCCTCGAAAATATGCCGCCGCTCCTCTTCCCCCGCAAACGCCGCCGTCAATCGCGCACCGATCGATTCGGCCGGAAATCCGACCACCGCCGCCTTGTTGAGGTTGTCCGCAATCTGCCCGTAAAGCCGCGCCCGATCGATCGTCACACTGTTGAAGTAGTCCTTCGCGTCGATCTCCGGACCAAGAATGCGAAACATCAGGTACTGCACCATCTCCAGCGAGAGGAACCTCGGCCTCCGATTCGGAAACGACCGGCTCAGCCGATTCGTGATCAGCGGCCAGTAGAGCCCAACCATCCGCCGCGCCAGCCCACCCAGCGTGGTAATCGTCACCTCCGCCCCGGCTCGCCCCGCCGGATCCCGCGCCACTTCGAGGTATGGATCTGCCAGTCGCCGCTGCGCCACCAACACCAGAATCGAGTGGGCCGAAACACCAGTCTCCAGCAGATGACGCAACCTTCCCGCTCCCGCCGTCGTCTTCCCCGTTCCCGCCTCACCACGCAGAAACGTCCGCACCCCGGTCGGTGACTCGATGATCGATTGCTGCTCGGCTGAAAGATTCATACCCCCGCCAATGCCATCTCCCTCACTGCATCCTGATTGTCCCGCCTGCCACGAAAGGCAGGTCAATAAAGCCCCGCTCCAACTAATGGAATCATGACGATTGCCACCAGCACCGCCGTCGTCGCCCGGTCACGCCGCGAACGCAGAATGTCGACGGTGACCATCGCGCTCAGATCAAGATAGCCCGCAATCAGTATGCTTTTCACTCCTGCCTGCTCCGCTCACCCGCCAACCAGCTTTGACTTCACCAGCTGATTGATCAGCCGGCCATCAACCGCCTGCCCCGCCAACTTCGCCATCACCGCCTTCATCACCAGCCCCATCTCCTTTGCTGACGTCGCCCCGGTCTCAGCGATCGTCTCGCTCACTATCCGCCCAACCGTCGCCTCGTCCGGCGCCGCCGGCAGATAGGCCTCAATCATCCCGATCTCTGCCTCTTCCTTTGCCGCAAGATCGTCACGGCCACCCTGACGATACTGCTCGGCACTGTCGCGACGCTGCTTGACCAGTGTCTGCAGCACCTTGATCGCCTCGGCGTCATCCAACGGCGCCATCTTCTCGATCTCCTTGTTCTTCAGCGCCGTCTTCACCATGCGCAATGTCGAGAGCAGATCCGCCTGCTGGCTCTTCATCGCATTCTTCAAATCCTCGTTGATCCTCTCAAGAAATGTCATTCGACTCTCCTTTGTCTGTATCCGGTATTGTCCTGCATTGCTGGCTGCTGGCGCTGGCTGTTGCCCCCTCAAGGCTTCCCGCTGATCGGTATCAGCCTCACGAACAACACCCGCCATCGGTTATAGGCCGACATTGCCACACTGTCAAACCTCTTCCCTGGTTGCGGGGCTGGTGCCAGACTGGTAACTGGTTGCACCACTTGCCGAAATTTGTTAGTCTGACTAATCATGTCAGATCGGTCATCAAGCCTGCGAAAGTGGCGAAACTGGTAGACGCACCAGACTTAGGATCTGGCGCCCCACAGGCATGGGGGTTCGAATCCCCCCTTTCGCATCGGATCGGCAGGGTAGCGGGCTTGTCGGATGGCGGAATAGCCGGATAACCTGAAGTCAGCATGATAATAATCTGTCGGCATGTTATGAATCGGCATGTTATGAATCTTAATGACACTAATCTGAATGACACTAATCTGAACGACACTAATCTGACCAGTCCGGCCCGCGGGGCCGTTCAGATTTCAGATTTCAGATTTCAGATTTCAGATTATTGATAAAGCTCGAACAGCTCGATAAAGCTCGAACAGGATGATGCGCGTCCAGACCAGCGAGCCATCTCCTCCCGGGTCTGCCTCCAGCGGTATGAGACGAATATTCATCAACTGAGGAAAGGTGAGAACATTTTGAAGCCAGAAGTAGTCGTGACAGATCTCTCCACAACCAGCAGGAAGGTGGAGATCGGGGTCCCCGCCAGCGAGGTCAGGGCGGAGTATGCCAAGGCCTGCGAATCGATCTCCAGATCGGTCAGCCTGCCGGGCTTTCGCCCCGGGCGCATCCCGAGCAGTGCCATCAGGATGAGATTCAGCAAGGAGCTTCGCTCGGAGGTGCTCAGTCACCTCGTGTCTCATGCTCTCTCACACGCCGTCAAAGACCACAACCTCGATGTCGTCGGCGAGCCGCGAATCGATGATCAGTCACTTGATCTGCGCGATGGCCGCCCTTTCCATTTCAGCGCCGAAGTCGATATCATTCCATCTTTTGAGCTCAAGCCCTACTTTGGGATCAGCCTCACCAGACGTATTACGACTGTCACCGACAAGGAGATCGACGAGGCAATCGACGACGAGCGCAATCAACACATCGAATTTGTCCCCATCGAGGATCGCCCATCCGCCACTGGCGATATTGTCACTATCGACATCACTGGCAAATATGTCATTCCGGATGACGGACCGGCCCCCTCCCCCGCCGAATCCGAGGAACTCAAGAGCGAGGACCTCCGGGTCGAACTCGGTGCCGAGGGTGTTCAGGCAGAGTTCAATGAGAACCTGAGCGGGGTCAGACCCGGTGATATCCGCGAGTTCCGTGTCGCCTACCCTGCGGAGTTCACCTCGACCGGCCTTGCCGACAAGACACTCGACTTCACCGCCACCGTCAAGGGAGTCCACCGCAAGGAGATCCCCGAGTTCAATGACGAGTTTGCCGCGACACTCGGCTTCGATGATGCTGCCGCAATGCGCACCTCCGTCCGCGAGAATCTCGAAAAAGCCGCCCGCCAGCGCGCTGATGACCGCCTCCACGAGGATCTCATCTCTTTTATCATCGACCAGCATCAGTTCGAATACCCACAAAACTATCTCAGGAACCGCCAGCAGGAGAGTGTCATCGCCTGGTACAGGCAGCTCATCTCCTCCGGCAGATATACGCAGATGAATCTTGGGATCAGTGAGATGCAGGTCCATACCAAACGGATCAACAGGTTTGTTGAACGCAAAGAACGAGCGAGCGCTATTCTCATGCGCATCGCCAGTGCCGAATCGATCGAACTCGCCGAAAATGAACTCATGAACGATGTCACCCGGCGTGCGCAGGCCGCCCGTGTCAGCGTTGAGGAGATGGCCGACCACTTGACAAAGAATGGCGCCATTTCTACCATCGCCAATGAGCTGCTTGGTAATAAGGTGCTCGAACTTCTGACGGCCAATGCTGAAATCAGCGTCGAACAGATCTCTGCTGAAGAGGAAGAGAATATCGTCAGAGCGGAAAGAGAGAGGATGGAGGCGGAGATCGACGCCGAAATTGCGGCCGAACATAGTGAAGCACCAGTCGCGATTACCGGTGAAGCCGGTGATGAGACCGCGGTGGAACCGGCCGGGGACCAGCCGAAGACAATCGAGAGCGGCGAGACTCCATCGGCCTCTGAGTAGTGTGCTTTCTAAAAAATATGATCAATCCACAATCACATCTGGTGCCAATGGTCGTCGAGCAGACGGCCCGTGGAGAGCGTGCCTTCGATATTTATTCGCGCCTCCTCAAGGATAACATTATCTTTATCGGGACTCCGATCGACGACACGGTCGCCAATCTCGTCGTCGCGCAGATGCTCTTTCTCGAATCGGAGGATCCCGACCGCGAGATTTCGCTCTACATCAATTCACCCGGGGGTTCGGTAACTGCCGGCATGGCGATCTACGACACCATGCAGTTCGTTCGTTGTCCGGTGACCACTTTCTGCATCGGTCAGTGCGCCTCGATGGCGGCGGTATTGCTCGCCGCCGGAACCAAGGGCCGGCGCTTCGCCCTCCCCAATTCGCGGATCCTGATTCATCAGCCATCCGCTGGCGGGATCTCCGGCCAGGCCACCGACATCAAAATTGCCGCGGAAGAGATCCTGCGACTGCGCGAGCGACTCAATGAGATCCTTGCCTACCATACCGGACAGGCACTGGAGACAATCGAGCGTGATGTCGAACGTGACCGGATCATGAGTGCTACCCAGGCGCGTGAGTATGGCCTGATCGATCAGGTGATCAAACATCGCGAGTAGCACCACCAGGAGATTCTGATTTCCGGGAGTTCGCCACTGGCTATGAAGAGACCGTCTCCAGGCACGCCAGACAGCAGCCACGATCAGCAGCCGCACCAACAGCGGCATGATCCTGCCTGCTGTTCTTTCTGCAAACTTGGAGAGGGTGAGGTTGCCCGCCTCTTCGAAGGCCGTGCCGGGTTCATCTGTGACGAGTGCGTCGATGTCTGCATGCAGATCATCGCTGACTTTGAACAGATGGGTATCGGCCGACCGCGACTCGATCGCCCCTGGTATAGTCGGATCTTTCAGTCGGAAGATGCTGATTCCAATGCCTGCAGCTTCAATCTTCACCACCGCAACAATCCACAGGGGTCCCGCCTCTTCCCCGGAGTTGATGCGCAGATTTGTGATAAGTGTGTGCGAGCCTGCATGGTGCTGAAGTCAACCATGGTGCTCGGAAACTAGAGAAGTGGAGAGGGCCAATCTGACACCCTTCTTGCGTGAGCCTCTTCGCTTGTCTATCATTGTCTTCGGGCATTGTCTTCGGGCATTGTCTTCGGGCATTGTCTTTGGGTTTCCGATCAGCGGACATCCAACCATCGCGACGCGCCATCCAACGCCGGCAGCCGGGTGACGAAACGAGACAGGAGATGTTACCCATTTTATTAATTGTATCCATTTATCCGGGCCGATAACGGCCCCCCTCGCCGGTGAGGTCAGACGAGATCAGAGTTGTTGCCCGGCGGGATCGAAAGACAAATATCTTTTTGTGAATCATATGAAACAAGTCGGGATGGAGGCTTTTCTGATATGAGAAGAGGGGAAGACACATTGCGCTGCAGCTTCTGCGGCAAGAGCCAGAATGAGGTCAGGAAGCTGATAGCCGGCCCCACCGTCTATATCTGTAACGAATGCATCGACATCTGCATTGAAATTATCAGTGACGATGTCCAGCAGGAGACAACCACCGCGCGGCCGGCCCTCCCGAAGCCGGTCGAGATCAAGAACTTCCTTGACGAATATGTCATTGGCCAGGATGAAACGAAGAAGAAGCTGGCCGTTGCTGTCTATCAGCACTACAAGCGGATCGAGATGCTCAAGCGACGCGGAGAGGTCGAGATCCAGAAGTCGAACATCATGCTGATCGGCCCGACCGGCACCGGCAAGACGCTCCTCGCGCAGACTCTCGCGCGGATGCTCAAGGTGCCCTTCACGATCGTTGATGCGACGACTCTGACCGAGGCAGGCTATGTTGGCGAGGATGTCGAGAACATCATCCTCAAGCTGCTGCAGGCCGCCAATGGCGACGTCGAGCGGGCGCAGCAGGGAATTATCTACATCGACGAAATCGACAAGATCTGTCGCAAGGATGAGAACCCCTCGATCACGCGCGACGTCTCCGGAGAAGGGGTACAGCAGGCGCTGCTCAAGATCCTCGAGGGTACGGTCGCCAATGTCCCGCCTCAGGGTGGACGCAAGCATCCGCATCAGGAGTTCTACATGATTGATACGACCAACATCCTCTTCATCTGCGGAGGAGCGTTTGTCGGTCTCGACAAGGTGATCCAGAAGCGTGTGCGTCAGCAGGGCATGGGATTCCAGGCCAATATCAGGCCGATGGGCAGCACGCGCAACTCCTCGATGCTCGACCAGGTGCAGCCGGAAGATCTGATCAGGTTCGGCCTGATTCCGGAATTTGTTGGTCGGCTGCCAATCGTCGGTTCGCTCCATGAACTGGATGAAACGGCAATGATCGAGATCCTCACCAAACCGAGAAACGCGCTGGCCAGGCAGTATCAAAAGACATTCGAGTGGGATGGGATCAAGTTGCGCTTCGCCGAAGATGCCCTGCAGGCAATTGCGCGACAAGCCTGCGAGCGCAAGGTTGGCGCCCGCGGGCTGCGCACAATCCTTGAGGAGCTGATGCTTGACGCGATGTACGCGCTCCCGGGGCAGAAAAAGATCAAGGAATTTTTAGTCACGGCGGAGATGGTCGCCAATCGCCGCGTGGTCTTCCCGCTCGAAAAGGCGGGCTGAAAAGGTACAGGCCAGAAGATAAAGGTAGAGATCATCAATGCGAGAATTTCATGACAGTACTCCGGATGATATCGTCAGGTACCCGATGGTGCCCATTCGCGATGTCGTCGTCTTCCCGCAAACCAAGGCAGCCTTCGTCATCGGTCGTCCCTCATCGGTGCGGGCGATGGAAGAGGCTCTCGCCGGAGATCGCATGATCTTTCTGGCGGCACAGCATGACGCCACCATCGAAGACCCGCGTCCGGATCAGATCTACCAGGTAGGGACGCTCGCCTACATCGCCAACTCGCTGCGCAAGCAGGACGAAACGACGATCAAGGTGCTCGTCGAGGGGCGCGAGCGTGCCCGAATCGTGCGCATCGAAGAGGTCAATGGTGTTGCCATGGCGACGCTCCGCCGAAGCGCGGATCCTGCGGGAATGCCCGAGATTGCTGATGAGACCAAACGGCGCAACCAGCTGGCCAATCGGGCAATCTCGCTGACGGAGCAGTATCTCAAGCTGGCGCAGGATGTCAATCCGGATCAGATCCAGGCCGCGATGCGCATCTCCGATCCCGGGCAGCTTGCCGATCAGCTCGGTGACAAGCTGAAGCTGGAGATTGCTGACAAGCAGCGACTGCTTGAGATGTACGCGATCACCGAGCGACTGATGATGCTGATCGAGATCCTCGAAATCGAGATCGACAAACTGAATATCGATCGCACCATCCAGACTCGCGTCAAGCGGCAGATGGAGAAGCAACAGCGCGAATACTATCTCAACGAGAAGATCAAGGCGATCCACAAGGAACTTGGACGCAAGGATGAGCGTGCCGAACTCGACGAATTGAAGCAGAAGATCGACGAGTCAGGCATGACAGGCGATGCCCGCGAGAAGGCGCTGGCCGAGTTGCGGCGGATGGAGCAGATGCCGTCGATGTCGGCCGAATCGACGGTCTCACGCAACTACCTCGACTGGCTGCTCGCCGTTCCGTGGAAAAACCGGAGTGAGGAGATTCGTGATATCGCTCATGCGAGCGAGGTGCTCGATGCCGATCACTTCGGCCTCGAAAAGATCAAGGAGCGGATTCTCGAATACCTCGCCGTGCGTCAGCTCCTTGACGAGCCGCGCGGTTCGATTCTCTGCTTTGTCGGGCCGCCAGGTGTTGGCAAGACATCTCTCGGGCGCTCAATTGCCAGGGCCACCGGACGCAAGTTTGTCCGTCTCTCGCTTGGCGGCATTCGCGATGAGGCGGAGATTCGCGGCCATCGTCGCACCTACATTGGTGCTCTTCCCGGCCAGATCATCCAGATGATGAAGAAGGCCGGGACGATCAACCCGCTGATTCTTCTTGACGAGGTCGACAAGATCGGCTCCGATTTCCGTGGTGATCCGTCGGCCGCACTGCTTGAAGTTCTCGATCCGGAGCAGAATCATACCTTTCACGACCACTACCTCGATGTCGAGTACGACCTCTCGCAGGTGATGTTCATCGCGACGGCGAACGTTCTTCACACGATCCCGTCGGCACTCCAGGATCGACTGGAGATCATCCGGCTCGCCGGCTACACCGAACGCGAGAAGACCGAAATCGCTCGTCGCCACCTCATCCGCAAACAGGCCGAGGCCAACGGTCTCAAGCCGGAGCAGATCGAGCTTGACGAGAGTGGCTTGCAGGCCGTGATCGAGCACTATACACGCGAGGCCGGTGTCCGCAACCTTGAGCGCGAGATCGGCTCACTCTGCCGCAAGGCGGCCCGGCAGATGGTCGAGAGACTCGCCCACGACAAGGAATCATCCTTTCATCTCAAAATCGATAAAGAGACCGTCGGGAAGATGCTCGGACCGATCAGGTATCGCGTCCAGCGCGTTGGCAGCCACAATGAGGTCGGCCTTGCCAATGGTCTTGCCGTGACCGAGATCGGTGGTGATGTTCTCCAGATCGAGGCGACCCTCGTTGAGGGATCCGGTCGGCTGACACTCACCGGGCAGCTTGGTGATGTCATGCAGGAGTCGGCCCAGGCGGCAATCACCTATGTCCGCTCGCGTGCCAGTACACTCGGGATTCCTGCCGATCTGCACAAGAATTACGATCTCCACGTCCACGTTCCCGAGGGAGCCATCCCCAAGGATGGCCCGTCGGCCGGTATCACCATGGCCACGGTCATGACCTCCGCCCTGACGCGCATCCCGGTCAATCGGGAGGTGGCAATGACCGGTGAGATCACCCTCCGTGGCAAGGTACTGGCGATCGGCGGCGTCAAGGATAAGCTCCTCGCTGCGCATCGTGCCGGCTTGACAACCATTATTATTCCGCGCGAAAACGAAAAAGATCTGCCGGAAGTCCCGGCTGATGTGCTGCAGACCCTCAACGTCAACCTCGTCGAGTCGATGGATGAGGTACTGCAGGTCGCCCTTGAAAAAATGCCCACCCCACGGACTGAGACTCCGCTCGAAATCGCTGCCTCTGTCTGGCAGCAGACCGAGGGGCCGGCAGCGACAACGGCGACATCACCGGCCGAAGGTTCACTGCGTGGCTGAGCTGGTCGCTATTCATCAATGAAAGCCAGAAGCGCTCAATTTGTTCGCGCCGCCACCACTCCACCTTCGTTTCCAACGGATCGTCTCCCGGAGATTGTCTTCATGGGGCGCTCCAATGTTGGTAAGTCGAGCCTGCTCAACAGCCTGCTCGGCGTTGACGGACTCGCGCGCACCAGTTCGACACCCGGTCGTACCCAGTCGATCAACTTCTTTCTCATAGATCGGCAATTCTATTTTGTTGATCTGCCGGGTTATGGCTATGCCAAGACCTCCAAGGAGAATCGTCGCCTTTGGGGGCAATTAATTGAAAGCTACCTTGCGGAACGGCCTCAGCTTGTGTTATCTATTCTCCTTGTCGATGCGCGACATGAGCCCACCCCATCAGATCTTCAGATGAAATCCTGGCTCCAGCATTACGAGCTTCCCTTTTTGGTGGTCTCAACTAAGGTCGATAAGTTATCGTCAAACGAGCGTCGGAAATCGCAGCAAAGAGCCATGATCGCCCTCGGTGTTGATCGAGTGATTCCTTACTCGTCGATCACCCGCGAAGGTGCAAGCCAGGTCTGGGAGATCATTCACTCCCGCATCAAAGGCACTGACTGACACTGGCTGATCTGTATTTGCCATGACACCTGCTCAGAACGGGCGTTCTCTCCGTTCACCGGAAGAGCGCCATATTCTGCCAATGAACGTGAAAAAGAGTCTTACTCCTCCGTCGTCGACTGTCGTCGCGCTCATCGCCCCCCGCCAGTGCGCGGATCATCGATATATCGGAATATTCTGAGGTTTATACTATGCCGGAAAGACCATCCAAGAGAACGAGCCCCGTACCACCACCACCACAAATCGAAGATGAGTTGCTCGAATACGAAGAGAATCAGGGAGATCTGCTCGATATTGCCGATCTCAAGGAGATGAATATCTCGAAACTGACGCAGATCGCCAAGGAGCTGGATGTTCCCGGGGCGACCGGCATGCGCAAACAGGAACTGATCTTCAAGATCCTTCAGGCACAGACAGAGAAATCGGGACTGATATTCTCCGAGGGTGTGCTTGAAACTCTTCCCGATGGCTTTGGCTTCCTGCGGGCCCCTGAATACAACTACCTGCCAGGCCCGGATGATATCTATGTCAGCCCTTCTCAGATTCGTAAATTTGACCTGCGCACGGGAGACACGATCTCCGGTCAGATTCGTCCGCCGAAAGAGGGAGAA
Organism: uncultured Acidobacteriota bacterium; assembly: GCA_903828635.1. GTDB lineage: Bacteria > Acidobacteriota > Blastocatellia > RBC074 > RBC074 > CAIOZW01. The sequence goes on from CAIKMY010000262.1 coordinate 17,029, forward strand.
CGCTATTTTGCACTGATCAAGGTTGAGGCAATCAATTTTGAGCCACCGGAGATTGCCCGCGACAAGGTCTTCTTCGACAACCTGACGCCACTTTATCCCAACGCGCAATTGAAGGCGGAGACACTCTCGGAAACCTTCTCAGGCCGAGTGATCGACCTCTTCACGCCGATCGGCAAGGGGCAGCGCGGACTGATCGTCGCCCCGCCACGCACCGGAAAGACGATGTTGTTGCAGACGATTGCCAACTCGATAACCGAGAATCATCCCGAGGTGACCCTGATCGTCCTGCTGATCGACGAGCGCCCGGAAGAGGTGACCGACATGCAGCGCTCGGTCAACGGAGAGGTGATCTCCTCGACCTTCGACGAGCCGGCCTCACGCCACGTCCAGGTCGCCGATATGGTTATCGAAAAGGCAAAACGCCTTGTCGAACACAAGCGCGACGTCGTCATCCTTCTCGATTCGATCACCAGGCTGGCCCGTGCCCACAATGCCGTCGTTCCGCCATCGGGTAAGATCCTCTCGGGAGGTGTCGACTCCAATGCCCTTCAGCGTCCCAAGCGATTCTTTGGCGCTGCCCGTAATATCGAGGAGGGTGGCAGCCTGACAATCATTGCCACCGCACTCATCGAGACCGGCAGCCGCATGGACGATGTTATCTTTGAAGAGTTCAAGGGCACCGGCAACATGGAGATCCATCTCGATCGCAAACTCTCCGACAAACGCGTCTTCCCGGCAATTGATCTGCAGAAATCGGGAACCCGCAAGGAGGAACTGCTGATCAACAAAAAGGATCTCGACCGGATCTGGGTGCTGCGCCGTGTCCTTAACCCGCTTTCACCTGTTGAACAGATGGAGCTGGTCCTCGAACGGCTCGACAAGACCAAGTCGAATGCTGAGTTCCTCGCTTCAATGAATCAATGACATCCGGCGCATCAGTCAGCGGGCGATGACAAATGAAACCGAAGCCGGCCTTGAGAGCCGCTCCGGTTCCGGTGCCACGCGGATATGTACTAAAAGGGTTGAACTGAATGGGGTTGAACTGAATGAGTAATTCAGTTCAACCCTTTGTTGTCACCACTCAGCGGCTCCGCCTGAGATAAAGCTGAAGTGGTGTAAGTCCTTGTTCAGGATGTAAGGCGTGGCTATTTCTTCTGCAGGGTTATGACGACGTTGCGCACCTCGTCGTTTTCGATTGGCAAATCAATTGATGCCGGTTCAAAGCCGGGAGCGCGAGCGGTAAGGCGGTAATTCGCCTTGTCGGCACGGAGGCGAAAGGCAAACTCGCCGCCTTCGTGTGAAACGGTCTCCATTTTCATCTTCTTTTTACCATCGATTCGCTCAAGGGTAATGGCGGCATTTGGCAGAGTGAAGCCGACGCCATAGAGCACGGCACCACGAATGACGGCGTAGGGGTCCTCCTCGCGCGCCAGCTCAATCACCTGGCGCAGTCGGACCGTTTCACCGGCAGCAACGGCCAGTCGTCGAGTATTGAAGCTCTTATATCCGGCCCTGGAGAAGCTGAAAGCATAGTCGCCTGGCGCCAGCTCCTGAAATTGAAACTCGCCGCGGGCGTCACTCTTCGTCTCATACCGGTGTCCATCGCTACTGGCGATGACAACCACCTCCGACAATGGTCCGCCCTTCTGCTCCCTGACGCGCCCCCTGACGCTTCCCGTCTGCGCCTCAACCGATTCTCCAGCCAGAACCAGCAAGAGCAGGCAGAATAGCGGCAGCTTCAGGCCGAAACCGACCATCTTCATTGGTATCTCCATCATGCCTCCGCTGGCCGGGTCTCCGACCGGCAGCCGGTCCTGCCGCAAGAGAGCCGCCAAAGGTCTGAACAAGCACGCCATCACCGGCGACGTTGTGCGATAATACAAAAAGCTGACAGCGGGTCAGTACAAGCAGCAGAGGCAGACAACAGCGCGTCATCACCACATTCTGACGTCGCGCCCATCGCCCCGATCAACTCCTCGTCATCGCGGAGGTCAGGGAAGAGAGAGGATGAGATCACAATGATGAGATACACTTTCCTCGTGGCAACAACCCTGCTGCTGAGCTCAGTCGGCGTCTTTGCACAGGGCCGGACACCAATGCCGATGACTATCCGGCTTGATACCGACCTCGTAGCAATCGATGTCACCGCCGCTGATCAACATGGCAACTATGTGCGTGATCTGCGCTCCGAAGAGATACAACTCCTCGAGGATGGAAAGCCACGGCCCCTCGACTTCTTTGCCATGACCAATCAATCGTCGCTCTCACGACCATTGGCAGTGGTCTTCGCACTCGACCTTTCCGGCAGTCTCAAGCCCGAGGAGACTGTCACCCTCAGGCAGGCGGCCATGAAGTTCGTTGAACTGATGAATGGTGATTCGGTCTTCGCCGCGATCACCTTCAATAACGAGGTCAAAATCCGCCAGAACTTCACCGATGATGCACGCAAGCTGACCCGGGCCTTTACCAATGGCCTGCGCTTCGAGGGCTCAACACGCATCTATGATGCGATTGATCGCGCCGTCGTCATGCTCGATCGTCAGGCCCCCCGAATCCTCAAAGGGCGACCGGTTCGTCGCGCAATCGTCATTATCAGTGACGGATTCGATTCCGCCAGCACCATCGACCGGCGTGAAATGGTTCGTCGCACACTCGCTGCCGGCGTCACCGTCTACTCGGTGACGCTTCCATCGTACATGCTCTCCCCAACGAGGCGCGGCGAGCGTGTCCCGACACCACTCGATGCGACTCGCGTCGTCCATGCCACCGGCGGCAGCGACTTCGCCGCTGATGCCGGTGATTTTACTCCCGTCTTCAGGGCTCTCGCCGAGGAGATTCGTGCCAGCTACGCCATCGCCTTCTACGCAGATCAGCACGATGGCCGCTATCACGATTTAACCATCAAAACGACCCGCCCCGGCATTCGCCTGCGCCTCAGCCGTACCGGGTATCAGGCCCCGTCAGCAGTCAGATGACTCAATAGTCATCATCGTCTTCATCATCATCGTAGTCTTCATCAATGCAGCGATCGAGTTCAATCGGATCGAGGCCGACGACCTCAAGTGAAGTCTCACACTCCTCGCAGACGAGCAGATCTCCCTTGTCAACATCCTCGTCGACATGAATCTCTGCTTCACATTCCGGACATACTGCAATTGGCATATAAATAACCTCCTGACAATCACTGACAATCACTGACAATCACTGACAATCACTGAAAGTACTGAAAATTAGTCCACTCATCAAGAACACCAAGAGAATCTAGCGAACTCCTGATTATTTGGCAATCCTCCCGGGGAAGTGCGCAATGCTGAATGAGAGAACGTCCACGGAAAGGGCCGCCCGAAAGAACTTCAAGCAATCAGAGAAGACGGTGTTGCCAGCGTCTTCCCGGCTTCAAAACGCGATATCAAAATTGATATCAATGAATGGCAGTAGTGCTATCGTTCATTCAACGATCGGCCACGGAGTGTAGCGAATAATCATCAATAGATTCAAGCTCTTTGCGTGATGTAATCGTCGTTGGCCTTGATCAGCGTGCCATCCGTCGCTGACAATGGAAATAGATGTTGCACGCCATCCGGCCTTTGGGTTATATTCACGATTGTTGGCGTGCAGGACGATCCTCTCCGTTAACCTGTCAAATCAGGCTTTTGCGGAAGTCCCTGTCAGATTCTCATCAGAGCTTTATTGAAGTTTACAGAAGCTCTCTTGTCGGGCTTTTAGTGCTATTTAGCAGCCTTTTTGAACGCATTGCCAAGTGTTATACGGATTATTACCGAAGTTACCCGGGAATATTGCTTAAGCAGCATATTCCGCAATGTTTATGTCAGTGTTTATGTCAGTGTTTATGTCAGTGGTCTTTTCCACGCAGGAAGAGAAAATCGGAAACAACTCTTGAGCATAAATCAGGGGAATCGGCCACTCCGGAATCAATTTCGAAGAGACATTCGGCGATCATCAACTGGCCAGTCAGGTCGGATCGATGATCACCGGGTTTTCTCGTCTGCCCGGTCCGGGGGCAAGCCTGAGTGTTTCATCAACTCAGGCGATGGCGACCAGCCGGTGTGCCAATAAATATCACCCATAAAACCAATAACTCAATCAGCAGATATTACAAGAGAATATACTGGAGGAAAATAAATGGCAGAAAAGAAGCAGATGACCAAGAGCCAGCTGGCGGCACACATTGCCGGCAAGTTTGAGATGTCGAAGAAGCAGGCGAACGAGATTCTCGACGAGCTTGCTCAGGTTGCGGTAACGCAGACGAAGAAGATCGGGGCATTTACGCTTCCGGGGATTGGGAAGCTGGTCAAGGCACATCGCAAAGCGCGCAAGGGTCGGAATCCGGCGACGGGTGCAGAGATCAAGATTCCGGCAAAGACGGTGGTCAAATTCCGCATTGCCAAGGCGTGCAAGGAGTCGATCGTTCCGCCGAAGAAGTAGTCACCGGGCACGACCAGAATACCTGCCGAAGGAAAAAGCGATGGCGAAGCAGCACGAGTGGGCTAAGTCTCAGCCACAGATGCTCCTTCGCCTTTTCTGTTTTGAAGGAATGAAGGGCTCACAGGCAAGCAGGCAGGCGAACAGATGAGAGGAAGAAGCGATTCATCGAAGGAGGTACTCGAGCGGCTGATCCCGGGGGATGAGGCGGATCGGCGTCTGATTGAGGCGTGTCATCCACCGGGGCATCGGAATCCTGAGGTGGTGGGCCGATACAATCTGGTGGCGATTGGTGGCGGAGCCGCGGGGCTGGTAAGTGCCGGTGGAGCCGGCCTGTTTGGGGGGCGGACAGCGTTGATTGAGCGGGTTCTGCTGGGTGGAGACTGCCTGACAACGGGATGTGTGCCATCCAAAGCGCTGCTGCGGGCCGCGCGAGCCGCCTACGATGCCGGGGAGTCAGGTCGCTATGGTGGAGGGCGAGAGGGGCAGGGGAGGCCGGACTTTGGTGCCGCAATGAGGCGCATGCGCGAGTTGCGGGCACGGATTGCGGTCAACGACTCGGTGGCGACGATCAGCAGCCGCTACAATGTCGATGTCTGGCTTGGTGGGGGCCGTTTTCTCGGACGCGACACAATTGAGGTGGGCGGGGCACGTTTGAGATTTCGGCGGGCGGTGATTGCAACGGGAGCACGGCCAAAGACGCCGTCGATTCCGGGTTTGCGCGAGGCAGGATTTCACACCAGCGAGACGATCTTCACGCTGACGGAGATTCCACAAAGCCTGATCGTCATTGGTGGCGGGCCGATTGGCTGCGAACTTGCCCAGGCCTTTCGGCGCTTTGGCAGTGAGGTGGTCATGCTCAACGGAGATGAACGCCTGCTGCCACGAGAGGATAACGACGTTGCAGAGATCATCGAGCGTCAACTGGCAGGTGAGGGGATGGCGATCAGCCATGGAGTCAGGCTGCTTCGAGCCGGGACGCGGCAATCCCTGAAGCAGATCGTCTTTGTCGACAAGGGCGTTGAGAAGACTGTTGAAGGCGAGGTGATCCTGGTGGCGATTGGCCGGCAGCCTAACATCGAGGGCCTTGGTCTCGAAGCGGCCGGGGTCGAATGGAACGAGTCCGGAGTGAGGGTTGACGATCATTTACGCACTACCAATCGACGAATCTATGCGGCAGGAGATGTCTGCTCAACGATGATGTTCACGCACGCCGCGGACGCCATGGCGCGAATAGCGGTGCGTAACGCCCTCTTCTTCGGGCATCAGCGAATGAGCCGACTGGTCGTGCCGCGATGTACCTTCACCGACCCGGAGGTTGCGCATGTCGGATACTCCGCCGCAGAGGCGCAGGCCGACGGCATCGAGGTGCGAACGCTGACGGCATACTTCTCCGACAATGATCGTGCGATCCTCGATGGCGAGGAGTCAGGAATGGCGCGAATTCATTATGACCGGCGCACGGACAGGATCATTGGCGGGACGATTATCGCGCGGCATGCTGGCGAGATGATTGGCCAACTGACGCTGGCAGTCACCTCGGGGCTGAAGCTCAGGAATCTTGCCACGACGATTCAGCCCTATCCAACGCTCTCCGAGAGCCTGCGAAGAATAGCGGATAACGAGATGCTTGATCGAATGCCGGATCTTCTTCGTCGGTTGCTACGCAGCTGGCTGGTGTGGAATCGCTGAGCGGGATGAAATCCCGTGGGAGGACCTGAATGGAATCGATCTATTACGTCGCGACATTTCTCTGTCATCGCACCTGCCGCCACTGCTATGAAGACCGCTTTCGCCCATACTCCGGGAGCGAGTTGCAAAGTGTGGTCAGGGAGAGCATCGAGCTGCACCCACGGATTATTGACAACTTTCCTGACCGCATGACGTGGCTCGACCTCGAGGACTGCGATCCGGCAACGGGGCAACCACGCGAAAAGACCGGCAGAATAGTCATCTCCGGCGGCGAGATTCTGTTGGAGGCCGTGCGCGAGCCGGTGCTGTATTCGGCACTCGACAGGCTGCATCGCAAATATGATGGCCGGGTTGGATTGATCGTCCAGACGACCGGCGATCTGCTCAATGAGCGGATCGTTGACGAACTGCTCGCTCGTCACGTCTGGCAGATCTCCGTTTCAGGCATCGACGCCCATCACCAGGGACTGGAGACAGTGGAAGCACGCAGCCGTCAGGCAGCACGGCTGACGCGCATCTTTGAATCACGCGGGATGATCAATGATCCGCACGTTGCTGAGGATGCGGGAAAAGGATCTTTCGATCGGCGCTATTTCAGCTTCTTTGGTGCCACCGAGGATGAGTGGATCGGCCCGCTCTGGCCGCGCGGGCGCGCCTGGAAGAATGAAATCTCGCGAGCAACACTCCGCGACAATTTCTGCAATCGCTGGTCGGGTGCGCTCAACTTTCTGCAATACCACTACAACGGCTCCGAGGTTAGTGTTGAGCCGAATGGCAATGTCTATCCCTGCTGCATCAAGACGAAGCGGCCAATCGGCTCACTGCTCGATGAGAAGCTCGAAAAGATCCTCGACCGTCTTGCTGGCAATCCGGTCTATGAAGCCCTCTCGATGGGCCATCCAGAGCGGATGGGCATCGCTCACGGCTGGTCAGTCGAGAAGTTCATCGAGGCCTCGACCATCAGACTCCCGTCAGGAAAGGTCTATCAGAATTTCTGCATTGGTTGCGATCGCTTTCACGACGAAGTGCTCAGCGACTCTTCCGCAGGCCGGCAATCGCCAGCATCGCGGAAATGAAGATGCAGACCGACAGGAACCAGAGCCCTGCGGAGTAGGAGCCGGTGCGGGTGCTCAACTGTCCGACGATCTGTGGTCCGAGATAGCCGCCAAGGTTGCCGACGGAATTGATCAGGCCGATCGCCGTCGCCGCCGCTGATGTCGTCAGAAAGACCGTCGGCCAGGTCCAGAAGACTGGCAGGTAGGCGTGGACACCGACACCGACAAGACAGAGAAAGCTGACCGTCAGCGCAAGATAATCACCGAGGACAATGCTCAGTGCCATGGAGATACCACCGAGGAGCAGCGGCCAGATGGTGTGCCAGCGCCGCTCGCCGGTGCGATCCGAGTGGGCTCCATTGATCAGCATCGTCGCGAAACCGAAGATGTAGGGCAGCATCGTCACTATCGTCTGGATGGTGACCGAGGTTCCCTTCATCTTTGCTGTAATTGAGGGCAGGAAGAATGTCAGGCCGTAATAGCCGGTGACGACGAAGAAATAGGTTGCCGCCAGCAGGTAGGTCTGAGGCGTCTTGAAGGCACGGATCAACCCCTGCTGCACCGTCGACTCTCCAGCCGCCAGTTTCTCGGCACGTTCGCGCGCCAGCTCCGAGACTATCCAATCCTTCTCTTCCTTGGGCAGCCACTTTGCGTGTTCCGGGCGATCCGTCAGCAGGAAGATCGTCGTCACGCCAAGAATGATTGACGGGATGCCTTCGAGAATGAAGACCCAGCGCCAGCCGGGCCAGCCCAGCCAGCCGATGTTGTGCATGATGAACTGCGAGAGCGGCACGCCAACGATCGTGGCGATGGGAATGCCGATCAGGAAGTTGGCCTTCGCCCGGGCGCGATCCTCGGCGCGGAACCAGTGCGACAAGTAGACAATGATCCCCGGAAAGAAGCCCGCCTCTGCTGCTCCAAGAATGAAGCGCAGACCGTAAAACTGAGTCGTCAGATCGGTGAAGTTCATCCATTTCGTGCCGATCAATCCCATGAGCGAGGCGACGATCCCCCACGAGATCATGATCCGCGCAATCCACTTTCGCGCGCTCCAGTTCTCGACGATCAGTGAGCCCGGAATCTCCAGCATGAAATAGCCGATGAAGAAGATCCCTGCACCAGTCCCGATCATCGCATCGGAAAAACCAAGTTCAGACTTCATCTGCAGCGCCGCGACGCCGACATTCGTCCTGTCGAGAAAGGCAATGAAATAGAGCAGCAGCAGATAGGGCATCACCCGGCGGTTGATGCGACGACGGGTTCGCTGTGCAATCGACAGACTGTCGGCCTGGCTGGAGATGATCTCACTCATGACAATTCACCTTGTTGCTGCAATCAATAATGTATCTATAATGTATCTATGCGTTGCCGCACGGACAGCGGCGATGAATGCTATACCCGAATGTGCATTATGTCCAGATAGAATGCAAAATGAGAACAAAGGCGTCGAGGCTCCAGACGGCTTCTCTTACTTTTGCTCATTTCTCAACGCCTGATGGCCACGCCGGGTTTGACACCATCGACCAGTTTCTGGTCACGGACAACAAACTGCCCGTTGACGAGGACGTGATGAATGCCTTCAGAGTATTGCGCGGCATTCTCAAAGGTAGCGCGATCAGTGACGTGATCGGGATCGAAAAGGATCAGATCGGCGACGGCGCCCACCCTGACACGACCGCGATTACGCATCGATGGCACGGCCTTCTCAAGCCGTTGGGCCGGCAGCAAAGACATCTTGCGCAGTGCATCCATCAGGGAGATCACCTTCTGCTCGCGGACATAGCGACCAAGAACGCGGGCATACGATCCGGCGCCGCGAGGATGGCCCTTGCCATTGGTGATCAGACCATCGCTGGCGATCATGATCGATGGATGGCTGACGGCGAGTCGGGCAATGCGCTCGGGGATCGAATGAATGACGACGAGGCCACCCTCTTTGCGATAACGGGCAAAGGTCTCGGCGGTGAGCCGCTCACCGGTGGCCACCCACTGGAGATCCCCATAACCGACGCCGAGCTTCTGCTGCCACCCCTCATCGAAGATGGCGGTTTCGAGGCCGGTCATCGCGGCGGTATAGGGATAGGCTTCGGTGGTGACGTCGATGCCGCGCTGGCGGGCACCATCGATCAGGGTAAGACATTCGGGAGTCTGAATCAACCCGGTGCTGGTGACGTGAACGATGTGGAGTGAGGCCCCGGTGGCCACTGCATCGGCAACCACCTCCTGCATTGCTTCGAGAGCGCTGCCGGGCTCAACAGCGCCGTGAGAACGAACGTGCGTGAAACAGGTGACACCTCGTTCGGCGGCGAGCCGAAAGATCGACATGATCTCTTCGCGCCTCGTTGCCGGCACGTAAGCGATGCCAAAGCCGATCCCGATCGCGCCATCATTGAGCCCCCTGGTGATTATCTCACCGATGCGACGATTCTCATCGGCAGTCGCCGGCGTGGCAATCGCCCGATCACGAGGCAGCCACGAACCGGAATCGCCCATGACTTTCATTTTTACCGGAACGTGGCCGACGGTTGCGCCGAAATTGATCAGCGATCTGCCGGTACGCTCGGCATACCATGCCGGGATGTCGGCCGTACCGACTTCGAGTTCAAGCGCGGTCGTCACCCCATCACGTGCCTTGTAACGGTAATTCTCCTCATCCTGGCCGTGTGAATGGAGGTCAATCAGGCCTGGCGCCAGCACCAGCCCCTTCGCATCGATCACCGTCTTTCCCGTGAGAGGCCTGGTGGTGATCGCGACGATCGAACCGCCCCGCAGACCAACGTTGCGCACCGCATCGAGCCCCGACTCAGGGTCCATCACCCGGGCACCGGAAAAGACGATATCGAGGCTGACGTCACGCTGCCCCTCGACCGTCGCCCACTGCGGTCCAATGATGATTACCAGCAGAAGCGCCAGCACGACAATCCGACTGAAGATCTGTTTCGACATGGACTTCACACCCCTGTTGAGTAATATTGTGGACTCCGATAAACAGTCTTGCCCGATAGCAGCCCGATCGGGCCTTGTTGCAGCTCGATGCGCTGCAGAATCGATGGTTCAAACCAAAATGACCCAATCCAAAATGGATCAAAGCATGAAAAAGAAAATCACAAAGACCCTGGTAATTGCGATGCTGCTAATGATGATCGCGACCGGAGCCGGACGTGAACTGTTCGCCTCGCAGGAGGGGGCACGGTTCAATCTCAACGCCGTCATGATACCGATGCGTGACGGCATCAGGCTCAACACTCATATCTTCGTGCCAGCCGGCTTTGACGGGAAGAAAGAATCGCTCCCGATCATCCTCGAGCGAACCCCCTACCAGGCACCGGCCACGGCGCGCAACTGGTCCGAGGGAAAGTACAAATCCCTCGCCGCCGACGGCTACATCTTCGTCATTCAGGACATCCGCGGGCGTTACAAATCGGAAGGGCGCTTTGTCATGCAGCGCGCCCCGGAGTCACTGCGCCGCGACAAACCCGATCCACAGGTCGTTGACGAGGTGACCGATGCCTGGGACACCATCGAGTGGCTGACCAGCAACATCCCCGGCAATAACGGCCGCGTTGGCATCATCGGCATCTCCTATCCGGGATGGACGGCGGCGATGGCGACGCTCAAACCACATCCGGCGCTCAAGGCTGCCTCGCCACAGGCCTCCCCCGCCGATATGTTTATCGGCGACGACTTTCATCACAATGGCGCCTTCCGCCTGAGCTACGGCTTTGAGTACGCCACCATGATGGAGACCAGCAAAGAGAGCTACCGCTTCACCTTCGATCGCTACGACACCTTTGACTGGTACCTTGCCCTCGGATCGCTCAACAACGTCAACCGACATTACCTTCACGGCAAAATTCCCACCTGGAACGACTTCGTCGAGCACCCAAACTACGATGCCTTCTGGCAAACCCAGGCGATGGCCGGTTACCTGCAACAGGTCAATATCCCGATGCTCAACGTCGCCGGCTGGTGGGACCAGGAAGACTTCTACGGGCCACTCAAAATCTATGAGGCTCTCGAAAAGCACGACACCCGGCGAATCAATTACCTTGTCGCCGGTCCGTGGAATCACGGAGGCTGGGCACGCGGCGAGGGTTCGAGTCTTGGTCGGATCGCCTTTGACAGCCCAACGGCCCGTCACTATCGCGAACAGATCGAGGCCCCGTGGTTTGCCTTCTGGCTCAAGGATCGCGGGCGCCCCGGGATCACCGAGGCAATCACCTTCCGCACCGGCGCCAATGAGTGGCGCAGCGATGACCAGTGGCCGCCGGTTGCCAGCAGCCGAAAGCGCCAGCTCTACCTTCACGCCAATGGCCGGATCTCATTCGACCCGCCAACAGAAAGCGGCAGCGCCTTTGACAGCTATATCTCTGATCCGGCCAATCCGGTACCTTACCGGGCGCGCCCGATCGAGCCGACCTACTCGCCACGCGGATCGGGCTGGTCAACCTGGCTTGTCGAGGATCAGCGTTTTGCCAATCGGCGACCAGACGTCCTCAGCTGGCAGACCGAGCCGCTCACCGAAGAGGTAACGATTCAGGGAGAGGCGATCGCGCACCTCTTCGCCTCGACCAGCGGAACTGACAGCGACTGGATCGTCAAGCTGATTGACGTCTATCCCGAAGAGTATGACAAAGATCCGAAGATGGGAGGCTTCCAGCTCATGGTCGCCAACGACGTCATGCGCGGTCGCTTCCGGCGTGGCTTCATCAAACCGGAACCGATGGTGCCCAATCGACCGACCGCAATCGATATCGATCTGCACCACCTCAACCACCGCTTCGGGCGCGGCCACCGGATCATGGTGCAGGTTCAGAGCACCTGGTTTCCGGTCATCGACCGCAACCCGCAGCGGTTCGTTCCGAATATCTTCAAGGCGGTCGAGAGCGACTTCATCCGGACCACACAGCGGATCCACCGCTCCAAATCAGCCCCCTCACACATCGAAGTCAGCGTGGCGATCAGGTGAAGGCCACTAACGAGAGGGCTGCGCGGTTGCTAACTGATATCGATCTTCGCCGGTTCGAGCCTCGGCGCCAGCAAGTGGACAATCACGAAAGCGATCAGATAGGCCGAGCCGGCGATGATGAAGATTGGCACGTAACTTCCGGTCCACTCAAGAATGTAGCCGATAACCTTGGCGATCAGCATTCCGCCGATCGCTCCGCACATCCCTCCAATACCGATCACCGAGCCGATGGTGCGCCGCGGGAACATGTCAGAGGCGATGGTGTAGATATTGGCCGACCAGCCCTGATGGCCCGCAGCGGCAAGACCGACCAGCAGCACTGCCACCCAGACATTGGAGGCCTTCGCCGCAAAGACGATCGGCGTTACCGAGACCGCGCAGATCAGCATCGCCGTCTTTCGCGCCCGATTGACCGGGACTCCACGATTGATCATCGCCGAGGAGATCCATCCGCCGGCGATACTCCCGAGATCCGAGATCAGGTAGACAGCAATCAGCGGAAGTCCCACCGTCTTCAGATCAATCGCGTAGTTGCGATTGAGGAAATCGGGCAGCCAGTAGAGATAGACCCACCAGATAGGATCGGTCATGAATTTGCCGACAGCCACGGCCCACGTCTGACGATGCGGGATAAGCTTCAGCCACGGAATCTTCACCTGAGGATCCGGCGGATCGCTCTGAATCAATTGCCGCTCCTCAGTAGAGAGGTTGGGATGCTCATCAGGATGTCGATAGAGCCTCCACCACAGGATCAGCCAGACAAAACCAACTGCCCCGGTGACGATGAAGGCCCACTTCCAGCCGTAGTTCAGCGTGATCGGTGGAACCATCGCCGCCGCCACCAGCACACCAATGTTGGTACCGGAATTGAAGATCCCGGTCGCCAGTGCCCGCTCCCTCTTCGGAAACCACTCAGCCACCGTCTTGATTGACGCCGGGAAGTTGCCGGATTCGCCAATCCCCAGTGCGAAGCGGGCTGTGATGAAACCACTGACGCTTCCCGCCAGCGCGTGCGCCGCTGCCGCCAGACTCCAGAAGATCACCGCCAGCGAGAAGCCCTTGCGCGTCCCCAGCCAGTCCATGACGCGACCAACAACCAGCAACCCAAGGGCATAGGCCGCCTGAAACCAGAAAACGATATTGCTGAAATCGATCTCGCTCCAGCCGAACTCCTTCTGCAGCGTCGGCTTGAGGATGCCGATGACCTGACGATCAAGATAGTTGATCGTTGCCGCAAAGAAGAGCATGGTGCAGATATACCAGCGCAGATGTTTGATCGTCTTGCCGCTGGCGGCAATCCCCCGTGCAGTGGCGTCTTCCCTCATTGAGCCTCCCTGTCAGAGTCGTAGTTTGATTTCCGGTCTGCTGTCATCGATGCGAAAAAGCGGGCATAGCATAATCCAAGGTTGACACTGCTTCAATGGTTTTACGATAATTCCAATTCGCGGATAATTTCGGCTCTGCGGTGCGGGATAATTCCGGTGCCTTTCTCAGGTGTGATTCCAACCAGAGCCGGAACTATGTGAGAAAACGATCGGAGAAAACGATCGGAGAAAACGATCGGAGAAAACAAGAGAAGCAGTCAAACAAAAGACTGCCTTCTGCGGATTGGCCGCGGCTTTGGCGGGGGAGCCTGGCAATCCTGTCAAGCGAGATATTTATCCCATTCCAAAAAATAATGAACAGCCTTGCGATGCAATGATCCGCCACAAAGGCGATCCGCCACGAAAAGGCAGTCAGACAGCTTGGGGAAAAACTTCAGGAAGAGATCAGCGGGTTGAAAGACGACTGCGCGTCCGGAGTCTGCCCGGCTTGACTCGTTCGAGACGGGTGGATATTGGATTTGACGCTGTTGGCCCGATGTTCCACCTAATAATCACGGAGGTAATAAACATGCAGTTCACCCCACGACAGATTGGCACCAGCGGGGCAGTGCGCCGGCTTCTGGCGCTGGCACCGGCAGTGCTGATGGTGGCGATATTGATGCCGCTCAGCGGCCAGGCCCAGGTGCTCTACGGTTCGATCACCGGCAACATCACCGATGCTGCCGGTGCCGCGATTCCGGGAACGACGATAACGATCACCCAGAAAGAGACGGGGCAATCCCGTCAGGGAGTCACGGACGCCGACGGTGCCTACGACTTTCCAAGCGTGCTCGCCGGAACCTACACGGTCAAGGCAACCAAGGAGGGCTTCAAGTCGGTGACGAAGGACAACGTCATCGTCACGCTCAACACGACGGCCCGTGCCGATCTGAGCGTCGAGGTCGGCCAGGTGAGCGAAACAGTCGTCATCACCGCCGAGGCGGCGCAGCTCAAGACCGATCGCGCCGAGGTCAGCGCCGAGATCACCAGCCGTCCGCTGCGTGATCTGCCGGTGCCCCCGGGACGCAACTATCAGAACCTTTTCAAGACGCTTCCGGGAATCACCCCGCCAGCGGATGCCCACTCGATCCCGTCCAACCCGTCGCGATCACTGGTCTTCAATGCCAACGGATCGAGCTACAGCTCAAACAACACACGAATCGACGGAGCCAGCTCGACCAACCTCTGGCTGCCCCACGTCACCGCCTACGTGCCAGCCCTTGAATCGATCGAGACGGTCAACGTCGTCACCAACAGCTTCGACGCCGAGCAGGGTCTTGCCGGAGGGGCGGCGATCAACGTCCAGATCAAGAGCGGAACCAACCAGTTCCACGGCTCGGCCTTTGAGTACCACAACAACCAGCGTCTCAACGCGCGCAATTTCTTCTTCCCGCGCAATGCCGACGGCTCGCTGCGCAACCGCAGCAAGATCGTCTACAACCAGTTCGGTGCCACCCTTGGCGGGCCGATCATCAAGAACAAGCTCTTCTTCTTCGGCAGCTACGAGAATACCCTCGACCGTCGCAACGCCGAGCGGCCGAACCTCTCGGTGCCGACTGCGGCGCTGCGCACCGGCGACATGCGGGCATCGGGCACGGTGATCTATGACCCGTTTGACGCTAACGGCAACCTCATCGCCAATCCGTTGGATCGCAAGCAGATCTCCTGCAACGGCGTGGCCAATGTCATCTGCGCCAACCGGATCGACCCAATCGTCGCCAAGATTCTGCCGCTGATTCCGCTGCCGAACCAGGTCGGTGCCGGTGGTGCGATCGCCCAGCAGAACAACTACTTCACTTCGGCGCCATTCCTCTTCGACCGCTGGACGCTTGACACCAAGGTCAACTGGACACCGAACGAGAAGCTCAACTTCTTCGGGCGCTACAGCCACCTCGATTTCTTCACCTTCAACGAGGCGACCTTCGGGCCGAAACTTCAGGGTGCGCCGATCAACGGCGGTAATCCGGGTACCGGACAGGGTACAACTTACAATTTCTCGTTCGGTGGAACCTACACGATGACATCGAACTTCATCATCGACGGCAATTTCGGGTTCGTGCGCATGAACACGGGCGTCGAGCACTCGGACATCAAGGAGAACGTCGGCCTGAGTTTCCTCGGCATCCCCGGAACCAACGGCAGCAAGGCGTATGAGGGTGGATTCCCGCTCTTCAACGTTGGTGGCTACGAGCGCTATGGTGTGACCGAAACCTACATGCCCTACTATCGCAGTGATGACCAGTTCCAGTACGTGGCCAACGCCAACTGGCTCAATGGTCCGCACAACATCCGCTTCGGCAGCGATGTCTCGGTGCAGCAGCTCAACCACACCCAGCCGGAGTTCGTCGGCGGCGCGAGCTATGGTGCCCGCGGCGGCTTTGACTTTGGTCAGGGTCCGACCCAGGCCTGCGTTCGTGTCGACGCCAACAACCCCAACACCTGCCTTCAGGCGAGCCCGGGCAGCCAGTTCAACAGCTGGGCAACCTTCCTGCTGGGTCTGCCGACACAGCTCGGCCGGCTTGGCCTGACTCAGGCCCCCTACACGACGCGCCAGAAGCAGTACAGCCTCTATGTTCGTGATCAGTGGCAGGTCAACAGCAAATTCACCTTCTCGATTGGCACCCGCTGGGAGTACTTCGCGGTCCCGACGCGCGCCGACCGCGGACTGGAGCGCTACAATCCGACCACCAACAAGATGGAGATCGGCGGTGTCGGCTCCGTTCCGGAAGACATGGGCGTCAAGGTCAGCAAGCGGCTCTTCGCACCGCGCGCCGGTCTCGCCTACCGCTTCACGCCGACTCTCGTTGTGCGTGCCGGCTATGGGCTGACCAATGATCCTTACGCGCTGGCGCGACCGATGCGCACCAATCACCCGGTGCTCATCAGTCTCGTCATTCCAGCAGCCAACGCCTTCCAGCCGGCACGTCGGCTCTCACAAGGCATCGATACGATCAACGTTCCCGGCCTCGGCAACGGCATCATCGACATGCCGCTCAATGTCGGCGCGACAACCCTTCCGGATGTCTTCCGCCGCGGCTATGTCCAGTCCTGGAACCTGACGGTTCAGAAGCAGATCGGCCTCGGATTCACCGCCGAGGTTGGCTATGTCGCCACCCGGCAGATTCGCCAGCTCGGCCTGCTGGAGATCAACTATGCCCCGATTGGCGGCGGTACCCCGGGCCGTATCCTCAACCAGAGGTTTGGCCGCAATGCCGATACCACCGTTGCCACCTCGATCGGCAACAGCAAGTATGACTCAATGCAGGTGCGTATCGAGCGCCGCTTCCGCGACTGGTACTCGTTCGGTGCCAACTATACCTGGTCGAAGTCGATGAACAATGGCGGTGTCGACAACAGTGACGGTACCCCGCGCATCAACATCCCCGAGTTCTACTTCCTCAACCGGGCACTGAGCAACTTCGACCGTACCCACAACCTGCAGATCACCAACATTGTCGAGCTGCCCTTCGGCCGCGGCCGCAAGTGGCTGAGCAACGCCGGTATCCTCTCGTACATCGTCGGTGACTGGCAGTTCAACAACATCGTCAGCATCATGAGCGGCACTCCCTTCAGCGTCACTGCCCCGGGAACGTCACTCAATGCTCCGCGCAGCAGCCAGCGTGCTGACATCACCAAGAACAATGTGGTGCGCTACAAGGACATCGGTGCCGCCGGCCTCTGGTTCGACACCAGCGCCTTTGCTCAGGTGACGCAGCCACGCTTTGGAACCGCATCGTTCAACATCCTTCGCGGACCCGGCTATGCCAACTGGGACGTCGGCATCTTCCGCCAGTTCCGCATCACCGAGAAGGTCAACCTTCAGTTCCGTGCTGAGTCGTTCAACTTTACCAACACTCCGCACTTCAATAACCCGAATGGCGACATCACCAGCAGCAATTTCGGCCGCGTGACCAGCGCCCTCGGCGACCAGCGCCAGTTCCGCTTCGGACTGCGCCTCGGCTTCTAAATACAAACAGCCGACTTCGGTCCATGACCATCACGGGCGGCGGCCTCACGGAGCTCTCTCCGGACAGGCTGCCGCCTTTTTCTTTCTCCCAACATCACCCACCTCTCCTCTCTCCAAAAATTCAGAAGGATTCCAGAAATTTGGATGGAAGAGAAACAGCCAGCCAGACCACCGCATGTCCTGGACGGAACTAAGTCATTGATTATCAACCTGCTGGAGGCCGGCAGCCCAAACGGCATAAATCGGCACAATTATTGCCTTAACTAGAATTCCATTTCATCATCGTAACGATAAAGATCGAGGGGATCTGACATCCCGAGATCATGTTGATTGCAGGTTTTATCCATCAGGCATTATCAGCACCAATCACAAAGTGACCTCGGCAGGATGGGGTCAATCTGTTTCACCCTTGGTGTTATACCGATTTTGGAGGCCGATTCGGCCGCCATCGGAGAGTGCAGGCTCCGACCATCGTCAGGTTGGAAGCAGGAAAATCATCAGAATTCTAATCAGGAGGTATGAATATGAAATCGTTGTTGCGACGATGGGCTGCCCTTATGGCGCTGGTAGCAGCGTGTGGGCTGGTGGCTCTGGGTCAGGCGACGACTGCGCCAATATCGGGAGCAGTGACCGACCCGACAGGGGCGGTGATCGCCGGAGCGGCGGTGACGATCAAGAGTGTCGACACCGGCCAGGAGTTCAAGGCAACCTCGGCCCAAAACGGCACTTATACAGTGACGGCACTCGATGCGGGGCGCTACACGGTGACAGTGGAAGCGCAGGGCTTCAAGAAGGCAGTGGTCGAGAACGTGGTGCTCAACGCGAGCGTCCCGGGCACGGTCAATGTCTCGATGGAGATCGGGGCAGCAACCGAGTCGGTGGTGATTCAGGGGGGTGCGGAGGTACTGCAGACGCAGTCAGCAGCAATCTCGACGACGATCACCGGACGGCAGATTACGGAGATCCCCTTCACCTCACGCGACGCGCTCGACCTCGTGCTGCTGCTTCCGGGCACCAACACGCCGGGCCGGCCGCGTACCTCGACGATCAACGGCCTGCCCAAGGGGTCGCTGAACATCACGATCGATGGTGTCAACGTTCAGGACAATATCCTGAAGTCATCGGACGGATTCTTCACCTATGTTCGTCCGCGTATCGATGCGGTTGATGAGGTGACGGTTTCGACAGCGACGCCGGGCGCGGAGAGCGCGGGCGAGGGTGCGGTACAGATCAAGTTTGTCACCCGCTCGGGTAACAATGAGCTTCATGGAAGCGTTTATGAGTATCACCGCAACCCGGCGCTCAATGCCAACTACTGGTTCAACAACCGCGACCTGCGGCCGGATGCGCGGACGGGTCGTGCGCCGCGTGATCGTGTGCTGGTCAATCAGTATGGTTTCCGGCTGGGCGGGCCGATCTCGCTGCCGAAACTCTTTGACGGACGTGACCGTGCCTTCTTCTTCGTCAACTACGAGGAGTTCCGGATTCCGGAGGCCTCATCGCGCCAGCGAACGATTCTCAGCGAGGCGGCGCGCAATGGCGATTTCCGTTACGTGACAACCGCGGGAACGCAGACGGTCAATCTTTACCAGCTGGCGGCGGCCAACGGGCACACGGCGACGCCGGATCCAACGATTGCCAAGCTGCTGCTCGACATTCGCAGCGCAACGCGGACGACCGGTGGCGTGGTACCGCTGCAGGATCCCAACCTTGAGACCTTCTCGTTCATCAACACGGGCAGCCAGTCGCGATTCTTCCCGACGGTGCGCCTCGATTTTAACCTGACGAACAACCACAAACTGGAGAATGTCTGGAACTACCAGAAGTTCACCGGCACAGTCGACTTCCTCAACGGAACCGATCCGGCCTTCCCGAACTTCCCGAACCAGGGTTTCCAGGGATCGAATCGCTTCTCGAACACGACGGCCCTGCGCTCGACGCTGACGCCGGCGATCGTCAATGAGGCACGCTTTGGGCTGACGGGTGGAACGGTCCTCTTCTTCCCGAACGTCAACCGGGGTCAGTTCACCGGTTCGCTGGCCAATCAGGATGGATTCAGTATTGGCATCGGGGCGGCGGGCATCAGTGGCGCGACGGTATCAACGACACCAAGCCGCCGCAACGCGCCGGTCTGGCAGTTCACCGACACCCTCTCGTGGACCCGGGGCTCGCACTCGATGTCGTTCGGGATGAGCTACTCACAGATCAATTTCTGGAGCTGGTCGCAGACGCAGGTACCGTCGATCAGTCTTGGTGTAGCTGCGGTCGACCCGGTGGACGCGATGTTTACCACAGCCAACTTCCCGGGTGCCTCGGCAGCCAATCTGGCGGCGGCACGCGGCATATATGCGACACTGGTCGGGCGCGTGACCGGCATTTCAGCAAGCGCAATCCTCAACGAGCAGACGAAGCAGTACACCTTCCTTGGACCGCGTATTGAGCGTGGCCGGCAGCGTGAGTATGGCATCTTCGCTCAGGATCAGTGGCGCTTCAGCCCGCAGCTGACCCTCACCGGTGGTATTCGCTGGGAGGTACAGAATCCGTTCGTGGCGCTCAATGACCTTTACTCGCAGAACAGCTTCGAGTCGCTCTATGGCGTTTCGGGAGTTGGCAACCTCTTCAAACCCGGGACACTGACCGGGCGTGCGACGGAGTATACTAACTTTGCTCTGGGGAGCAAGGCTTACAACACCGACTACAACAACTTCGCGCCGAGCCTCGGTCTGGCGTGGAGTCCGAACATCCGCAATGGTTTCCTCAGCAAGGTCTTCGGTCAGGGTGGCCAGACGGTTTTCCGTGGCGGCTACTCGATCGCCTTCAACCGTGAGGGGCTCAACGTCTTCACCAGCATCTACGGTGCCAATCCGGGCATCTCGATCGATGCCAGCCGTAACCTGACGCTGGGCAACCTCGGGACGCTGCCGATCCTTTTCAGGGACAAGAACCAGCTTGGAGCACCGGCCTTCCAGTCAGCGCCGAGCTTCCCGAATCAGTTCCTGATCACCAACTCGGCAAACGCCTTCAATCCGAACCTGCAGCTGGGCTATGTCCAGTCGTGGAGCTTCGGCATTCAGCGTGAGATCAACAAGGACACGGTGGTCGAGGTTCGCTACGTTGCTAACCGGGGTGTCAAGCTCTGGCAGCAGTACAACCTCAACGAGACCAACATCCTTGAGAACGGCTTCCTGAGTGAGTTCAGGCTGGCCCAGGGCAACCTTGCGGCCTTCAAGACGGCCAATCCGCGCTGCGGTGAGCCGGCGGGTGGCGGTCTGCCGGCGGGTCCCGCCTGCAGTTTCGCCTTCCAGGGGCTTCCGGGTCAGAACCCGCTGCCACTGATGCTCGCCTTCTTCCAGGGGCTCAATGCTTCACAGGCAGGTACTGCCAGCAACTACACCTCGTCGCAGTTCACCAATGCGACTTTCGTCAATGCGCTGGCAACGATGGGACCGAGCCCGGGAACGTTTACCGGCAACTTCATCTCGAATGCGACCTTCCGCAACAACGGAGTTGCCGCCGGGCTGCCGGCCAACATCTTCCTCGTCAACCCGGGCAAGCTGGGCGGCGCCTTCACAGTCGAGAATAACGGCCGTACCTGGTACGATTCGCTCCAGGTCGAGCTGCGTCGTCGCCTCTCGAAGGGCTTCCTCGTGCAGGGCAACTATGTGCTTTCAAAGGCTTTTACCAACGCCTTTGCCAGCAGCTCCGTAGTCTTCGGCCAGCCCTCGACGCTGCGCAACATGAACCTCAGCAAGACGATTTCGCCCTTCGCGGTGGTTCATGCCTTCAAGGCAAACTGGATCTGGGACCTGCCGTTTGGCAAGAACCGGATGTTTGGCGGCAATGTTGGCGGGGCACTCGACCGCGTCATTGGTGGTTGGGAGTTCCACGGTGCAGCCCGCATCCAGAGCGGCACTCCGTTCAATATCGGCAACGTGCAGCTTGTCGGAATGGATCGCAAGACACTGCAGAACAACGTCAGGATGCGGTTTGACGATGCCAATCGTTTTGCTTACTTCCTGCCGCAGGACATCATCGACAACACGATCCGCGCGTTCAACGTCAGCGCGACCTCGCCCACCGGC
>CAIKMY010000263.1 GCA_903828635.1 uncultured Acidobacteriota bacterium
AGATCAGTGCGGCACGATTCTTTGGAGAGATCTTCGCCCGCGAAGGGATCGAGTACCGAATCCTCGAATCGGCTCCAGGTCGTGGAAATATCTGGGCCCGGCTGCGAGGAGATGGCTCCGGGCGACCTGTTATTCTACTGAATCATCTCGATGTTGTACCGCACGACGCCAGGTTTTGGTCACTGCCGGCCTTCGGTGGGGAGTTGCGCGACGGTTTCATCGTTGGACGTGGAGCGCTGGATATGAAATCCCTCGCTATTGCCCAACTGATGCTGATGCTCAATCTGCGGCGTGAGAGGATACCACTTGCCCGTGACCTGATCTTCATTGGAACCGCCGATGAGGAGGCCGGTGGCCGGCTTGGAGCGGAATGGCTGGTCGCTACTCATCCGGAGCTCCTGGGTGGGGCTGAGTATCTCCTCACAGAAGGTGGAGGAAACATCGTCGACGATGACGGGCGGGTGCGGGCCGTTGGTCTCTCGCCAGTCGAGAAGGCTCCGGCGTGGTTGCGGGTGACGGCAGTTGGATCGGCGGGCCACTCTTCGGTCCCGCGCCCCGACTCCGCGGTCAACCGTCTTCTGCGGGCGCTGAATAGGTTGCAGGGATGGACACCACCACTCAAGGTCACCCCGGCTGTCGAGCGGTACTTCAGGTCCCTCGCACCGCTTCTGCCCCCAGCCGACGCGACGCGTTACAACGCCATTAGTCACTCGATTGCCGATCCTGAATTTCGTGAACATCTCAATTCGGATCCGGCGACAAGCGCTCTTCTCCGAAATACGATCGCCATCACAAGGCTGGAAGCAAGCTCTAAGATCAATGTGATATCTCCGCAGGCACTGGCAGAGGTCGACACACGACTGCTGCCCGGTGAGAAGATTGAAGACTGGGTCAGGGAGCTGACCCGGGTGATCGATGACGACCAGGTAACCATCACTCCGCTCCTCGCTTTCGCGTCGGTTGACTCGCCGATCGGTACTTCTCTCAGGGAGGGGCTCGGGCGAGTGGTGAGGAGACGCTATCCTGGGGCTGTCATCATCTACCCGGTTCTGGCTGGATTTACCGACAGCCACTACTTCCGGAGGAATGGAATTCACTGTTACGGTTTCTCCCCGTTTGTTGCTCCGCCGGACCGGCTCGGAGACGGCTACCACGGAAACGACGAAAGAATCGGTATGACCGCCTTCACCTCCGGCGTGCGGTTCTACCGCGAAGTTCTGGAGCCGTTACTGCGTCGACGCTGACCGCTCACGGTTCATACCTTTATATCTAACCTGGGTTGAGAGGAGAGGTTTATGAAAGCGATTCTGCTGCGCGAGATTGGAAGTCCTGATAACTGGCGTGTTGAAGAGGTCGACGATCCACGTCCCGGGCCTGGTGAAGTGATAGTGGCGCTGCGCGCGGCGGCCCTTAATCACCGGGATCTCTTCATCCTCCAGGGGCTCTATCCCGGAATAGCACTTCCGGTGATTCCCGGCAGTGATGGAGTCGGCACTGTCCGCGAAGTTGGTGCAGGTGTCGATTCAGCCTGGATCGGTCGTGAGGTCATCATCGAGCCGGGGCTCGACTGGGGCCCTGATGAGCAGGTGCAGTCATCACGTTATCGCATACTTGGCATGCCTGACAATGGCACGTTTGCGGAACTGATTCGGATTCCGGTCGC
>CAIKMY010000264.1 GCA_903828635.1 uncultured Acidobacteriota bacterium
GCGACCGGTCTCGGCCATGCGCTGGCAGACGAGTGGCAGCTCAAACGATCCCGGCACCCATGCGACATCGACATTGGCCGGATCGACTCCGTGACGGCGCAGCCCGTCCTCGGCTCCTTCGAGCAGGCGCCGGGTGATCATCTCGTTCCAGCGGCTGACGACAATGCCAAACTTCAATCCGGTTCCAATCAGTTCACCCTCATAAAGAGCCATATTGCTGCCATCCCTCTACTTTGTTGCGTGAAGCGCCTGATAAGTGTACAGCTGTCGATATTCGATCAGCTGGCGGACGCTGATAATTTTAACAGCGTGGCGCGCTGAGAAACGCTGAAGATCAGGGCGGCGCGCCATGGTGCCGTCATCATTGAGTATTTCGCAGATGACTCCCGCCGGAACCAGTCCGCAAAGCCGGGCCATATCGACGGCTGCCTCGGTCTGCCCCGCGCGTTCGAGGACACCGCCAGGGCGGGCACGAAGCGGGAAGATGTGGCCGGGACGGACAAGGTCGTCGCGCATGGAGGCAGGGTCGACAGCGACACGGATGGTACGCGCCCGATCGGCAGCGGAGATACCCGTGGTAACGCCGGTTGCCGCCTCGATCGAGACGGTGAAGTTTGTCCCGTATGGTGAACGGTTATTGGTGACCATCAACGGGAGATCGAGCCGGTCGGCAATGGCCTCGTCGATGGGAAGACAGATCAGGCCGCGCCCCTCGCGGGCCATGAAGGCAATGATCTCCGGTGTGACGAGGCTGGCCGCGCAGGCGAGATCACCCTCATTCTCGCGATCCTCGTCATCGACGATGATGACCATGCGGCCGGCGGCAAAATCATGGAGCGACTCCTCGACAGTGCTGAACATCAGCGTACCTCCATTGAGACCGGAGTCGGGGCCGGAGCGAGGTGCGTCGTCAGCCGCTCGACATATTTGGCAATGATATCGACCTCGATATTGACCGAAGTTCCGACGGACTGCCGACCCATAATCACGGCATCGCGAGTGTAGGGGATCATGGCAATGGTGAAACTGACAGTGTCGAGCTCGGCGACTGTCAGGCTGACTCCATCGACGGCGACATAGCCCTTCTCGACGATGTAGCGCATGAGATTGACGGGCGGTTCGATCCGGATGCGGAGCGAATCACCATCAGGAAGGATGGCGGCGATGCGTCCAACGCCATCGACGTGCCCCTGAACATAATGGCCACCCATCCGTCCGCCAAACGTCAGTGATCGCTCAAGGTTGACCGGATCACCAATCTGCAGAGCACCAAGACTGGTTCGGCGCAATGTCTCCGGGCTGAGGCCGACCGTAAATTGGCCGTCGGTGAAGGTAGTGATCGTCAGGCAGGTTCCATTGATAGCGATGCTGTCACCGAGGCGCGCGCCCTCGATTGCCGTCCGGCATCCGATGGTGATGAAGTTCTCCTCCTGACGATCGCCAGCAATGGCGAGCACCCGTCCCATCTCTTCAACTATTCCACTGAACATGCAAATCCTCCTAACGATCACTCTCTGACCACCACGGTGCCTCAACGGCCGTGGCGACGAGAAGCACATCATCGTCATGGCGCTCGACACGGCGCAAATGGTAGCGTCCGGCCTCGGCCATCAGCGTCACACCACCACCGGCAAGCGGACCGGGAGCCGCCCTGCCACCCACCAGCTTTGGCGCGATCCAGGCATTGATCTGGTCAATTAGTCTCGCATCGCCAAGAGTACCAAGCAGTTCACTGCCGCCTTCGGCCAACAGGTGATTGACACCACGGGCGGCCAGCGATGCGAGCAGCGCACGAAGATCGACCCTGCCGACCGGATCTGCTGACAACCGTTCAACCTCGACACCACGCGCGGCGAGAGCATCAGACCAGGCTGCCGGGGCATCGACGGTCGCGACCAGCGTCGTTCCGGGCATCGACTGGTCGAAGAGGCGCGCCGTCAGCGGCGAGCGCCCATGACTGTCAACGATGACTCGAAGGGGATGGCGAACCGGTCTCCAGTGATCAGCAAGGCGCGTGGTCAGCTCCGGATCGTCGGCCAGCAGCGTCCCGACTCCGATGAGGATGGCGTCAACCCGATCTCGCAGGAGGTGAACCTGATGGCGGGCCGTCGGGCCCGTGACCCAGCGGCTGTCGCCACCGCTGGCCGCAATCCGTCCGTCGAGCGTCATCGCATATTTGGCAGTCAGAAGCGGCCGGGCAGTGGCAACGCGACAGCGAAAGGGTGCAAGCAGATCAGAGACCGCACCACCGGGGTCGGCGAGACGGATAACCTCAATCCCCTCGCTCCTGAGAATCTCCGCCGCGCCAACCCCGATGCGCGGATCACTATCACGGGCGACATAAAAGACCCTTCTGACCCCCCGCCTCGATGATCGCCGAGGTGCAGGGAGGCGTCCGCGCGTGGAAAGTACAAGGTTCGAGGGTACTGTACAGCGTTGCCCCACGCGCAAACTCAGCGGCTTCCCTGAGCGCAATCACCTCGGCGTGCGGCCCACCCGGAGGCTGAGTCGATCCTCTGCCCCTGACAACCCCGTCGCGTACCACCACCGCTCCAACCGGCGGGTTGGGACTGGTGCGCCCGTCGACTGCTCGCGCCATCTCCACCGCCAGACCGATTGCTGCCTCGGTCGCGATCGACGACCTCTCAAAAGATTGCGATGCCACGCAGAGATTCCCCCCTCAATCCCTCTGAAAACGCCTTCTGAATCCAATCCTGCCCCACAATCGCCCGCCCGGCTGATCAGTCGAGGGCTTCGCGGAGAAATTTTGCCTGCTCCAACTGGTGGATAGTGTAAGACCCCGTCGCCGGGCTGGCGCTGGCCGCACGGCCGACATAGCCAAGATCCTGATCCTTGCCGAGCAGCGCCTCCAGGCGCGGCCGCATGAAATTCCACCCTCCCATGTTCTGCGGCTCCTCCTGCACCCAGAAGATCTCCCGGGCCTGCGGATAGCCGGCCAGCCAGCGCTGCAACAGGCTGACCGGGAAGGGATAGAACTGTTCAAGGCGGATGATTGCCACCATCTTCTGAGCCGCTGTCGTCTTTTGTCGCTCAGCGGCGAGATCATAGTAAACCTTCCCACTGCAGATCAGGATCCGCTCGACGCACGATGGATCGAGCGGATCACCAATCACCGGATGGAACCCGCCAATGGTGAACTGGTCGAGAGTCGAGACGGCCTGCGGCATTCGCAAGAGACTCTTCGGAGTCATGACGATCAGCGGCTTGCTCAGGGTCTGCCGCACCTGACGGCGCAGCAGATGGAAATACTGAGCTGGCGTTGTCGGGTAACAGACCTGAATGTTATCGTCGGCGCAGAGCTGAAGGTAGCGCTCGAGACGGGCGCTCGAATGTTCCGGTCCCTGCCCCTCGTAACCGTGAGGCAGGAGCAGCGTCAGTCGCGAGGTCTGTTGCCATTTGTCCTCGCCGGGAACAATGAACTGGTCGATCAGCACCTGGGCACCATTCGAGAAATCGCCAAACTGCGCCTCCCAGATGGTCAGATCATTGCGCGAAACCACCGAGTAACCGTACTCGAAGCCAAGCACACCGGCCTCCGAGAGCGAGCTGTCGATGACGTTGAAATGAACACCATCACCCGCCAGTGCTTCAAGTGGCACCCATCGCTGTCCGGTAATCGTGTCATACATCGCGGCGTGGCGCTGACTGAAAGTACCACGCCCGCAGTCCTGCCCGGAGAGGCGAACCGAGGTTCCCTCAGTAAGCAGCGTCCCGAAGGCAAGCCCCTCGGCAAATCCCCAGTCAACCGGGATCTCACCCTCGCCCATCTTCGCGCGGCGCGACATCTGGCTGACCATCTTCGGGTTGATCGTGAAACCATTGGGAACAACGTTGAGTGCACGCGAAACTTCAGCCAGCGTCTCCGCATCGACTCCGGTCGCGACCAGATTCGAGCCGTCCATTTCCGGCGTCGGCTCCGGCAACCGCGTCACTGCTTTCTGACGAGTGACGATCTCCTTCGCACCGAGCATCGCATTCTCGTAGCGCCGCCAGCGCTCCTCGATCATCTGCCTGAGATCGTCCTCGGTAATTACCCCCTCACGCAGCAACTGACGCGAGTAAAGTTCCCGCACTCCCGGATGCTCGCGCACACGCTGATACATCAGTGGCTGAGTGTAGCTCGGCTCGTCGCCCTCGTTGTGACCGTGACGACGGAAACCGATAAGATCAATCACCACGTCTTTGTTAAACTTTGTCCGGTAATCAAGCGCGATCTGCAGGACGCGATAGGCGGCCTCAAGATCGTCGGCATTGACGTGAAAAATCGGCAACTGCGTCATCTTTGCGACATCGGTCGAGTAGATCGACGAGCGGCTCGATGTCGGTGAGGTGGTGAAGCCGATCTGATTGTTGATGACAAAATGGATCGTTCCTCCGGTGGTGTAACCGTCGAGGCTTGCCAGATTGAGCGTCTCGGTGACGATCCCCTGTCCGGCAAAGGCGGCGTCCCCGTGGATCAGGACCGAGAGCACCCGATCCTGAGCCTCATCCTGATGCATCCCCTCAAGGACAAGACCGTCCTGCTTCGCCCGGACCATCCCCTCAACCACCGGATTGACAAATTCGAGGTGGCTCGGATTGGGCGAGAGCGTCATCCGCACCTCGCGATTGCCAACCTCGCGCGTCCCGATCGCCCCCTGATGATACTTGACGTCTCCCTCATCGGCCGGGAAATTGGGGTGGACCGAACCCTCGAAAGCAGTGAATATCCGCTCGCTGAAATTGCCAATGATGTTGGCAAGCACCGTCAGCCTCCCGCGATGGGCCATTCCGAGCACCACTTCGTCTGCTCCGCGATGAGCCGCCCCCACGATCAACTGATCAAGTATCGCGATGATCGACTCGCCCCCCTCCACCGAAAAGCGCTTCTGCCCAAGATATTTCGTGTGCAGGAATTTCTCGAACTGCTCAGCCGCAATCAGCCGCTGCAACAGCTGCACCCGCACCTCGCGTGGTAACGGCTCCGGATCACACTCGATCTTGTCCCTGATCCACTGCTTCTCCTCCTGACTGGAGATGTGACGACTCTCGACACCAACCTTGCCACAGTAATACCGAATCAGCATCGACCAGATCTCACGCAGCGTCGCATAATCACGTCCGCCAAGCCCGTTGGTGAAGAAGGTGCGATCGAGGTCCCAGATCGAGAGCCCATAGGTCTCGATCTCCAGTTCCGGATGCTCGTGCATCGGAATCATGTCGAGCGGATCAGTGTCCGCAATCAGGTGGCCACGTACCCGGTAGGCATTGATCATCTCGAAGAGGTGAACCTGCTTTTTTATCTGCTCACGCTCACGATCAACCCCGGAGAAGAATGGATTGACATCGGTCGACCATCGCAGCGGCTTGTAGGTGATGCCGAGATTGGCAAAAATCTCATCGTAAAAATTGTGCTGCCCAAGCAGCAACTCGTGAATGTAGGCGAGAAAGAGGCCCGACTCGGCCCCCTGGATGATCCGATGATCGTAGGTGCTGGTCAGTGTCAGCACCTTGCTGATGCCAAGCTGCGAGAGCGCCTCGTCGGTCATCGCCGCGTACTCCGGCGGGTACTCGATAGCGCCCGTGGCAATGATCGCTCCCTGGCCGGCCATCAATCGCGGACTCGACGCCGTTGTCCCGATCGTCCCCGGATTGGTCAGCGTCACCGTCGTCCCCTGAAAATCGGCGACCTGCAGCTTCCCGTCACGCGCCCGGCGGATGATATCCTGATATGAATCGAAAAACTGCCGGAAGCTCATCCGGTCAGCCTGCCTGAGATTGGGAACCAGCAGCGTTCGTGTCCCGTCCTTCTTCTGCACGTCAACCGCGATCCCCAGATTGATCTCCTGGCGCTTCAACCGCTGCGGGACACCCTCGACCATCTGAAAGCCATCATTCATCCGGGGATATCGGCCAATCGCCTTGATGATCGCCCAGGCAATGAAGTGCGTGAACGATGTCTTGCTCTGCCCCTGTGATTCGAGATGACGATTGATCCAGCGACGGTTCTCGTCGAGCAGCTTGATCTGAATCTGCCTCACGGAGGTCGCCGTCGGCACACCAAGACTCGCCTCCATGTTCTCAACGATCTTCACCGCCGGCCCGCGAATGATTACCCGCTCAAGCCCTTCCACCGACTCCTCGGCAATCGGCGCAACTGGCAGTGCAACTGACGGCGAGGCTGACGGTGTCATCATGGCCGTTGGTGTCATGGCCGTTGGTGTCATGGCCGTTGGTGTCATGGCTGTTGGTGTCATGGCCGTTGGTGTCATGGCCGTTGGTGTCATGGCCGTTGGTGTCATGGCTGTTGGTGTCATGGCCGTCGGCGTCGGTGCCATCACCCTCGCCGCACTGCCGTTTGTGCCGTTCACCCCCTTCGACTCACCCAGCAGACCGGCAAAATAGTCCTCCCACTCATCACCTACTGTTGACGGACTGACCCGGTATTGGCGCAACAGATCCTCGACATAGGTCGCGTTTGCTCCAAAGTCGCCGGCAATGATCGCGGCTATCTGTTTATCATCTCTCATGGCGGTTGATGGATCCTTTCTCCTCTGCTTCTCCCTGTCTTTTATCGTCTCTTATTGTTTCTTATTCTTGTTTCTTTCTTATTCTTATCGTCTCGCCCCAGCTCTTCTCGTCTGGTCCTGACGATGGCACCTTTGGCATGGCGACTTTATATTACTCCTTATCTTTTCTATCCAACTTAATTTACTATCGCAACGTACTACTTTGCAAAATCAAGTGATTGCTGAAACGGTCCGACGACAGGTAAATCAGCTTATGGGGATATATTCAAAATTTATCTTTCCGCGATTGATGGAGAAGGCGCTGGGCAGTGAAGCGGCCGGCGGATTGCGTGCCGAGGTGCTGGCCGTGGCAGTCGGTGAGACGCTCGAAATCGGCTTTGGAACCGGGCTCAATCTGCGCTACTATCCCCGGTCGATCAGCCGGCTGACGGCAATCGATCCGGAGGAGATGCTGCCACAATTGGTAGAACGGCGGATCACTCAGGCACCATTCCCGGTCCGGCGACTGAAACTCGACGCGCAGGGGCGACTGCCTTTTGATGATGAGAGTTTCAACACCGTGACGACCACCTTCACACTCTGCTCAATCCCCGATACCGCGCGTACCCTCAGCGAAATGAGGCGGGTTCTCAAGTCAGATGGCGAGCTGGTCTTTCTCGAACATGGCCGAAGCGACGTGTCCGGGGTTGCTCGCTGGCAGGATCGACTCAACCCTTTGCAGCGCATGCTCGGCGCCGGCTGCAACCTCAATCGTCGCATCGATCAGATCATCGCCAGTGCCGGCTTCGAGCCGGTCGATCTCCAACGCCGACTACTGCCGCACGCACCACGCATCATCGCGGATCTCTACCTTGGCAGGGCCCGTAAGTCCTGACCAACATCAAATAATAATCGCGAACTAACAGCCGGAAAACTTCAGCAGATGGAAGGAGAGCATTGAGATGCAGAGAATTCTGATACCAATCCTGGCCGCGCTTGTTGCCGGAATCACCGTCTGGCTATTCCTTACCCGTGAGAAGGCACTCCAGCACGTCGCCGACTCCACCAGCGCCATCAGTATCGACGATCCCTCAAAGCTGCTCGACCTGACCTACTCCTACGATGAGGAGACCATCTACTGGCCAACGGCCAGACCATTCAGGTGGGAGAAGGAGTCATGGGGCCCGTCACCGGGTGGTTACTGGTACAGCGCCGCCCGCTACAGCGCCAGCGAGCACGGCGGCACTCACCTCGACAGCCCGATCCACTTTGCCGAAAATGGCGAGACGGCTGATGAGATCCCGCTCTCGCGGCTGATTGGACCAGCCGTGGTCGTCGATATCACCGTCATGGCAAACACTAACCCTGACTATCGACTGACTATCGAGGATCTGACATCCTGGGAGCAGAACCACGGACGCTTCCCGAGAGGGGCCATCCTCCTCGTCAAAACCGGCTGGGGACGCCACTGGCCTGACAGAAAGAGATATCTCGGCACTGACAAGCCGGGAGATGTCGCCGGCCTCAGATTCCCTGGCATCTCGCGCGAGGCAGCGGAGTGGATCGCCAATCGACAGAGCTTCAGCGGAGTCGGCATCGATACCGCGAGTATCGATTATGGCAGGTCAACCGACTTCATTGCTCACCGCATCCTCAATGGCGCAAAGATCTACGCGCTTGAAAATGTTGCCAGGCTTGAACGAGTGCCACCAACCGGTGCCACCATCTTCGCTCTTCCAATGAAAATCCGCGGCGGATCCGGCGGCCCGGCGAGAATCATCGCCATCACCCCCTGAATCCCTGCCTCCCATCCCCGCCCTTGTCGCGCAGCGATTCGATTGCCAGAAACACCTCGCAGCCCCTCACCGTGGCGCGCGTTGCGACAATGGCCTCCTCCGTGAGTACCATCCGACCGGTCAAGCCCTCCCCGGCCAGTCTCGGCCTGCCCCACTCACCATCCTCACCAATCCCGATAATCGCCAGATCAGGCGGTCGCCGGTCGAGTAATACCTCATAGTTTCCGCATACCGACTCCGGACTGGCAGCCTCCCCGCGCAGCGGGTGAAACTCGACCATTGGAACTCTCCTCACCAGCGAGTCGAGCAACAACCGCTGCGCCGACCACCTGCTTCGCCCGCCACCCCCGCCACCCCCGCCACCCCCGCCACCCCCGCCGAGATACTCACCGGTCTGCAGGCCGATCACCTTCGTCCAGACCACATCCTCATCAGCCAGCGCACGATAGACTGACTCCAACCCCGGATGGCCGTCGAAGAGGACAATCGCCCTCCCCTTCTCGACGACCATCCGCCCGATCTCCAGGGCTACTGCCCGGGCAATCTCTGCACTCGTCTGCAATCGAATGTCATAACTCTTGTGCATCGTGGCTTAAGATAGTGATCGCAACTCAGGGTGATGGCTCAGGCCCCCTTCTCAAAACCACGACCAGCGTCGCGGCTCCCTGCCCGGCAGGATCTCGCGGACACTGAAGACTCGTCGCGATGGCAGCTCAATAGCCGAAAGAACCCCTGACAGATAGGCCCCGGTATCGACACCTATCGCACAGTCCCTCACCCAGACCCTCTCCGCTTCCCCAAAAACCAAACCGGTGATCGTGTGACCAAAGACTACGGTCTTTCCCCGATACTCAGCATAGAAATTGCGATTACGTGACCAGAGCAGCGCCGGGTCATTCGACGTCTCCCCGGGATGCAAAAATGCCCCCGTCTCATCCTCCACCAGCGCGGCATGCACGTAAATCGCATGCTCATCCTCATGCCAGGTCGGCAATGACCTCAGAAAGTCCCAGTGCTCGGCCGGCACAAACACCTCATCACCATCCCGCCCGTAACTCTCCAATGTCTGGAGGCCGCCATTGAAATACCACAACTCCGCATCCTCCCCCTCCGGATCCATTGCCCCATTGATCATCATATCTTCGTGATTCCCCCGCAGAACCACAACATTATCCGGAGCCTCCCTCTTCAGTTCCAGCGCCCGCGACACCACCCCCTTCGAGTCCTCTCCCCGGTCAACCAAATCGCCAACCAGTACCAGCCGATCCACCCCCGGACAATAGTCCATCTCCTCCAACAGCCTGTTGAAGAGCCCCAGCTTTCCGTGAATGTCACCAACAACCAGTGTTCTCATACAGTTTTCTCACCAGCGATCTGATCGCACCATCCCATTATCCATCAATCAGCTTTGAAATGAAAAACTGAAAAGGTATCATCTGTTTTGTGCGTCAATGGGATCCTGTTCGATCTCAGGCCTGCCCGGCTCAGATAGCCGCTCACGGCCAGCCGCGCAATAAAAAATTATCTCTGAATATCCCCGGCATTGCCATGACCACCGTCCTCAACGTCGCCAATCTTCTGACTATCCTCAGACTGATTCTCATCCCTGTCTTCGTCACTGCCATCTATTATCAGCGATTCATCTCCGCTCTTGCTGTCTTCTTTATAGCGGCCATTACCGACGGCATCGACGGCCTCGTCGCACGACACTTCAACCAGAAGACTCATCTCGGCGAGATCCTTGATCCCATGGCCGATAAACTTCTCCTCGTTACCGCTTTTATCGTCCTCTCCCTGCCACGCTTCACTCTCCTCCCGCCTATCCCCTTCTGGCTTACCGCCGCCGCCATCAGCCGCGATATCTTTATTGTCCTCGGTGCTCTCGTTATCAATATTACTACCGGGTTCAGCCAGTTCCGTCCCTCTCTCCCCGGTAAACTCAATACTCTCGTTCAGATTCTTACCATTACCGCTTATCTTACCGCCAATGCCTTCCACCTCCTCCAGGACCTCCTCCCCCCGGTCTACTATACCACCATTGCCATGACCGTCTTTTCCGGCATTCACTATATCGTTCACGTCAATCGCCTCATCGCCGAAAGAGATAAAAAGTAAGCCGATACCAATAGCAGAGAAGCGCTCTCCCACTATCGTGCCGGATCCTCGGCGATTCTTTTTTTACACGAAGCTCATCATACTTGTTGACAATACCGCACTCAAGTTCTTATACTGCGAAACGTTTAAAGGTGAATGGGTCGGTAATTGGTCAGGTAATTGGTCAGGTAATTGGTCAGGTGAATGGTTAGGTGAATGGTTAGGTGAATGGTTAGGTGAATGGTTAGGTGAATGGTTAGGTGAATGGCCAGATAATTGGTTCGGTAATTGGCATGTTAAACGCCATAATTAAACGCGAGCTGGCGTTGATTGCGGCAACAATTGCAGACTGAAGATTCAGATTAAAATTAAACGAGAGACAGCGCAGCAGGAGACGAGCCTGGGGCGTAGCGAGGGAGGCAGAATGGGTAAAGTCATAGGAATCGACCTTGGGACGACCAATTCAGTGGTTGCGATAATGGAAGGAAGCGAGCCGGTGGTAATCACCAACTCGGAGGGCGGCAGAACGACGCCATCGGTGGTGGGTTTTGCCAAGGACGGGAACCGGCTGGTAGGCCAGGTAGCGAAGCGGCAGGCGGTAACGAACCCGGAAAATACGATCTACTCGATCAAGCGTTTCATGGGACGGCGCTACAATGAGGTTAGCGACGAGATTCGGCAGGTACCCTATCACGTGATACAGGCGAGCAATGGTGACGTCAGAATCGGGATAGACGGCAAGGAGTTCTCGCCACCGGAGATCTCGGCGATGGTGCTGCAGAAGCTGAAGCAGGCAGCCGAGGACTACCTTGGGCAGAAGGTAACGCAGGCAGTGATCACGGTACCGGCCTATTTCAACGACGCGCAGCGGCAGGCGACAAAGGACGCGGGACGGATTGCGGGGTTGGAAGTGCTGCGCATTGTTAACGAGCCGACGGCAGCGGCGCTGGCATACGGCCTCGACAAGAAAAAAGACGAGACGATTGCCGTCTTCGACTTTGGTGGTGGTACGTTTGACATTTCGATACTTGAGGTGGGTGAGGGCGTGGTCGAGGTGAAGTCGACGAATGGTGACACTCACCTTGGCGGCGACGACATCGACGAGCGGCTGATTGAGTGGATCACCGGGGAGTTCCGAAAAGATCAGGGGATCGACCTCTCGAAGGACAAGATGGCGTTGCAGCGCTTGAAAGAGGCGGCGGAGAAGGCGAAGATCGAGCTTTCATCGACGATGGAGACGGAGATCAATCTGCCGTTCATCACGGCGGATCAGACGGGTCCGAAGCATCTGGTGATGAAGCTGACGCGGGCGCGTTTTGAATCATTGGTTGACGACATTCTGCAGAGAACCCTGCAGCCGTGTCGCAATGCCCTGAAGGATGCGGGGGTGACAGCGAGCCAGATCGACGAAGTGGTGCTGGTTGGTGGATCGACGCGCATCCCGAAGATTCAGCAGATGGTCAAGGAGTTCTTCGGAAAGGAGCCTCACAAGGGGGTCAATCCGGACGAAGTGGTGGCAATCGGGGCAGGGGTGCAGGCGGGTGTTCTCTCGGGAGAGGTCAAGGATCTGTTGCTGCTCGACGTAACGCCGCTGAGCCTGGGGATCGAGACGCTTGGCGGGGTCTTCACGAGACTGATCGAGCGGAACACGACGATTCCGACGCGCAAGAGCGAGGTCTTTTCGACGGCAACTGACAATCAGACTTCGGTCGAGGTGCACGTGCTGCAGGGTGAGCGGTCGATGGCGGGAGACAACCGGACACTGGGCAAGTTCCACCTCGTGGGGATTCCACCGGCACCGCGCGGTGTCCCCCAGGTCGAGGTAACCTTCGACATCGACGCCAACGGAATCGTCA
>CAIKMY010000265.1 GCA_903828635.1 uncultured Acidobacteriota bacterium
CACCTTGTCGGAGTCGACCAATGATGACTGGTTCTCTCGCTGATTTTCAGATGTTGATGCCACGCGGTCATTATGCCATGGAGTATCGGCTGAGTCCGGAGTAGTATGCTGATTTCAGAGCAGCTAAAGCAATCTCGGGCAGAATGTTCCGCTGAATCTTATGGACATTGGCAGAATCATCATCGATGACGAGAAGGAACGTTTGCGCAGTGGGTGGCGTCTGCTGATATTTATTGCGCTGCTGCTCTCACCGCGGATACTGATGGGGCTGCTGGGAATGAGGGGCGGTGGTGGGAGTGGCAGGCTGACAGCAAGCATCGAGGCGATTGGCGGATACGCGCTGATGATCGGTTGGGTGATGGTCGTGTCGTGGTTCTGCGTTACAGCGCTCGATCGGGAGAAGATCTCATCGCTGGGTTTGTGGTTCTTTCCCGGGTGGTGGCGCGAGGCAGTGCGGGGGCTGGCTGTCGGTGCGATGATGATTGGGGCGGCGGTGTTACTACAGGTGGCCGGCGGCGGGACGAGGCTGACATTACACCCATTCTGGTGGCACGATGGACGAATTGACAGTGCGGCACTGCGACAATCGTTTATTGAGGCGGTGCTGGCCTTTGGCCTGCTGCTGGCGGCGGCAACCTTCGAGGAGCTGCTCTATCGCGGCTATGCGTTTCAGACTCTGCAGCGTGAAGCTCCGGCGGTGGTCCCGACTATTCTCTTCTCGCTTCTCTTCGGCCTCGGGCACTGGTGGAATCCGCATCGGACCTTCTTCTCGACGACGAACACGCTGCTGGCGGGTATCTGGCTCTCGCTGGCCTGGCTTGGATCGCGAAATCTCTGGTGGCCGATCGGGCTCCATCTGGGATGGAACTACCTGCTCGGCCCGGTCTTCGGATTGCCTCTGAGCGGGATCTCGTTTCCACTCCACCCGCTGCTGCTCGGCAGCAGCAGCAATGCCACCTGGCTGACGGGTGGAGATTATGGGAGTGAAGGTGGCATGGCCGCAACGATCGTGCTGCTGGTGGCAATCTTTTTCACCGGACGCAGGGTCATCAGGCTTGTGACGCCCACATATCCGATCAAATCCCCATGACCTGCAGGTGAACCTTGCGGGCATTCGGCCCGTCAAATTCTGCCAGGAGGATCCGTTGCCAGGTACCGAGCCGAAGCTGGCCATCCTCGACGGGAATGGTGATGCTGTGTCCGAGGATCATTGCACGCAGGTGGGCATCGGCATTCTTCCGCGCGCAGGTGCTGTGGAGAGAGTCGTTGTGTTTGTAATAGACACGGCTGGGGACGATCTGCTCGAGGGCCGAAGTCATATCCGAGAGAAGCGCGCCCTCGATTTCATTGAGGAAGATTCCGGTAGTCGTGTGGAGGGAGGATATTTGGACGATTCCATGGCGAACCGGCGTCTGCTCGACAAAGGCGACCACCTCGTCGGTAATGCCCTGCAACTCGACACGCTCACTGGTTGAAAAATGGAGGGTGGTGGAAACGACCCTGTAGAGGCCTTCCCTGATATCCATCGTTGGCTGAGCGGCAGCTGCCGTCTGAGCTGGATTGTTCATGGTCTTCACTCCCGATTTTAGTCACTTTACACTGAAGCTCAGGTCGTCGCTTCAGGTTAAGACTCGCACAACTTCCCTGAATCCGCATCGTCGCGGAGTTTGGGCAGATTGACAGCGATAGCTTGCGATTTCTTCACGGTCGAATTGCTTTTCTATCGCCGCAACTGTCCTGGACAAGTGTCAGGGGCGTCGGTCCTTGCGTGCGAACTCATCGCCGGGATTCCATTGAGGGACTTCGCTGACATTGGCAAGCCGAAGGCCGATGGCGAGAGCAAGGCGAACCTGTTGAACGGCGCCATTGAAATCCCAGTTGGGGCTGTACTCATCTCCGGGCTGATGGTAGCGGTACTGAATGAACTCGGCGCGTTGCTCCTGTCCCCAACTGTCAGAATGGCCGACGAATCTGGTTCCGGGCTGCAGACTGATGGCGGGGATGCCGGCCTTGGCAAAGGGAAAATGGTCAGAGCGGTAAAAGGAGCCCTGTTCAGGGTTAGCTTCGGGAGCGACAGTCAGACCGGCCTCTTTGGCGACTTCGTCAACGATTTTGGCAATGGTCGAGCGACTGGCGCCAAGCGGCACGAAATCAGTGGTGGTTCCGAGCACATTGAGTGAATCGAGATTGATATTGGCGATGGTCTCTGAGAGGGGGATGAGCGGTTTGTGCACGTAGTATTCAGAGCCGAGAAGCCCCTGTTCCTCGGCCGTGGTGGCAATGAAGAGAATGGAGCGACGGGGTCTGGTTCCGAGAGACGAGCAGGCTCGGGCAATGGCGAGGAGGCCGGCGACGCCGGTTGCATTGTCGACAGCGCCATTGTAAACATTGTCACCGGGCTGATCAGGGCGGATCCCGAGATGATCCCAATGGGATGAGTAGACGACAACCTGATTTTTGAGTGTGGGATCGGATCCGCGATGGATGGCAACGACATTGGGCGAGGACATCCGCTGCACCTGAGTGCGGAGGCTCGTTGTCAGTTGGGCCGTGAGGGTAACCGGGCGAAAATCACGACTGGTGGCTGCCTGGCGCAGCTGATCGAGGTTCTGGCTACCCAGTTGAAGGATTTGGCGTGCTGAATCCTCAGTGACCCACGCTTTGAGCCTGAGGGGTTGGGTTCCGGCGTCCGGAAGAAGGCTGAACCGCTCGCCGGTCCAGGAGTTTCTGACGACGCTCCAGCCATAACCGGCCGATTCATTGGTATGAACGAGGATCGCGCCGGCAGCGCCGCGGCGGGCAGCCTCCTCGAACTTGTAGGTCCAGCGACCATAGTAAGTCAGCGCACGGCCCCCGAAGAGATTGGGTTCCGACGCCGTGGCTGGCGGGTCATTGACGAGCATGACAAGGATACGACCACGGAGATCGACCCCTTTGAAATCATCCCAGTTATTCTCGGGGGAGCTGATTCCATAGCCGACAAAGACGACTTCGCCATTGACGGTGGTCTCAGTCTGTTCGAGATCATTGCCGGCGACGAACTGATCACCAAAGGAGAGTTCGGTGGCGGCACCGGCAGGGCCTTTGAAGGTGAGCTTCGTCGCCGGATCGGTACGACTGCCAACCAGTTGAACCTGCTGAAAGTAAGAACCATCAGGTGAAGCCGGCTCGAGTCCGAGCGACTCAAACTGGGTGGCAATATATTTGGCAGCGAGCATTCCACCGCGAGATCCCGAGCCTCGCCCTTCAAGCATGTCGTCTGAGAGAAATTTGACGTGAGCGCGAAGCGAGTGATCATCGATTGCAGTTGTCACCATTTCCGCGGAGGCCCCGGCGCTGACCAGTTCGCGGTTCTCCGACATGACCTTGTCAAAGGGCGGGGCGGGGTTGGCATTCGACCTCGCACGACTGGCGCGGCGACGCGAGCTGCTCCGGCGACGCGTTGTCCTTCTCCTGGTAGTGGTCGGCTTCTTCTTTGATTGAAAAGCGGGGGCAGCCTCGACCGGCTCGACCGCTTCAAGCGGGATGGTCGGCAGTGAGGTCAGGCAGAAAATTCCAAGGCAGCAAAGCGTGATCCCCTTGCGGGAGAATCCAATATTTTTGATCATATCTCTCCATCCGACGGTGCGCATCGAGGGCAGCAAGTGTCCAAACCCGGATCTGGCCTGTCCGGACTGCTGACCGGGCGCTGATTGTCGATCTACATGGTCTAACCGAGCCGGATGGGAAAATCAAGCGGTGGTTCGAAGATCGTGGCTGATGAATGGTGACTGTACGGGGCTGAATTGAGAACCAGGACCGGGGATTTGAGGCGATATATGAATTTTTCTTTGGCGACAAGAGAAGAGAATCTGGGACGAATGGCGGCGGAAGAGTTCGAGATTCTGGTGATTGGTGGGGGCATCACGGGTGCGGGACTGGCGCTGGATGCAGCGGCACGCGGCCTGAAGACCGCACTGGTCGAGAAGCGTGATTTTGCGGCCGGGACATCCAGTCGCTCGACCAAGCTGATCCACGGAGGATTGCGCTACCTTGAGCACTTCGACTTCGCCATGGTCAGGGAGGGGCTGCTTGAGCGGGCAATTCTGACGCGAATCGCTCCGCACCTTGCCGAGCCGTTTCCATTTCTGGTGCCGGTCTATCGGGATCGGCGTCGAAATTACGATCATCCCCTGAAGATGCGGGCGGGGATGTTTCTTTACGACCTGCTGGCAGGGAGGTTTCGGCTGGGACGCCATCGGCGACTTTCACGCAAAGAGGCGCTCACCTATGCCCCGCTGCTCGATGAACGGGGGCTTGAGGGAGCGCTGCTTTATTATGACGGCCTGACAAATGACTCACGACTGGTGGTCGAGGTGGTCAGGACTGCGCATGAACTGGGTGCCTGTGTGGCCAATTACGCCACGGTTACCGGATTTCTCCGAAATGACAGTGGAATGGCAACCGGTGTCATGCTGAGGGACACGCTGACGGATCGCTCGCTGGACTTGCGGGCAAAGGTGATCATCAATGCGACCGGGGTCTGGATGGAGGAGACGCTGCGGCTGCCGGGCGGAGCCGCCGGGGATCTGCGAAAGAGCGTTCGTCCATCAAAGGGGATTCACCTGACGGTGGCAGCGGAGCGGTTGCCGGTGAGTGGTGCCTGGCTGATACCATCGCTCAATGGCCATCGGTTCTACTTCGTCGTTCCGTGGGAGGGACGTGTCAA